>NZ_JBHTDO010000039.1:22852-101205 GCF_042666575.1 Actinoplanes sp. GCM10030250 | reverse complement strand
GGTGCAGGTCGGGGCGGGGCGGTGCAGGTCGAGGCGAGGCGAGGCGAGGCGAGGCGAGGCTCAGTACGTGAAGCGGGCGAGGCTGCCCTGTAGGGCGCTGGCGATGCGGGCGAGGTCGTGGGAGGTCTGGGCGGTGTTGGCGGCGGCGCTGGTGGTTTCGCCGGCGGCTGCGGCGACGGCGGAGACGCTTTCGCTGATCTGGGAGGAGCCGGCGGCTACCTCGTTGACGTTGCGGCTCATCTCGGTGGTGGTGGCGGTCTGCTGCTCCACCGCGGCGGCGATGGCTGACTGGGTCGCGTTGATCTGCTCGATGATCTTGCTGATGTCCTCGATCGCCACGACCGCGGCCTCGGAGTCGCCCTGAATGGTCAGGACCCGGGTGGAGATGTCCTCGGTGGCGCGGGCGGTCTGCTGAGCCAGCTCCTTGACCTCACCGGCGACCACGGCGAAGCCCTTGCCGAGTTCACCGGCTCGCGCGGCCTCGATGGTGGCGTTGAGGGCGAGCAGGTTGGTCTGCTCCGCGATCGTGGTGATCAGCTTGACGACGGCTCCGATCTCGGTGGAGGAGGCGCCCAGCTTGTTGAGGATCTCGCCGGCCTTGGCCGAGGCGGTCACCGCGCTGGAGGCGACCTCCGCGGCGCTGGAGGTCGATCGGGCGATCTCGCCGATGGACGCACCGATCTCGTCGGAGCCGGCTGCGATCGTGGTGATGTTCATGCTGATCTGCTCGGTCGCCGAGGACGCGGCCTGGGCCTGCGCCGAGGAGCGGTCGGCCGACTCGTTGACCAGGGCCGCGACGGCGGCCAGCTCCTCCGACGACGAGGCGAGGGTGTCCACGTTGCCGCCGATGTCGCGCATCGCGCCGCTGATGCGCTCCAGCGCGGTGTTCAGCGCCCCGCCCATCCGGCCGACCTCGTCCGCGGTGTCCACCGGCAGCCGGCCGACGAGCTCGCCACCGGCGACCCGTTCCAGGACGGTCACCGCGCGGCCGAGCGGGCGGGCCACCGCCCGGCTGATCAGCACCACGATGATCGCCGAGAGGATCAACGCGGCCACGACGATGCCGCCGATCGTGATCGCGGCACCGGAAGCCGCCTCATCCGACTCCTGCTGTGTCTTGACCGCGAACGCGTCCTCCATCCGGATCAGCTCCTCCAGCGCCCCGTCGGTGGCGTCGATGAAGGGCTGAGCCTCGCCGGCACGCACCTCGATGAACCGGGCCACGTTGTTCGCGAGTGCCAGCGGGATCATCTGCTCGTCGCGGATCTGCCGGTAGCCGGCCACCGCCTCCTCGAACGCGGCGATCTGCGTCTCGCGCCCCTCGGTGCCCGTCGACTTGTAGTTGGCGAACTGGGTGTCGAGGTCCGCGTCCACCGCGTCGATCTTCGCCTGTGCCGCGTCCCGGCCGGCCCGGTCCGGCGTGAGCATCATGTTCGCCAGCTGGAACCGGAGCGAGGTGACCGCGTTGCTGGTCTTGCCGAGGTAGTCGATGGCCTTGAGGTTGGACGCGTACAACTCCTTCATCCGGTCGTTGGCGGCCCGCACCTGCAGCACACCCACCACACCGATGATCACCGCGAGCGCGCAGACCACGGCGAAGCTGAGGAACAGCTTGGCGGCCACCCGCAGGTCCTTCACCGGGCTGAGCAGGCCTCGTGCCCGTGGCGCCGCCGCGACATCGACCGTCATCATCCGCTCCCCGTAGCCCACAGGGGCCAATCCCCCCAGAACACTCGAAACGTACAACAGCCGCGTGCGCGAACGCCGGGGAACGCAACCGTCGATGAAAGGTCTGCGGAATAGCGGCGACTGACGTTGATCCATCCGGCCGGAACGTGTCGCCGAGTGCCGGGAATCACAAAGTCGAATGCGCTGGGGCCGCAATTCCCGGGTGTGCCGAAGGCGCCCATCAACGCGTTGCGGCGAGAACCGATCGGTGTTGCCGAAAAAGGGTTCGCGGCCTTGATGACACCGGCCCCGGCGCGTCAGCGGTTACGTCGATCGGCTCCCGGGGGCCACCGGGATCTACGTTGTTCCGGAGGCCGGCGGACAGGGGATCACGGGGATCTACGGTGTTCCGGAGACCGGCGGACAGGGGATCACCGATGACTGACACGATGATCACGGGGCAAGCCGCTCGGGCGATCGCCACCACGGTCCTCGGTCGTAACCCCGGACCGATGGCCGCCGTGGAGAGCCTTTCGCATCAGGTTCACGTCGCCGCCGACATCGTCGTGAAGATCATCGCAGCGGAGGAGCACACCCGCCTCAGCCGGGAGATCACCCTCGCTGCAAAGCTGCCGGACGGGCTCACCGCACCGCTTCTCGGCAGCGGAACCCACCTGGTGGGCGGGCACGAGGTGCGGTACGCCTGCTACGTCCGCGCGCCGGGGGCAGTTCCCGGCATGGGACTGCCGGACGTCGATGAGGCGATGGCGTGCTCATTGGCGGAGCAGGCGGTACAACGGCTCCACGCACTGCACAGCTGGGCTCCACGAGGGGACGCCGAACGGATCCTGCGGGAGCCGCTCGACCACGGCGGCTTCGTCAGCAAAGCGGCGTTGCTGGCCGAGATCGAGGGTGTCGCTGCCGCGGACCGCGACGGCGTCGTGCCGTTTTCTCTGCTAGCGGGGCTCACGAGGATTGCCGGGAGCGCACCTCAGCACGCTCGCGCCGATGTCCCGGTGCACGCGGATTGCCATTGGGGTAATTGGCTCGCGGTGGACGGGAGGCTCACCGCACTGCTGGATTTCGAATGGGCCCGGTTCGGTGAGCCGATGGACGACTGGTTCTTCGTCATCGCCGACAGCGGACCGCACCTGCCGGCGGTTCTGGACGTGGTCGCCCGGGAGACGTCGACGTCGCCGGACACCCTCCGCGCCGAGTGCGAGGTCCGGGAGGCGAACCATCTCGCGTCCGATATTCGCCTCGCGCTGTCCGACACCCGTACGCATGCCAGGCTCTTGACCCAACGCCTGACCAGGCTGACGGAAGTGATCATCGACCGCGTCTGGGAGGCCGGTCCGGGCGGACGCGCTACGAGGTGAGCCCGAGCAATCCGGCCAGCTGCCGCCACTCGGCGCGCGGCAGTGTGGTCGGCGCGCCGGACTCGATCAGGACCTGCACCGCCACGTGATCGCCGCCCGCTTTCAGGTGGGCGTCGACGCCGGCGCGGACCCGCTCGGGGTCGCCCCAGATCACCGCGGAGTCGATGAAGCGGTCGCTGCCGTCGCCCGCGAGGTCCGAGTCGTCGAGGCCGAATTTGACCAGCTGCCGGGTGTAGTTGGGCAGGGCCAGATAGAGCCGCAGCGCCTTCCGGCCGCCGCGGCGGGCGGCGGCGGCATCGGTGCCGAGGAAGACCTTCTGCTCCGGGACGAGCAGCGGGCCGGCGCCGAGGATGCGGCGGGCCTCGGCGGTGTGTGCCGGTGGCATCAGGTACGGCAGGGCGCCGGCGGTCAGCTCACCCGCCGCCTCCAGGGTCTTCGGGCCCAGGGCGGCGATCATCCGCTCCTGAGCGGGCACCCCGGACAGCGGCCCGGTGAGCAACTCGCGCAGCCGGCTCAGGGGGCGGGTGTAGGACTGCCCGCGCGACTCGGCCGTGGGTGCGTGCCCGGAACCGACGCCGAGGTAGAACCGCCCGGGGAACCGGTCGCTGATGCGCGCGTGCGAGGCCGCCAGCCGCTGCGCGTCGCTGGTCCAGATGTCCACGATGCTGGTGCCGACCACGAGCGCGCTGGTCGCGGCGAGGACCGCTTCGGCCAGGCCGAGATCGTCCGCCGGGCTGCCGCCGACCCACAGCGCCCCGAACCCGAGATCCTCGATCTCACGCGCCGCTTCGGCGATGGCGGAGGCGTCATCCGGCCAGATTCGCTCGGGCGCCCAGAGTCCATACCGTCCCATATCTCGCACAGACTGATTCTGCCTCAGATGGGCGGCACGTGCTGATCCGGCTCGCCCAGGGCGCTGCCGCACAGGGCGCAGCCGAAGTCGCCGTCACGCGTCAACTGTCCGGCTCGGTCAGGTTGCCGCGCGGACCAGCTCGGACAGGGCGGGCCACAGGGCGGGGGCGGCGCCGATGGTGAGCTCGGTGGTGAAGTCGGTGCCGTGGCCGCCGAGGGTCACGCCCGCCTCCCGGGCGATCAGGGCGCCGGCGGCGATGTCCCACAGGTTCGTGTCGAGGGCCACGCCGCCGTCCAGGCGCCCGGCGGCCTGGTAGACCAGGTTCAGCGCGGCGGGGAGGCGGCGGATGTCGCCGGCCTGCGGGAGCAGCTCGCGGATCACCCGGCCCGCGCGGTCCTTGGTACGCGGATTGGGCTGAAAACTGACGCCGACAAGTGCCTCGTTCAGGGGCGGGCCGCTCGACGCCGAGATCGGCTCGCCGTTCAGGAACGCACCGCCGCCGTCGACGGCGCTGAACGTCTCGTCCGCGGCGGGATCGTGCACGACGGCGAGCCGGGCCTGCTCACCGTGGTACAGCGCGATGCACACCGACCACGGCCCGGTACGGCTGACGTAGTTGCGGGTGCCGTCGAGCGGGTCGACGACCCAGGTCCAGCCGCTCGTACCGGCGCGGCCGTGGCCCTCCTCGGCCTGCACCGCGTCGTCGGGCCAGGACGCGAGGATGGCGTCCACGATGAGGCGCTCGCTGGCGATGTCGACGTCGGAGACGACATCGTTGGCGTGCGCCTTGGGGGCGCCCATCTTCAGGGTGTCGCGCCGCTCGAGTTGCAGCCGGCCGGCGCTGACCGCGAGGGCGGCGACAAGGTCGCGTGCGGCGAGAAGATCGCGTTCCATCACGGGTCAGGCTATCGGATGGGGACGGCCGGTGCGGGCTGCGAGCGGCGGGGCGTTTTGCGGGACGAGGCAGAGCGGGGTGGGTGTCAGCGGTTGTCGCGGCGGGCCTGGCGGCGGGCGCCGGAGGCACGGGTCGAGGCGTGACGTTTGCTGCGGTCGGGGGTTTTCGGGCGGCGGTCGTGCTGCTGGGGCTTCAGCTTTTTCACGGGAGGAGGCGGGACGGGCGGGCGTACGGGTTCCGCCAGCCGCTCGGCTCGCAACGTTTCCGCGCTCTCGTGGGCCACGGTGGCCAGGCGCGTGCTGACCGCGGAGAGCAGTTCCTCGAACACTTCGGCCTTGGCGCGGCGGCGGGCGTTGCGCGCGTACGCCTTGCCGCGGCCGCCGGACTCCTCGATGCGGGTGGCGGCTCGGCGGCGGTAGTTCTTGACCTGCTTGTTGCGCGCCTTCCGAACCCTGGTGTGCAGCTCGATGAGGGCGTCCTCGTCCAGGGTGGTCAAGCGATCAGGGTCCGCCTCGCGGACGAGCGCCAGTTCCGTCTCGGTCAGTGATCCCAGAATCGCGTCCATGCTGCCACCATCACCGACTCTCCGCGGCAGGTCCTCATTCGCTACGGATGACCTTTGCGGGCGCGGTGGGCCGTGGCGGGTGAGTGGGCGCGGTGGGCCGGTGGCGAGTGGGTGGGCAGCTCCGCCCGGCGGGCGCGGTGGGCCGTGGCGGGTGAGTGGGCGCGGTGGGCCGGTGGCGGGTGAGTGGGCGCGGCGGGCCGTGGCGGGTGAGTGGGCAGCTCCGCCCGGCGGGCGCGGCAAAGGCCTGCGTTGCAGGTGATCGCGTGGGCGGTGGAGAGCTGAGCGAAACGCGTACAAGAAAAATGGTCTTGATCTTGAATGGGGTCAGGCCCGGCCGAGGAACCGGCCGGGCCTGAGCAGAATCGGTCAGAGGGAGACGACGCGGCCGCCCAGGGTCACGACGAGTTTGCCGTCGGAGGCGAAGGACCAGGCAAGGGCTCCGGTGTACGACGTGCAGCGCGATCCGTTCGAGCCGGACCAGAATTGGTTGGAGGCGTCGGAGTTGCCGATGATCCGGTCGTTGGTGCCGCTGCCACTGCGGCAGGACGTGTTGTTGCGGAAGGTTGAGGAGCCGGCGTCGAAGTTGAAGTTGCGCTCGGCGTTGTCGATGCTCAGGTTGTTGGAGATCGTCATGCTGCCCGGGTTGCTGTTGTAGGTGAACCCGTGCTTGCCGTTGTTGTAGGCGATGCTGCGGCGCACGATGTGGTTCACGCCGATGTCCTCGCCGCCCAGCTTGTAGCCGTTCCGGTCGCCGTTGCCGGCCTGCGAACCGTCGGTGAGAGTGCCGTTGCGGTAGGCGATCGAGTCCTCGATGGTCACCACGCCGATCGGGCCGGTGTCCGACTTGGTGTAAAGGTCCCAGCCGTCGTCGATGTTGTTGTGCGACACGGTGTAGCGGAAGACGTTCCCGGAACCGACGGTCAGCTTGGCGGCGAAACCGTCGGCGTCCTCGCCGTCGGAGTCGGCGTTGTCGTGCGACTCCGAGGTGAGGACCAGGTTGTTCGCGGGCCACTGCGAATTCGGAGTGTCGGACGCGATCCGGGAGATCTGAAGACCGCTGTCGCGGTTGAAGCGGGTGACCGTACGCTCGACGATGTTGTTGCTGCCGCCGATGAAGATGCCGTTGTCACCGGCACGCTCCACGATCAGCCCCTGGATGTGCCAGAAGTTGCCGTTGATCGCGAGGCCGCGGGCCGTGGTGGCTTCCGCCTGGGCGGAGAAGTTCAGGATCGGCCGCTCACCGGGGTAGGCGAAGATCTTCTTCAGGGCGCCCGAGGAACCGTTGTTACCGGGGGCGATGGTGATCGTCGAGGCGGAGCTGTAGGTGCCGCCGCGCAGGTAGATAGTGCCGCCCGCGGCAATCCGGGTGATCGCGGAGGCGAGGGTGGTGGGTGCCGCCTCGGTGCCGGCCGCGGTGGCTGAGCCGTTCGGGGCGGCGTAGAGGGCGTTGCTGGTGGGCGGCGGGGTCGATGTGGAAGGGCTCGGGCTGGTGCTCGGGCTGGTGCTCGGGCTGGTGCTCGGGCTCGGGCTCGTTGACGGGCTCGGGCTGGTCGTGGGGCTGCTCGTGGGCGGTGTTGTTCCGCCTGTCGTGACGATCACGTCGTCGAAGCCGGCTGAGGCGTAACCGGTCTGCAGCCCGATCCGCCCGGTGGAGGCGATCGAACTGGTGCCGGTGCCGACGGCGGCGCCGTTGACGCTGCCGGTGATCGAGGTGCCGGTGACGCTGAGGCTGAGCGTGTACCAGGAGCCGGTGGCCACGGTGCGCGACGAAGTGCCCAGCACGGTGATGTTGCCGCTGTTGACCGCCTGCAACTGCGCCTGGTTCGAGGGCAGCAGGGCCAGCCGGTAGAAGGTGGTGGAGCTCTTCGCCCTGGCCAGCAGGCCGACGAAACCTCCCGAACCGAAAGCGAGCGGCTTGACCTTGGCGGACACGGTGTAGTCGGTCCAGGACGAGTCACCGGCGAAATCGCGGGCGTTCTCACTGCCGGCGTTCGTCTGGCGCAGCGTCTGCGTACCGTCGGCGACGACCGACCAGGTGCCGCCCGACTTCGACCAGCCGCTGGTGCTGCCCGACTCGAAGTCCGCGCTGAACGCGGTCGCCGCCTCGGCGCTGGTCACGGTGGCGATCAGCGCCGCGGTGATCACCGTGGCCATCCCTCCGGCACCGGCCAACCGGCGCAGCCGGCGGGCACGGGGATTTGCAGCCATGAATCGATTCTCCTGTCGAGAATGGGGTTCCACCGGGTGCGGACGCGAATGCACGGCATTTCTTGAAAAGCGCCCTGAAGTGGGGATCCGGCGGGGTCCGGGGACGGTTATTCCGACTTGAAATCTGCCACCGGCGATATCTTCACGTCAACGAAATCCATTTGCAGGTTTGTTGCAGTAACGGGCCGGCGCCAGCCGGCCGGCTCAGCTGGCACCCAGCGGGCTGTTTCGCGGCCCGAGGCACCGCTCAGCGCCAGCCGGCCGGCTCAGCTGGCACCCAGCGGGCCGTTTCGCGGCCCGAGGCACCGCTGAACGCCAGCCGGCCGGCTCAGCTGGCACCCAGCGGGCCGTTTCGCGGCCCGAGGCACCGCTGAACGCCAGCGGCCGGCTCAGCTGGCACCCAGCGGGGTGTCGCCGGATTGGCTCTTGCCTCGCACGCTGCCTGGGACCTGTGGAACTTCCGCCGTGGCACGGTGGTTCCCCGAGCGCAGTTCACCGGCAGGGAACTGGTCACCGGCTGAGAGAGGCGCACCGGCTGAGAGGAGCAGGTCGTGCAGGTGGGCGACGCACTCCGCCACCGCGGGCAGGGCCGCGCTGTGCCCCAGCGACCGTGGCCTGCCGATGTCCACGTCAAGCACCTCCCGCACCCGCCCCGGCCGCGGGCTCAGCACCACCACCCGGTCCGCCAGCAGGACGGCCTCCTGGATCGAGTGGGTCACGAAGACCGTCGTGGCCGGGCGGGCCAGATGCAGCTCCTGCAACTGGGTGGCCAGGTCTTCGCGGGTGAGGGCGTCCAGCGCCGAGAACGGTTCGTCCATCAGCAGCACCCGGGGCTGCTGGATGAGCGCACGGCACAGGGCCACTCGTTGTTGCATGCCGCCGGACAGCTCGTACGGATGGCGGTGGTGAAATCCGGCCAGCCCGACCGCGTCGAGGAGCTCTGTCGCGCGGGCCTCGTGGGTGTGGCGCGGCAGCCGGGCGATCTCCACCGGCAGCATGACGTTGGCCAGGGCCGTGCGCCACGGCAGCAGCGCCGGTTGCTGCTGCATCAGCGCCACGTCGCGGGTGGGCGCCCGCACCGGTACGCCGCCGATCGTGATGGTTCCGGACGTGGCCGGCAGCAGGCCCGCGATCAGGCGCAGCAGCGTCGATTTTCCGCATCCGGACCGGCCGATGACCGCGACGAACTCACCCTCCGCAATGTCCAGGTCGATGCCGTGCAGGGCGGTGACCGCGCCGGACCGGGCCGGGAAGGTCCGGGACACCCCGCGCAGCGAGATCATCCGCTGATCGCCCGCGCCCACGGCACGAGGAGCCGTTCCAGGGTCACCACCAGGTAGAACAGTGCGGTGCTGAGGAGGGCGAGCAGGGCGATCGCGGCGAACGCGAGAGGCGTGTCGAACGACATCCCGGAGAGCACGATCACCGCGCCGAGCCCGCTGGTCGGGTTGTTGATCTCGGCGACCACGGCGCCGATCACGGCGAGTGAGATGGCGACCTTCAAACCGACGAACACTTGCGGCAGTGCCCAGGGCAGCCTGATTTTGACGTACGACTGGACGACGCTCGCCGACAGTGAGCGGCTCAGCTCCCCGAGCTCGGCGGGCGTCGAGCTGAGTCCCGCCATCGTCGCGACCACGACCGGGAAGAAGCAGATCAGCACCACCAGCACGATTTTCGGCCGGGCGCCGAAGCCGAGCCACACCACCAGCAGCGGGGCCACCGCCACCTTGGGCACCGAGTTGAGCGCGACGAGCACCGGCAGGGTGGCGCGTTCCAGGGCGCGCCACGCGGTCAGCAGCACGGCCAGCAGCAGGCCGGTGACCACCGCGATGCCGAACCCGGTCACTGTCGCGGTGAGCGTGGCGCCGGCCTCGCGCAGCAGGTAGCCGGGTTGCCGGCGGAACGCGGCGACGATGTCGGGCGGTGCGGGCAGGAAGAACGTGCGGATGCCGAACACCGCTGTCGCCGCCCACCAGAGCCCGATCGCCACCACGCTGCCGGCGAGCGGCAGCACCCACGACCGGGCGCGTGTCACCGGCGGCGCCCCGACGTGGAGTAGGTGAGGTGGCCGCGGATCACCAGCCGCGGGTCGGTCGCCAGGGTGCACAGGCGTTCCAGTTCGGCCTCGGTGAGCCCGGCGGCGAGCAGCCCCGCGCCCACCTGCGCGACGTTCACCGCGATGAGCAGGCCGCCCGCCGTGCCACCGGCCCAGGACTCGGCGCGGATCTCGGTCCGCACGCCGGTGAGGCCGGCGGCGAGCATGGCGGCGTGCGTCCGGCTGCCCCAGGACGGGTCGGCGCCGTTCGCCGGGAGCAGGCGGTTCACCACGATGCGGTGGTAACGCTCGACGAGGGCGGCGGCGGCCGCGTCGGGGGCGTTCAGAACCACATCGGGGTACGCCGAAACCCAGTCCTCCACCAGCAGGATCCCGTCCGGGGCCAGGGACTCGGCGAGCCTGTGCAGGATCTCGGCTCGGCGGGGCAGATGGGCCAGCACCAGGCGCGCGTGGATCAGGTCCCACGGCGGTTCCGGGATCGGGTCGGTCATCAGATCGTGGCGCATCACCGCGTACCCCTGATTCACCGGCAGGTGGCGCGGGTTGAGATCGGTGGCCAGCACCCGCCCACCCGGCCCGGTCAGGGCCGCCAGCCGGCGCGCGACGCTGCCGCCGCCCGCGCCCACCTCCAGGCAGCGACGGCCGGTGAGGTCGCCGGCGTCGGCGAGCCGCGCGAAGGTGAACGGGTCGAGCATCTCGGCGAGGATGTCGTGGCGCTGCTCGGCGGCCGGGTCGTCGTTGTCGAACGAGTACGCGGGTCTCATCCGGCCGGCACCATGGCGAAGTCGACGACAGCGTCCGGTGTCAGGCCGGACCCGATCAGACCGCCGCTCTGGAGGGTGGCGAGGGCCTGGCTGACCCGGGACTTGTCGATGACGCCGGAGGGTTTCACATACGGCGCCATCAGGGTGATCTCGCCGACGGCCGCCGTCACGTCGGCCGCGGGCTGCGCCTTCTTCAGGATCTGGGCGGCCTCGTCCGGATGGTCCAGGGTGTACTGCAGGCCTTTGAGCGCCGCGTCGCGGAACCGGCGGGTCAGGTCGGGGTTGCCCTCGATGACCGAGACGGGTGCGATCAGCCCGTTGCCGAACAGGTCGGGCAGAAATTCGCTGTACGGCAGGACGACGGCCTTCTTGCCGCCGGCCGCCTTCTCGATGCCCCGCACCCCGATCAGGAACGTGCTGAGCGCGTCGACCCGCCCGCTGGCCAGCAGCGCGGGAAGCTGGGCGGGAGGTGCGTTGACCCACTCCACCTTGCTCGCGTCGATGCCGGCGAGTTTCGCGTACGCCGGGAAGAGCAACTGGTTCACCGACCCGGTCGCCGCACCCAGCTTGCGGCCCTCGAGCTGTTTCGGCTCGGTGATGCCGGAGCCCTCCAGGGTGATGATCGAGACCAGGGTCTGCTGGTGTATCGCGGCGATCGCCCGCATGTCACGGGCCTCGCCCTTGTCCGCCAGGATCCAGGTGCCGGTCAGGTCGAGGTTGGCGAACTGCGCCTGCCCGGCGCTGAGCACCTTGATGTTCTCGCCGGTGGCGGCGCCGAGCTGGATGGTGACGTCCAGCCCGGCATCGCGGAAGTACCCTTTGTCCTCGGCGACCCAGGCGAAGGCGTCCCGGCCGACCGCACCGAAGGCCGTCAGGTAGGTGATTTTGTCCTTGGCCGTGGTGGGCTCCGCGGAGTCTCCACAGCCGGAGAGCAGCAGGACGATTCCCAGAGTTACGGCACAGAGACGCCTCATCGCACGATCCCCCGCGTTGGCAAATCCAACGAAACGATACGCCTCGATGTGCATGATCGGTGCAGTTCAGGCGGGGGTCACCGCTTGACGCTGGTTCAGCCGCTCGGTGACCGCCGCGGCCGGCAGCGGCTTCGCGAACAGGTAGCCCTGGGCGACGTCGCAGCCGAGCTCGCGCAGCGCCTCCGCGGTGGCGCTGTCCTCCACGCCCTCCGCGACAACGGTCAGACCGAGGTTGCGGCCGAGCTCCACGGTGGATTCGACGAGCGCGTGGTCACTGCGGTCGTTCGTCATGTCCTGCACGAACGACCGGTCGACCTTCAGCTCGTCCAGAGGCAACAGCTTGAGGTACGTCATCGACGAATACCCGGTGCCGTAGTCGTCGATCGACGTCTTCACACCAAGCGCCCGGATCCGGCGCATCACCTCGATGGCGGTGGCCGGGTCGGACATCACGCTGTGCTCGGTGACCTCGATGCACAGCTGGTCGCCGGGTACACCGGTCTCCAGCAGCAGTTCCGCGACCCGGTCGGGGAACGTGACGTCGAGCAGGCTGCGGGTGGAGATGTTGACCGCCACCGGAACCCGGTGCCCGCCGTCCAGCCACTCCCGGGCCTGGTTCAGCGCCATCGCGAGAACCCGGTCGGTGAACCGGTGGATCAGGCTGGTGGTCTCCAGCACCGGGATGAACTCGCCGGGTGAGATCGGCCCCTTGACCGGGTGGTTCCAGCGCGCCAGAGCCTCGACGCCGGCGACCTCACCGGTGTCCATCGCGATCTTCGGCTGGTAGTGCAGGGTGATCTCGGCGCCGTTGTCCAGGGCCCGCCGCAGGTCGCCGAGCAGGGTCAGGCGGGCCGCGGAGTCCTGGCCGTGGTCACCGGTGAACCGGTGGAACCCGAACCGCTGCGCCTTGGCCTCGCGCATCGCCATGTCGGCGTGCTGCAGCAGCGTCGCCGCGCACTCGCCGGTCTGCGCGGAGGCGGCACCGATGCTGATCTCCAGGTCCACGGTCACGTCGCCGATCAGGAACGGCTGATCGAACGACTCGATGAGCCGGGCGGCGAGTGTCTCGCCGAGCCCCGGGTCGCCGTCGCGGAGCAGGACGGCGAACTCGTCACCGCCGATGCGGGCCACCACGTCCTCGTCGCGGACCGAGGCGCGCAGCCGCTGACCGGCCTGGATCAGCAGCAGGTCGCCCATCCGGTGACCTAGTTGCTCGTTGACGTCCCGGAACCCGTCGAGGTTGACGGTCAGGACGGTGGTCAGGTCGGCGTCGCGGTTCCGCCCGGACAGGGCGAGCTGGGTACGCGTACTGAAAGCCGTCCGGTTCGGCAGGCCGGTCAGCGCGTCGGTGGCCGCCATCGTCTCCACCTGCCGCCGGTGCGACCGGGTCGACCAGAGGAACAGGCCCAGCACGAGCAGCCCGACGGCGAAGCTGGCCAGGCCGCCCCACCAGAGCACCCGGGACTCGCGCTCGGCGGCCTGCTGGTAGACGGCGTGCTTGGCGAGGTGGTAGTTCATCTCGACCCGCAGATCCTCCATGACCAGCGCCGCTTCCGGCTCGATCCAGGTCTTGAGGGTGATCCGTGCGGCCTCGGTGTCGCCGCGATCCAGCTCCGCCAGGTAGCGGTCGATCGCCGGCTGCATGCCACGGCGCCGCTCGGCGATCCAGTACGCCCGGTACTGGTGGTCCTCGTCGGCGTCGACCATCCGGTCCAGCGCCGACCGCATCCAGGTCTCCACGGCGGGCAGCCGCTTGCGCTCCGGGCTGTCCGGCTCGCCGAGCGTGGACTGCAGCAGGGCGGTCTCCCAGCCGGCCAGGAACGCCACCTGCTGGTACGAGTCGGTGCGGCTGGCGTCGGCCGCCACCCGCTCGAGGATGCCGGTCTGCCGCCAGCCGCCGACCGCCGCGTAACCGCAGAGGCCGGCCAGCATGACGGAGAGCGTGCCGGCCACCCATGCCGACGACCAGCGCCGGCCCTTCCGGGTCGTACCCATTCCGCCTCCTTCACCGCCTCGTCACCCAGCGATCCAAACGCCATGATCGGCGCTGCGGAGGGCGGGATGACGTGCTGGAGCGGTGCAGGTAGGTAGCGGACCGAACCGGTCCCGGGCGGGCGGGCCGAAGCCCACCCACCCGGGTCGACTACCGGGTGTACGCCTGGAACTCCGAGATGCGGACGTTCCCGGCCTGCGGGCTGCCGGTCGTGCAGTCGCTCACCGCACGCGGGTCGGCGTCCTGCTCACCGGCGTAGTCGGGCGCGCCGGTGCACTGGTTGGTGACCACCTCGATGCGCAGGTGGGTCGCCGTCGTCGGCGGGATGTCGAACGACTTGATCTTCAGGTCGCCGACCCGGGGCCGCGGCTGGCCGGACGGGAAGACGTCCTTCTTGCTGACGAACACGGTCCGGAAGTCGGCCGCGCCGGCGCAGGCAACCGTGGCTGTCGCGGTGCAGGCGAGCACCTTGAACTGCCGCAGCGCGGAGAACCGGCTCTGCGTACCGGCGTCCGGGTCGCCGACGACCGGCGGGCGCAGCTGCGCGCTCACCTGGACCCGGCGGATCCGCTGCGCGTCACCGGCGAGGTCGACGGTGACCTGCTTGCCGGCCACCGGGCTGTTGAGCGAGGCCCAGTTGGTCGCCTCGTCGTCGTCGGTGATCCGGGCCAGGTTGATGCCGTCGCCGGTGGCCGTCGCCCCGCTCGTGGTGGAGGCGAGGTTGCGCGGCAGCTTGACGGTCAGCTTCTTGTTCTGGCCGGGCCACAGCGACGTGCTGCCCACCCGGGCGTGCCCGTGACCGGGTGCCTGGGCGATGAACCCGTACGAGCCGGCGATCATGCTGACCTGGTCGGTGAGTGGCGTCGCCGGGTCGGTGTCGGCAACCGGGACCGCGCGGGCCTGGAAGTCACCGGCGTACAGCTTCGCGCCGGCCACGACCTTGCCGTTCTCGTCCAGCGGCCGGAACGTGACAGTGGCCTCCTTCGCGTACGGCGAGGTGAAGCCGGGCTGCGGGTTGACGTCGCCGGCACCGTTGCTGAGCGCCGCCTCGCCGAGACCACGCTTGGCGAACGCGTTCCAGATCAGATCCTGGTTCTTGCCGCCGAAGCGGACCAGGTCCGCACCGATCAGCGCGTCCCGGGCGTCGACCTGGCTGTTGGCGCTGTTCGCCAGCAGCAGGAACGAGTCGAACACCAGCTGGATCCAGCGCCGGTTGCCCGGGCAGGAGGTGACCGCGACCTTGCCGTTGGCGCAGGCCTTCTGGAGCTTGGCCGAGCCGTAGCCGTACCGCTTGATGAAGGCGTTGCGGACGTCGTAGTTGGACGCGCTCCACACCTCACCGGAGGCGTGCACCTGCAGCCCGACGAAGTCGTAGTCCACCGAGCTGTAGTTCAGCGGGCTGTGGGTCATGTTGTAGTTGCGGATACCGGCGTTGTCGTCACCGGTCACGTACTCACCGATGGTGAAGCCCCGGCTGCCCTTCGGCGCGTAACCGTGCTCCGCCAGGTACTCCACGGCGAGCAGGTCGGACCAGCTCTCGCTCATGCCCTGCGGCGAGCTGAGGCCGCCGTCCGGGCCGGCGATCATCCGGTTGGTGATCGCGTGGGTGTACTCGTGGGCGATGACCGACATGTCGTAGTCGCCGTCGGCGCACGGGGAGTAGAACACACCGGCGATCGGCTGCCACAGGTACATGTTGGTGATCGGCGCCTGGCCGTCCGGCGGGGTGATCTGGTTGGCGTTGTTACGGGCGGCGAAGGTGGGCGGCCCGCCGCTGATCCCGCCGGCCTGCGCGTTGCCCTGCTCGGGGTCGTTCGCCAGGCCACCGGGGCGCAGGTTCTCGTCCTGCATGTTCCAGGTCGCCTCGGTGAAGCCCAGGTGGTACGACCAGTCGTGCATCCGGTTGTGCGCCGCGAACAGGTTCGCCCGGGCGGCGTCGATGTCGTTGCGGGCCGGGGTGTCGAAGGTCGTCGGCGCGCACTGCTCCCGGTGCCACTGGTTGGTCCACGGGTAGTTGTAGCTGCGGTCCGGCCGCGGCGTCGCCAGCTCGGTGCCGACGGTGAACGCGTCGCTGGAGTTCCAGTTGTGTACCGCGAAGGCGTTGTTGCCCGACGTCGTCTGCGTGGACTGGCCGGTGGCCGGGTCCACGTCCCAGGGCAGCGGCGAGGCGGAGGTGCCGACGACCTCGTCGCAGCCGCGCTCCGCCGTGAAGCACCAGGTCCGGCGGGTGTCCACGGACGAGTAGTCGGTCCGCGGCGAGTTGGGGAAGACCTCCCAGTCCGGGCTGTCGTCGCGGTGCGAGTCGACGATCTCCTCACGGACCAGGACCGAGCCGTCACGGGCGTCCACGTGCGTGGTGAACGCGACCGGCTCCGCCCCGCTCAGGTCGTCGCCGAGGGTCACCTGGTACGCCGCGCGCGGCCCCAGGTCGGCGGTCGGCACCGCCACGAGTTTGGTGTTCAGCACGGTCCCTTCCGGGATGCCGGCGTCGGCCTTGGCGATCCGCTCGGCGTCGGCCGCGGTGATCGTGGCGGGAGCGGGTGTCCCGGCGTCACGGGCGAGCGAGGAGCTCACATACCAGACCTTGCCGTCGCGCACGCCCACCGACAGCAGGCCGTCGACGCCCGCGGGCAGGTCGCCGAAACGCTGGCGGAAGATGACTGCCGCACCCTCACCGAGCGGTGCGGAGGTCAGCACCTCGAGGGCTGCGGCACCCTCCTCGGTCAGGCCGAGCACGTCGCGGTTGGCAGCGACATACGCCTTGGCGGCGGCCACCGGGTCCGCGGGCAGGCCGGCGGCGAGGGGTTCGGTGCGGGCGGTCAGCGCGGCCGGGGTGCCCAGCGCGTTCCACCGTGCGTGTGCGTTCACCTCGGCGGCCTGTGCGCGCTGGTCCGAGGTCGGCGCGACACGTCCGCGCCGGTTGTCCTTGATCTTCTGGTGGTTCTCGTCGCCATGTACCTTGACGCCCTCGGGAGCCCGGGCCGGGCTACCTGGGGCCGCGTTCCCACCGGATCCTGCGGCGAGCACAAGCACTGCTGCGACGAGGGATGCGGTGGTGCCCGCCAACGCACGGGATGGTGTGCGCACGGTACCTCCTTTTTGGACGGCCATTACCGGTCCCTTCGATCCGATCGCACGGACGGTGGAGGACGACATGGGCCGAACGTCCAGAATAGAGTCGGATCAATGAAACGATCATCGATCCCACCGGCCGTGGTCCCGGTCGGCCGGGACGGTGCTATCCGAGCGGCGTGACGCTCCGGTCGTACGGAAAATGGACGGAGATCTCACGCCACTGGCGCGACCGAACCGCGGTGTGGTCGTTTGGCCGGCGCGTAACCGGGCATAACGGGAGCATGAGCGACCCACAGACCCGCGACGAGCTGTCGAACACGCTGCCGGCGGACACCGACACGGAGCAACTGCGCAACGGCGGACCCGCGCCGGCGGACGGCGGCATCATGACCACAACCGGTGGCACCGCCGGACCGGCCAGCTTCCCGGACCGCCCGCGTTCCGGCCCCGGCGTGGCGAACCTGCCGACGGGCGACGACACGGAGTAGCGGTCAGACCGCCTTGACCTCGACCGGAATGCCGTTCAGCACGCTGTTGCCGGAGAGCGGATCGATCACCAGCTCGTCGGTCAGCACGTTGGAGTTGACGCCCGGATGCGCGGCCGCGACCGCCGTCCGGGTGCCCGGCAGGTCATGGCCCCAGCCGTGCGGAAGGCTCACCACCCCCGGCATCACACGGTCGGTGACCTCGACCCGGGCGGACAGCCCACCGGCACGCGACGTCACCTGAGCGTCGTCACCGTCGGTGAGCCCCAGCCGGGCCGCGTCCTGCGGATGAACCTGAAGCGTGCACCTGTCCCGGCCCTTCACCAGGGCCGGGACGTTGTGCATCCAGCTGTTGTTGGACCGCAGGTGCCGGCGGCCGATCAGCACGAGATCGTCGCGGTCCCGGTCCAGGGCGCCGCGCAGCCGTTCCGCCTCGGCGGCGATCGGCGGCACGCAGAGTTCGACGGTGCCGCTCGGTGTTTTCAGCACCTCCGGGATGCGCGGTTGCAGCGGTCCGAGGTCGATACCGTGCGGGCTGGCCAGCAGTTGATCCAGCGTCAGGTTGTAGGCGCCGGCGCGCAGGGCGACGTCGAGGAGCCGCTCGGCCGGGTTGTTTCCGCTGACCTGTTCCGCCAGGCCCGCTTTCTCCTTCGCCCGGGTCAGCAGCGTCGCGTGCAGCTCGTTTGCTTCAGCCTCCGCCCCGCGTCCGGAAGCGATCAGGGTGAGGTGGGCCAGGATGTCGCACTCGTCCATGCTTTCCGGGTCCGGCGGCAGCACCGGCGGCGAGTAGGCCGCGAAGTTGCGCACCGACAGGGCCAGGAACGAGAAGTCGTAGTGACCCTTGCGGGCCGGGTTCTCCGGCGGCAGGATCACGTCGGCGTGCCGGGTGGTCTCGTTCAGGTACGGATCGACGCTGACCATGAAGTCGAGCCCGGCGAGGGCGCGGTCCAGCCGCCCGCTGTTCGGTGTGGACAGCACCGGGTTCCCGGCGACCGTCACGAACGCGCGGACCTGCTCCTCCCCCGGCGTCTCGATCTCCTCCGCCAGGGTGGCGACCGGCAACTCGCCCTTGACCTCGGGAAACCCGCGGACCCGGCTCGTCCAGCGGCCGGTTCGGAAGCCGCTGCCGCCCGGCCGGCTGTTGCGGCGCACGTGCGGGGCGAGCGGGAACATCACACCGCCGGGCCGATCCAGGTTGCCGGTGAGCACGTTGATCACGTCGACGAGCCAGCTGGTCAGCGTGCCGAACTCGACGGTGCAGGTGCCGATCCGGCCGTACACCGCGGCGGTCGGCGCCGCCGCCAGCTCCCTGGCCAGCCCTCGGATCCGCTCCGCCGGAACATCGCACACCGCGGCCACCCGCTCCGGCGCGAAACTTTCCGCCAGCTCCCTCGTCTGCTCCACACCGCTGACGTGCTCCGCGATCATCCCCAGATCGACGAGGTTCTCGGCGAACAGCGTGTGCACGATCCCGAACAGCAGAAAGGCGTCGGTCCCCGGCCTGATGAACAGGTGCTCGTCGGCGTGCTCGGCGGTACGCGTCCGCCGCGGATCGATCACCACGAACCGCCCACCCCGCGCCTGAATCGCCTTCAGCCGCCCCGGGAAGTCGGCCGCAGTCGCGAGGCTGCCGTTCGACTCCCACGGGTTGGCGCCCAGCATCAGCAGAAAGTCTGTCCGGTCCAGATCAGGCACCGGGATGGTCAGTGGGTGCCCGAACAGGTAGCCGCACGACACGTGCTTCGGCATCTGGTCAACGGTGCTCGCGGAGAATATGTTGCGGGTGCCGACAGCCTTGAGCAGCGGCGTCAGGTAGAGCCCGCCGGCCATCGTGTGGACGTTCGGGTTGCCGACATACATGCCGATCGCGTTGCGGCCATGGCGTTCCAGGATCGGCCGCAGTCCGGCCTCGACTTCCGCGAAAGCCTCGTCCCAGCTGACCTCGACATGGCGGCCGTCGCGCTTCACGAGCGGGCGGCGCAGGCGGTCCGGATCGCTGGTGAGCTGCCCGAACGTCGCACCTTTCGGACACACGAAGCCGTGGCTGAACACGTGCTCACGATCGCCACGCGCGGCGACGATCTCGGTCTCGGTGACCGTCAGCTCAAGGCCACAAGCGGCCTCACACAACGGACATGTCCGATATGTCGTGCGCATCGGCGTCGCCAGCCCTCCGGTGGTTACTCGCCGGTATCCTCGCACGAATTTCAGGTG
This sequence comes from Actinoplanes sp. GCM10030250, assembly GCF_042666575.1. NCBI lineage: Bacteria > Bacillati > Actinomycetota > Actinomycetes > Micromonosporales > Micromonosporaceae > Actinoplanes > Actinoplanes sp. GCM10030250. The sequence goes on along the minus strand of NZ_JBHTDO010000039.1, from coordinate 82,073 downwards.
GGTGACTTTCTCACCCTTCCTTTTTCTGTACGGGCAAAGCTGCTCCGCCGCCGGCCCCGAGCGGGTGCACCCCGCCCCGAACTCAACGCCCACGCCCGGCCGCTCCACCCCGGCTGGCTGTTGGTGCTGCCTCGCGGGGCGAGAGGCAGCGCTGGGAGCCAGCCCGTTCCCCGGGCTGGCACTCAGCGGCGCCTCCCGCCCCGAAACACACCCCTCACGCCCAGCCGAGCGGGCCGGCTGGCGCTCAGCGGTGCCTTGCGCCCCGAAACACACCCCTCACGCCCAGCCGAGCGGGCCGGCTGGCGCTCAGCGGCGCCTTGCGCCCCGAAACACACCCCTCACGCCCAGCCGAGCGGGCCGGCTGGCGCTCAGCGGCGCCTTGCGCCCCGAAACACACCCCTCACGCCCAGCCGAGCGGGCCGGCTGGCGCTCAGCGGCGCCTCCCGCCCCGAAACACACCCCTCACGCCCAGCCGAGCGGGCCGGCTGGCGCTCAGCGGCGCCTCCCGCCCCGAAACACACCCCTCACGCCCAGCCGAGCGGGCCGGCTGGCGCTCAGCGGTGCCTTGCGCGCTGGGAAGCGCCGCTCACGCCCAGCCGGGAGGGGCGGCTGGGCGTGAGGGGGGTGGGGAAGGCGGGACCGGGCGGAGAGGAGATGGGGGTTAGGCGGGGGTGCAGGTGAGGGTGGGGGTGGGGTTGGAGCCGGTCCAGGAGCCGAGGAAGCCGAAGGAGGTGGTGGCGCCGGCGGAGAGGCGGCCGTTCCAGGTGGCGTTGCGGGCGGTCACTGTGGAGCCGCTACTGGTGATGGTGGAGCTCCAGTGGCTGGTGACGGTCTGTCCGTTGGCGTAGGTCCAGGTGACGGTCCAGCCGGTGATGGCCGAGCTGCCTGCGGTGACCTTGACCTCGCCCTGGAAGCCGCCGGTCCACTGACCCGTCACCGCGTAGGCGGCGGTGCAGGCACCGCTCGACGGGTTGCTGGGCGACGGAGACGGGGAGGACGGGGACGGCGAGGGGGAGGACGGGGACGGAGACGGGGAGGACGGGGACGGCGAGGGGGAGGACGGTGAGGGGGAAGGGGAGGACGAGGAGGACGGCGACGGGGAGGACGTGCCGCCGAAGATGCTTGCCTGCTTGGCGGTGGCCTTGATGCCGTTGGCGCCGTTGAAGATGCGTTCGCCCCAGGTGGTCAGCTGGGCGGCGTTGAAGTTGTTCGTCATGTCGAGGATCGGGTCGGTGTTGCCCGCCCAGGACCAGCCGAGGTAGCCGAGGTTGCGGGCGACCGCCTCGGACAGGATCGTCTCGTGGTCGACCTGGCTGGAGTCGAAGCGCCAGCCGAACTCGCCGATCACGAGCGGCCAGCCGCGGCTCTTGAAGTGATCGAGGTAACTGGTGATCGAGGACGCGGTGTTGAACACCGAGTACATGTGGATCGACAGCACAGTGTTGTCACGGGTGTCGGCGTCCAGCACGGTCTGTGCGTTGTCGCGCATCACGTACTGCCAGTCCTGGCCCCAGTTCGGCGCGTCGATCATGAGAAGGTGCTCGAAGCCGTTGGTGCGCATCTTCTGGATGGCCGAGACGGTGGCCGCGGTCCACTGGCCGGCGTTGGTGTTGCCGATCGGCTCGTTGCCGATGTTGATGACGACGTAGTCCTCCTGGCCGGCCAAGACGCTCTTGAGCCCGATCCAGTAGTCGGCCGCCTGGTCGAGGCTGTACGCCGCCGCGTCCTCGCCGTAACCCGTGGTGTCGTGGTTCTCCAGTACGCAGATCAGCTTGTTCGCCTTGCAGAGGCTGATCACGTTGGTCACGTCGGCGGCGCTGTTCGCGGTCCATCGGCCGCCGCTGAGCACGACGCGCAGGGTGTTGGCGCCGGCCGCCTTGATGTCGGCGAACGAGTTGGTCTGCCCGGCGTACCAGGTGTGCATGTGGTTGATGCCGCGCATCACGAACTTCTGGCCGTTGGCCTCGACGATGTCGGTGCCGACGACGTGCAGGCCGGTGGCGGCGTACGCGGGGGCGACGTGGAACAGGACGCTGGTGGCGGCCGCGAGGAGTGCGGCGCCGATGGTGGCGAGTCGGCGTTTCATGACCTACCTCTGGACGGGGGATGATGGGAGCGCTCCCAAGAGGGCCAACCCATTGACTCACGTCGTTAACGAGGGCGCAACGAAACGGCGAAAACCCAAGCCGCCGCAAAGAAAAGGACGCGCCCGTCCTGGCACGGGGGAACCGGGACGGGCGCGTCGCAATCCATGATCTTGGATGGTGCGGGATTTGGCAAGCCTTCTCCGTTACGAGTTGAAAAGACCGAACCACACCGTGGTGGCCGGAGGCAGCGAGTCTTCGCTGGTGACAGGCTCGCTGGCGAGCAGGACCGGGGCGCCGCGCAGCCCGGCGGGCAGGGGGGCCGGCTCGTCGCCGACGTTGACGGCGCAGGTGAAGGTGGGGCCGCGGTGGAAGGCCAGCACGTCGCCGGTGGTGGGCAGCCAGGTCATCGGGCCGTCCAGCGCGCGCCGGTGCCGCAGCGCCGCCCGATAGAGGTTGAGGATGGAGTCCGGGTCGGCGTCCTGGCGTTCGACGGTCAGCGCCGCCCACTCCGGCGGTTGCGGGAGCCAGGCCACCGGGCCGGGCCCGAATCCGTACGACGGAACGGCCCCCGCCCACGGCAGCGGCACCCGGCAGCCGTCCCGTCCGGGGTCCCCTCCCCCGGTGCGCGCGAACGTCGGGTCCCGCCGCACCCCGTCCGGCAGGTCCCGCACCTCCGGCAGTCCCAGTTCCTCACCCTGGTAGACGTACGCCCCGCCCGGCAACGCCAGCATCAGCAACGCCGCAGCCCGCGCCCGCCGCAGCCCCACCGCCCCGTCGCCGTACCGGGTGACGTGGCGGATCACGTCGTGATTGGAAAGCACCCAGGTCGCCGGGGCTCCCACCGCAGACAGGTTCCCGATGCTCTCGTTGATGGCCTCCCGCAACGACGCCGCCGTCCACTTCGCCATCAGGAACGTGAAGTTGAACGCCGTGTGCAGCTCACCCGGGCGCAGGTACCGGGCCAGCCGGGCCGGGCTCTGCACCCACACCTCGCCGACGAACGCACGCTCACCGGGATAGCCGTCGCTCAGCGCCCGCCACGCCCGGTAGACGTCGTGCACCTCGTCGAGGTCCCAGTGCGGGTGCCCCTCGGGCGCCGGGCCGAGCATGAAGTGCTTCTCCCCCAGGTCCGGCATCTGCGGGTCCTTCGCCAGGCCGTGCGCGACGTCGACCCGGAAGCCGTCGGCTCCCCGGTCGAACCAGAACCGCAGGATGTCCTCGAACTCGGCGCGGACCTCGCCGTCGGTCCAGTCGAGGTCGGGCTGCTCCGGGGCGAACAGGTGCAGGTACCACTGGCCGGGCCGCCCGTCCGGTTCGGTGATCCGGGTCCACGCCCGGCCGCCGAACATGCTGATCCAGTTGTTCGGCGGCAGGTCGCCGTCCGGGCCGCGGCCGTCGCGGAACAGGTAGCGGGAGCGTTCCCGGCTGCCGGGCGGGGCGGCGAGCGCGGCACGGAACCACGGGTGCTGGTCGGAGGTGTGGTTGGGCACCAGGTCGAGGATGACCCGCAGCCCCAGCTCGTGCGCGTCGCCGATCAGCGCCTCAGCGTCCGCGAGCGTGCCGAACCGGGGGTCGACGCCGCGGTGGTCCGCGACGTCGTACCCGTTGTCGGCCTGCGGCGAGGGGTAGAACGGGTTCAGCCAGACGGCGTCGACGCCCAGCTCTCGCAGGTACGGCAGGCGGGACCGGACGCCGGGCAGGTCGCCGATACCGTCACCGTCCGAATCGGCGAAGCTCCACACGTACACCTGATAGATGACCGCGTGGCGCCACCAGGCGGACGAGCTCACTTCGGCTGATCCATCCGCTCGCGCAGCTCCTCCTCCTCGAGCCGGGCCAGGTCCGCGGCGGCGTCCTCGTCGCGGGTGAGGTTCTCACCGGTACGCGGGTCGAACAGGTGCATCCGGCGGGTGTCGGCCCAGAACTCGCCCTCGTGGTTCTCCCGCAGCCGGCTCATCGCGTCGATCGAGATGATCAGCTGGCTGCGCAGGGCCTCGCTGTCGAGCTCGGCGGCCAGGTCGGCGAGCTGCTGCGCCACCTCCGGGTTCGAGTCGAACGGGATGTACGCGTACTGCGAGTCGCCGAGCCACTCGGTGACGTCGACGCGAGCCCGGAACAGGACACCCTTCTCCCGTTTCGCGGAGTCGAGCACCCGGGCATCCTCGAAGTGCTCCGGCCGGATACCGGCGATGAGCAGCTGCCCGTCGGTGACCCGGCCGGCCGCGGCCGCCGGCACGTCCGCCTCCAGGAACGGCAGTTGCAGCCGGCTGCCGGAGACGACGGCGGGCAGGAAGTTCATCGGCGGGGAGCCGATGAAGCCGGCGACGAACATGTTGACCGGCTGCTCGTACAGCTCACGCGGTGATGCCACCTGCTGGAGCAATCCGCGTCGCAGCACCGCCACCCGGTCGCCGAGCGTCATCGCCTCGGTCTGGTCATGGGTGACGTAGACCGTGGTGGTGCCGAGCCGGCGCTGCATCCGGGAGATCTCAGTGCGCATCTGCCCACGCAGTTTGGCGTCCAGGTTGGACAGCGGTTCGTCGAAGAGGAACGCCTGCACCTGCCGGACGATGGCCCGGCCCATGGCGACGCGCTGCCGCTGGCCGCCGGAGAGGTTCGCCGGTTTGCGGTCCAGGTGCTCGTTGAGCTCCAGCATCGAGGCCGCCTCGCGGACCCGCCGCTGGATTTCCTCCTCCTTCAGAGCCTTCTGCAGGCGCAGCGGGAAGGCGATGTTCTCGAAAACAGTCAGGTGCGGGTAGAGCGCGTAGTTCTGGAAGACCATGGACAGGTTGCGGTCCCGCGGCGCCTTCTCGTTGACCCGGTTGCCGCCGATCAGCATGTCGCCGGAGGTGATGTCCTCCAGTCCGACGATCATGCGGAGCAGCGTGGACTTACCGCAGCCCGACGGCCCGACCAGGATCATGAACTCGCCGTCGGCGATGTCGAGGCTGACGTCGTTCACCGCCTTGAAGCCGTCGCCGTACTCCTTGACTATGTTGCGCATCTCGATGGCTGCCATGACTGGTCCCTTCAGCCCTTGACGGCGCCGGACGTCAGGCCGGCCACGATCTTGCGTTGGAAGAGGAGCACCAGCACGATCACCGGGATGGTGACGACCACGGCGGCCGCCGCGATCGGGGCGGTGGGCTGGGAGAACTGCGAGGCGCCCTGGAAGAAGGCGAGGGCCGCCGGAACCGGCCGGGCGGCTTCGCTGGAGGTGAGCGTGATGCCGAAGACGAAGTCGTTCCAGACGGCGAAGAACGTCAGGATCGCCGCGGTGAAGACGCCGGGGCTGGCGAGCGGGACGATCACCCGCCGGAACGCCTGCCAGGCGGTCGCACCGTCGACCTGGGCCGCCTGCTCCATCTCCCACGGGATCTCGCGGAAGAACGCGGCCAGGACGTAGACCGCCAGCGGCAACGAGTAGGAGAGGTACGGGATGATCAGTCCCAGCCACGTGTCGTACAGGCCGATCGTGCGCCAGAGGTTGAACAGCGGCGTGGCGATCGAGATGACCGGGAAGACCGTGATCGCCAGGGCGACGCCGAGGACCAGGCGCTTGCCGGGAAATTCAAGACGGGAGATCGCGTACGCCGCGATGGTCGCCAGCACGACCGAGATGGTCGTCGCGATCAGTGCCATCCCGACCGAGTTGCGCAGCGCGGTGGTGAACAGGTCGGAGGCGAACACGGTCCGGTAGTTGTCCCAGCGCCACACGGTGGGCAGGAAGGCGTTGTTGGTGATGTCGTCGCCCGCTTTGAAGGACAGCGACACGATCCAGAGCACCGGCACCATGGCGTACGCGATGATCACGATGGCACCGATGATCCAGAGTGCCTGTGTCCTGCGGCTGGCCTTCACTTGCGATCCCCCCTCGCCTGCGACAGGTCGGTACGGAAGACCTTGATGAACAGGAACGCGATGAGCACGACGAGGATCGCGAGGATGACGCTGACCGCTGAGCCGGAGCCGATCATCACGCGGCTGATCGTCTGCCGGTACGCCAGGAACGACAGCGTCTCGGTGCCCTGCGCGCCGGCCGTCATGATGAAGACCGAGTCGAAGATCCGGAACGCGTCGAGCGTCCGGAACAGCAGCGCCACCATGATCGCGGCCTTCATGTTCGGCAGGATCACGCGTTTGACCCGCTGCCAGGCCTTGGCGCCGTCGACCTTCGCCGCCTCGAGGTAGTCGTCGGGGATCTGGGCGAGCCCGGCGAGCAGCAGCAGCGACATGAACGGCGTGGTCTTCCAGATCTCCGCCACGGCGACGGTGAACAGCGCCGACCACGTACCGCCGAACCAGTCGAAGTCGCCGATCCCGAACAGCGGGTTGACGAAGCCGTACGTGTTGCTGAAAGCGTAGGCCCAGGCGTACGCGGAGACCACCGTGATGATCCCGTACGGCACGAGGATGGCCGTGCGCAGCGCGGTCCGCAGGTAGAGCGCCCGGTGCATGACCATGGCGAGGGCGAAGCCGAGCACGAGCTCGGCGGCCACGGTCACCACGGTGAGGATCGAGGTCACGCCGAACTGCTGCCAGAACAGCGAGTCGCTCAGGATCATGGTGTAGTTGCCGATGCCGATGAACTGCCGGCCGTCCGGGTCGGTGAGCCGGTAGTCGAAGAGCGAGAGCCAGATCGCGTTCAGGATCGGATAGCCGGTGACCGCCACCATCACGATGAACGCCGGTCCGGCGAGCATCCAGCCCAGGTTGCGCTCGTGGCGGGTGCGGTCGGTCAGTACGACGCGCCGGGTGCGCCGCCGCACCGCGGGGATCGTCACGCTCACAGCCCCTCCTAGATCAGTCGCTTGTTGGACAGGACGTCCTCGAGCAGCTGGTTGGCCTCTCGGGGAGTGGTCCGCGGATCGAGCGAGTCCGGCGGGTGGAAGCCGGCCTGGATCGAGCCGGTGACGTCGCCGTAGTAGGGGCTGACCGGCCGCGGTGTCGCGGTGTCCATCCCGGTGCGGATCTCGTCGGCCATCGGGAACATCTCCCTGATCTCCGGGTCGTCGAAGACCGAGGCCAGCGCAGCCGGGTTGCCCGCCTTGATCATGAATTCCTTCTGGCTCTGCGGCGACGCCAGGCACCTGATGGCCTCGACGGCGAGATCCTGTTTGCTGCTGAAGGCGCTCACCGACAGGCCGAGACCACCGGACGGCGGTGCGGTCGGCATACCGGCATCCACCTGCGGGTACGCCGCCCAGCCCACGTCGTTCTTGAAGTCGGCGGGCAGCGAGCCCTCCTCGATCGCCGAGTCGAACGCCGCCCACACGTACGGCCAGTTGACCATGAAGCCTCCGTCGGCGGCCTGGAACGCGGCCCGGGAGTCCTCCTCGCCGGCGGTGCTGAACCCGGCCGGCGCCGCCGGAGAGACCGCGAGATCGTGCATGATCTTGACGGCGGTGGCGCCGGCCGGGCTGTCCAGTCCGCCCTTGACCTGGTCGGCCGGGAGGTCCTGGGAGCCCTCGGCGAGGATCGAGCCGCCGGCCGAGGCGATCAGGGCGTTGACCCAGACCATCAGGCTCTCGTTGCGGCGGCCCTGCGCGGCCAGGGTCACACCCGACCGGCTCGCACCCTGGATCAGCTGGTCCCAGGTGACCGGTCCGGCGGACGGGTCGACGCCGGCCTTGGCGAGCACCGACTTGCGGTACCAGAGGAGCTGCGTGTTGCCGTAGAGCGGGGCGGAGAAGAGGGTGTCGCGGAAGGTGGACTGTTCGAGCGGACCCTTCAGCACGCCCTTGGAGAAGTCGGCCTGCTCCTCGCTGGTGAACGGCCGGAGGAACTCCGCGTTGGCGAACTCCGCCATGAACGGCGGGTCGACGCTGACGATGTCGAGCGATCTGTCCTCGGCGGCGAGCCGGCGCAGCAGTTGCTCCCGGCCGCCCGCCGCGTTGTTCGGCAGGCGCTGGATGTTGAAGACGTAGGCGCCGCCGGACTCCGCCGCGCAGCGTTCGGCGACGTCCTGCTGGGCGGCGTCGGCGATGAAGTAGGTGAGGGAGTTGGCGCCGCCGTCGCCGCCACCGCATGCGGTGAGCGTCGCGGCGAGCAGGGTGAGTGAGGTCAGAGCGGCAGTCCGAGTTCTCGGTCCGGACACGATGCCTCCTTGGGAGGAATGCCTCCTGTGGAATCGCTTCCAGCAATCCACGCTGGTGTGACGTGGGTCTCATGTCAACACAGTCGTCACAATCTGGAATTTTGGCGGAAACGCGGTCCTGGAACCGCTTCCAGACTGATACCGTCCGGCGGTGGTCAAGCTGGCCGACGTCGCCCGTCTCGCCGGGGTGTCGATGGCGACCGCGTCGCGCGCCCTGAGCGATCACCCGCACGTGGCGCCCGCTACCCGCGCCCGGGTGCTGGCCGCCGCCGAGCGACTGTCCTATGTGATCTCCCCCGAGGCGTCCCGTCTGGCGGGCGGCAGCACCGGCCGGATCGCCGTGGTGACACCGCACATCTCCCGCTGGTTCTTCGGCGCGCTGCTCGAGGGTCTCGAGGCGGTGCTGCGGGAGGCCGATCTCGACGTGCTGATCTACCACGTCGGCGACGCCGCCGACCGCAGCGCGTTCTTCCAGCGGCTACCGGCCCGCCGCAAGGCCGACGCGGTCGTGGTGCTGGGCATGCCCGTCGCCGAGCCGGAACGCGACCGGCTCGGGCTGATGGGCGTGCACATCGTCGCCGCCGGCGGGCAGGCCGAGAGTTTTCCGTTCGTCGCGATCGACGACCTGGCCGCCGGGCGGCAGGCCGTCGGCCACCTGCTCTACCTGGGGCACCGCCGGATCGGCATGATCGCCGCGGTCGACCCCGCTCAGCCCGGCTGGCCGGTGAGCCCGGGCCGCACCCGGGCGTACCACGAGGCGCACGCCGACGCCGGGATCCCGGTCGATCCCCGGCTGATCGTGGAGATCCCGTGGGGCGGCAACGGCGGCGCCGGCGCGATGGCCGAGCTGCTCAGCCTGCGCGAGCCGCCGACCGCCGTCTACGCGCACTCCGACGAGGTCGCCCTCGGGGCGATGCGCACGCTACGGCGCGCCGGGCTGCGGGTACCCCAAGACGTCTCGGTGGTCGGCATCGACGATCACCCGCTGGCCGGGCTCACCGACCTGACCACCGTCGCCCAGCCGGTGCGCGAGCAGGGCACGCGGGCCGGGCAGATGGTGCTGGCGCTGCTGGGCGGCGAGAACGTCACGGACGGCGTGATCGTGCCGACCCGACTGGTGGTCCGGGGCTCCACCGGCCCGCCCCGGGAAAGCCGGTGATCAACGCCCGGGCGCGGCGGACGACCCCCGGATGCGCAGCGCGGGGCTTATCACGATCCGGTGCGTCGGCCGATCCGGATCAGCCAGGCGGTCAGCGACCAGGCGCACCGCGGCCCGCCCGATCGACCGTCGCGGCGGCCGCACCGCCGTCAGCGGCGGGCTGAACATCCCCGCCACCTCATCGTCGTAGGCGATCACCGACAGATCGCCGGGAATCGTCAGATGCCGCTCCTCGCACCGCTGCACCAGGGCGATCGCCTCGGCGTCGGCGTGCACCAGCAGCGCCGTCGTCCCGCTGGCCAGCGTCCGGTCGAGCACGGCGTCGAGCGCCGCGGTGCACTCCGGCTGCGCGGCGTCCGGCACGCGCTCGTCCACAGTGGTGGTGTCGAGCCCGCAGTCGGCGACCGCTTCCGCCCAGCCGCGGCGGACGTGCGGGCCGGTCGGGCTGTTCTCGGCGAGCACCAGGCCGACCCGGCGGTGCCCCAGCGACGCCAGGTGCCGGACCGCCATCGCGGCGCCGAGCGCGTGGTCGGTCACCACCGACTCCAGGACGGCGTGGTGCGGCCCGGCGGCAGCGGTGCGCTCCAGCAGGACGACCGGGATGCCGGTGCCGGCGAGCCACTCGATGGTGCCCTGCGCGGTGGGCGCGTCCATCCGCGGCGCCACCACCAGGGCGTCGACCCCCTGCTGGTCCAGCAGGCGGGCCAGCTGCGGCTTGTCGTTCACCGTCTCGTACGAGGAGCCGCGCAACACCACACGCATGTCGAGTTCGCGGGCGGCCTCCTCGGCTCCGCGGGCGACGTGCGGCCAGTAGTAGTCGAGCGACGGCACCAGCATGCCGAGCGCCCGGCCGGTCGGGGTATCGGGCCCGTCGTCGGTACTGGGCAGCGTCACACCGCCGTGCACCCGGCGGACCAGGCCCTCGGCGGCGAGCCGGGCGATGTCACGGCGGATCGTCACCACCGACGAGCCGAGCGTCTCGGACAGGTCGGAGACCCGGAGCACGCCGTCACGCTGCAGCGCCTCGAGCAGCCGGGCCTGGCGGGTCGCCTGCAGGGGCCCGCGTTGTTCCGATCCGCTCACCGCTGCTCCTCACACGTCAGGTCGAGGTTACCGACCGGGCCGATCGTGGTGACGTCGATGTCGAGCCGGGTCAGCCGATCACCCCACACCGAGGTCAGCATGGGGTCGTCCAGATCGCGCACCACCGTGTCGCACGGCAGGGCCGGATCCCAGGTGAGGATCAGCACGCCGGCGCCGTCGAGGGCGATCACCTCGGCGCGGCCCGGCCCGGCGGTCACCTCACCCGCGAGCAGCAGATGCAGGACTGTCGGTTCCGGATCATCAGCCGGGGTCAACTGCCAGGCATCACCGACGATCACCCGGCCGGCGGTCCGGTCCAGGCGGGCGGTTCTTCGCCAGGACACCACATCGGTACGGAGATAAGCATCCGCCATCTCGATGGCGAAACCCTCCTCGTCCACGGTCACCGACCGTGCCGCGTACTCCCGCCCGTGCCCCTGCGCCGTACCGCGGATGGTCGGCACGTTGTGCCAGGTGCTCTGCATGGTCCAGATCCGGTAGCGGTCCGGGCCGAAGGTCTGCGCGGTGTAGGTGGGCCGCCCGGCGTCGACGACGACCGGCACCCCGTTCAGCGCGATCACCACGCTGCCCACGTCGTTGTGGTTGTGGTGCTCGTCGTTGTGACCGCCTTTGATCGCCACGGTGAGCCCGGCCGCGCTGCCGTCCCGGGTGCGGGCGATCCGCACCTGGATGGAGGGCAGCCACACGTCGCGGGGCAGCGGCTCCGGGCCGGGCCGGGCGGCGGCCCACTCCGGATCGGTGAGCGCCCGCACCAGCCGGCCGACGCCGCCGGACTCGTCCGCGACGCCCTCGTCCGGGCGGCGGTGCGCGGCGGCGTACGCCTGCACCTCGGTGTCTCCGGCCCGGCGCGCCAGACGGTGCAGCGCGGCCCACGGAAGGTCGGCCCACATCCGCTCCGATGGATACCGCGCCGGGCCGTCGGCGAGGTTGAGGTGCCAGGGGCCGCCCAGCTGCATCCGGTGCGGGAAGGCCAGGGTTTGCGGGTTCCCGGCCTCGCCGATCAGCTCCAGTGCCTCCAGGAGCCGGCCTGCCCCGTTCCACCAGTAGTGGTAACCCTCGTCGATCGCGCCGTCCTCGGGTAGTCCGGCGGCGAACCGGCGCAGGCCGGCGACCGCCAGGTCGATCAGCTCTGGTTCCGGCTTGAGCTGGAGTGCCGCGGCCAGGATGTCGCCGTGGATCCACGCGGTCCAGTTGCCGGCCGGGCCGTCCAGCCCCAGCCAGTGCCAGTCCCGCCGCTGCTGGAACGGGGTGAGGACCCGGCGGTCCACCTCGTGCCGAATCCGGGCGCGGACACCCGGCACGTGCTCGTCGAGCTGGTCACCGAGCAGGTGGTCGATCCAGGCGAGCAGCGCGGCCACGTCACCGGCGCCCAGGTCGACGCACGGGTCGGTCACGGTCGGGACGACCGCGCCGTGCCGGGTGAACGTGTCGTCGTGCGCGGGCCAGCACCAGGAGCTCTGCTCGCAGAGCAGGATCACCCCGTCGGCCGTCTCGTCGATCCACAGCGGGTCGAGGGTGGCCGCGGCCAGGACCGCCGCCCGGGTCAGCCGTTCCTGCCGGGCCCAGAGCACCTGCTCGTACGCGTCGCGGTCGCCGTCCCGGAAGTACCGGGCATATCCGGAGGCGAGCGGCACGGGCCATGGTGTGCCCCGGCTCGCCTCGGCACGCGCGGTCAGGGCGCGCAGCGTCGGGACGTCCACGCAGTCCCACACCTGCCGGTCGCTCGCGGTAGGCACCGGCAACGACATCATCCCCGCCTCTCACCGTGAACGAATCTGATCGCATTAGATCGTTTCGTCGCCTCCGAGACAAGACCGGTTCGACGAGAAGCTGTCTGACCTGCAAATTCACGGGATGTTTGCGCAACCATTGACATGATTGATTGTGAGCGTTTAACTTTCCCGAAACCACAGCCGTTCACCTGACCCGGGGAGCGACGCGTGCCCGACACCCCCTTGAAAAGCCGCGACGACTGGCTTCGGCTGGCCGACCGGATGCTCACCGCCGCACGACGTCACGCCTCCCCCGGCCACGCCCGGATCACCCCGCCCGGGCCCGCCGGCGGCTACGGCCGGGACGTCGACGGCCTCGAAGGCTTCGCCCGCACGTTCCTGCTCGCCGGCTTCCGCATCGCCGGCAGCCCGGACGACGCGGCATCCGCCGACCTCGCCGAGTGGTACGCGACAGGCATCACCACCGGCACCGACCCGGACTCCCCCGAACGCTGGGTACGCCTCGAGGAACACGGCCAGGCCAAGGTGGAGGCCGCCTCGATCGCCCTGATCCTCGACATGACCCGCCCGTGGATCTGGGACCGCCTCACTCCCGCCGTGCAGCAGCGGGTGATCGGTTACCTCTCCCCCGCCGTCGGCGACGACACCTACCCGCAGATCAACTGGGTCTGGTTCCGGCTCGTGGTGCAGACCTTCCTGCGCTCGGTCGGCGGGCCGCACTCGCTCGTCGAGATGGCCGAGGACCTCGCCACCCACGACACGTTCCGGCGGGCCGGCGGCTGGCTGTCCGACGGCACGCGCCGGGCGTACGACCACTACACCGGCTGGGCGCTGCACCTCTACCCGGCGCTCTGGGCGCGGATGGCGGGCGCCGCCGACCTGGCCGCCGGCCGCCGCGAGCGGGACGTTGCCGCGCTCGACCGCTTCCTGCGCGACGCCGGGGAGCTGGTCGGCGGGGACGGATCGCCGCTGCTGCAGGGCCGCAGCCTGACCTACCGGTTCGCCGCCGCCGCGCCGTTCTGGGCCGGTGCGCTGTCCGGGGTGCCGTCGGTGTCACCGGGACGGCTGCGCCACGCGGCCGCCCAGATCGTCGGGCACTTCGCCACGAACGGCGCACCCGGCGAGGACGGCCTGCTCACGCTCGGCTGGCACGATCCGTGGCCGCGGCTCGCCCAGTCGTACTCGGGGCCCGGCTCGCCGTACTGGGCGGTCAAAGGCATGCTCGGCATCGCGCTCCCGGCCGGCCACCCGGTCTGGACCGCGCCCGAGGAACCCCTGCCGGTCGAGACCGCCGACACCCTGCGCGCGGTCCGCGCCCCCGGATGGATCCTTTCCGGTACGCGCGACGACGGCATCGTCCGTGTCGTCAACCACGGCACCGACCACGCCACGGAGGGCGCCACCAGCGCCGACTCACCCCTGTACGCCCGCCTGGGCTACTCCACCGCGACCGCGCCGATCCTGTCCGAACCGGGCTGGACCGCGCCGGTGGACATGTCGGTGACCCTGATCGACGAGGCCGGCCGGTGCACCCACCGGACCGGCATGCGCACCCTCACCGTCCGGGTCGACGACGACGGCCCGGCACCGGTCGGCGTCGCCGGCTCGACCGGCCCGGCCCGCTGGGTGGAACCCGGCCCCGGCCAGATCGACCACGGCGCCGGGCGCACCGGCTCGTCCGAGACGGCCGGCCACCTCACGGTCTTCTCACTGGTCCGCGGCCCGTGGGAGGTGCGCCTCGCCCGTGTCGACGACCCGATTCCGGCCGCGGCCCGGCTCCGCTTCGCCGGCTGGCCGGTCGCCGGGGACGGGCCGGCCGCCACCGGCACCGGCGAGGTGACGGTGACCGGCGCAGGGCTCACCTCTCGCCTCGTCTCCGCGGGCGGCACCGCGGGCATCGCCCGTTACGACGACGGCGGGCCGCTCGGCACCCCGGTCCGGGTGCCCTGGATCGACCACCCCATCGCCCCCGGCACCTGGACAGCCACCCTCGTGCAGCTCACCGGCGACCCGGCGGCCACCACGACACCCGTGTGCGAACTCGACGGGCCCGAAGTCCGGATCACCTGGCCCGACGGGATCTCCACGCGCACCCGCATCGACACACCCTCACAAAAGTAAAAATCGAAGGAGCAAAGATGAAACGCTCGATCGCGGCCGCCCTCGGCGCTGCCACGGCGATCTCATTGGTCCTGGCCGGTTGCAGCGGCGGGGACTCGGACGAGGCCTCCGGCCCGGCGACGATCACGCTCGCCGGCTGGAGCCTGGCCACCACACCCGAGTTCCAGAAACTGGCCGACGGCTTCCGGTCGGTGAACCCGGACGTGACCATCGAGGTCAAGGAGTACGACGCCGCCAACTACGACACGCAGATGATCGCCGACCTGGCGGCCGGCAAGGCGCCGGACATCTACACGCAGAAGACGCTGAAGAACTTCTACACCTATCAGAGCGGCAAACAGCTGCTCGACGTCTCGGACGTGGCGGGCAAGCTGGGCAGCACGGTCGGCGGGCTGTCGGCGTACCAGGTGGACGGGAAGACGTACGCGATTCCGTACCGGCAGGACTCGTGGGTCGTCTACTACAACAAGGCGCTGTTCGACCAGGCCGGGGTCAAGCACCCGGACGGGTCGTGGACCTGGGACGACTACGCGGCGGCGGCCAAGGACCTGACCACCAAGCTGAAGGCCAAGGGCTCCAAGGCGCTCGGCACCTACCAGCACACCTGGCAGTCCACCCTCCAGGGCTTCGCGCTGGCCCAGACCGCCGGCGCCGACCTCCAGAGCGGTGACTTCAGCTACCTGAAGCCGTACTACCAGCGGGCGCTGGACCTGCAGACCGCCGGAGCGCAGGCCAGCTTCGGCGACGCCACCACCAACAAGCTCACCTACCAGGCGCAGTTCGGCAAGCAGCAGGCCGCCATGATGGTGATGGGCACCTGGTACATGGCAACACTGCGCAGCCAGCAGGAGAAGGGCGACGCCGACAAGTTCGAGTGGGGCATCGCCCCGGCACCGCAGCTCACCAAGGCCACCACCGGCACCTCGGCGACACCGGTGACCTTCGCCGACCCCACCGGCTTCGGCATCAACCCGAAGATCGACGAGAAGAAGGCCCAGGCCGCCAAGGACTTCCTGGCCTACGCGGCCGGTCCGGAGGGCGCCAAGGCCCTCGCCGGCATCGCCATCACCCCGGCCGACACCACCACGACGAAGGACTCCTTCTTCACCGTCTCCGGCCTGCCGACCGACGACCTGTCGAAGTTCACCTTCGCCACGCACGACACCAAGCCGGAGAACCCGGTGTCGAAGTACACCGCGCCGCTGCAGAACATCCTCAACGACATGCACAGCGCCGTGCTCTCCGGCAGCAAGCCGCTGGACGCCGCGATCACCGAGGCACAGGACCGGGCCAAGAACGAGGTCCTCAGCAAATAGGGGTGTGCTCGCCGGGTCCGGCACACCACCGGACCCGGACGCCCGTAAGGAGTCCTGATGTCAACCACGCCCGTGACCCGCCTCCGCAACACCGCGGTGGGGTGGAGTTTCCTGCTGCCGAACTTCGCCGGCTTCGCGGTGCTCACCCTCGTGCCGGTGGTGCTGCTCTTCTACTACTCGTTCACCGAGTGGAACATCTTCGGCGGCAGCACCTGGAGCGGGACGGCCAACTTCCGGCAGATGGCAGGCGACGCCAGCTTCTGGACCGCGCTGCGCAACACCTTCTACTACGCGGCCTTCCACCTCCCGCTCACCCTCGTCGTCTCGCTGAGCCTCGCCCTGCTGCTCAACCGCAAGCTGCGGGGAGTGGCGTTCTTCCGCACCGTGGCGTTCTTCCCCTACATCACGTCGATCGTGGCGATCGCGCAGATCTGGAACATGCTGTTCAGCCCGGGATTCGGGCCGATCAACGAGCTGCTGCGGGCGATCGGCGTCGACAGCCCGCCGGGCTGGACCACGTCGGCCGACTGGTCGATGCCCGCGGTGATCATCGTCGGGACCTGGCGCGACATGGGCTACTACATGCTGCTCTTCCTCGCCGGGCTGCAGACCATCCCGGCACAGCTCTACGAGGCCGCGACCGTCGACGGCGCGAACGCCTGGCAGCGGTTCCGGGCGGTCACCCTGCCCGGGCTGCGGCCGACCACCTTCTTCATCACGGTCCTGCTGACCATCAACAGCTTCAAGGTCTTCGACCTGATCCTGGTGATGACCGACGGCGGGCCGGGACAGTCGACGCTGGTGCTGTCGCAGTACATCTTCCAGAAGGGCTTCGAGGAGAACCAGTTCGGCTACGCGTCGGCGCTGTCCATCGTGCTGTTCGCCATCTGCTTCCTGGTGACGATCGTCCAGTTCGTGGTCAACAAGCGCAGGGATGCGTGATCTCGCTATGAGCACTCTGTTGCGGCCCGCGCCGGTCGGCGCCCTGCCGCTCGACTCCTCACCCTCCCGCCGCCGGAGGCGCTACCTCTGGCGGGCCCTCGGCTATCTGGCGCTCGGCGTCGCGGCAGTCGGCATCCTGATGCCGTTCTACTGGATGGTCATGTCGTCGCTGAAGACGAACAACGAGGTCTTCACGATTCCGATCCAGTGGTGGCCGAGCGACCCGGTGTGGAGCAACTACGCCGACATCTGGGCCAAATCCGAGATGACCACCTGGCTGGGCAACACCGTGCTGCTCGCCGCGGCGGTCACCCTGCTCCAGGTCTTCACCGGCAGCTTCGCCGCGTACGGGTTCGCCAAGGTCAGGTTCCCCGGCCGGAACGCGCTGTTCCTCGCCTACATCGGCACCCTGGCCGTGCCCTGGCAGTCGTACATGATCCCGCAGTTCGTCCTGATGTCGAAGTTCCAGCTCACCGACACGCTGTGGTCGATCATCGCGCTCCAGGCGTTCGGGCCGCTCGGCGTCTTCCTGATGAAACAGTTCTACGACTCGATCCCCGACGAACTGATCGACGCGGCCCGCATCGACGGAATGAGCGAGTACGGCATCTACCGCCGGATCATGCTGCCGCTCTCGGTGCCGGCGCTGGCCAGCCTCAGCCTGATCACGCTGGTCACCACGTGGAACGACTTCCTCGGGCCGCTGCTCTACCTGCGCAGCCCGGACGTGTGGACGATTCAGATCGGGCTCAAGTCGTTCATCAGCCAGTACAACGCCGAGTACGCG
The DNA here is from genome assembly GCF_042666575.1 of Actinoplanes sp. GCM10030250. Lineage (NCBI taxonomy): Bacteria > Bacillati > Actinomycetota > Actinomycetes > Micromonosporales > Micromonosporaceae > Actinoplanes > Actinoplanes sp. GCM10030250. Next base: position 64,727 of record NZ_JBHTDO010000039.1, on the reverse strand, counting down.
CTGATCATGACGGGTTCGGTGCTCTCGGTACTCCCGATCGTGGTGATCTTCCTGCTCGGCCAGCGGTACTTCGTCGAGGGAGTCGCGACCACCGGGCTGAAGGGCTGAGGAGATGCGGATCCGCCACGAGACGTTCACGGTGGTACTCGATGCCGCGTACGTCTTCCTGATGACCAACCTGATGCTGAGCGCGTCCTGCGTACCCCTGCTGGTGATCTTTCTGCTGACCGACCCGGCAGAGACCTGGCCGCTGCTCGCCCTGCTCGCACCGATGGCCGGGCCCGCGCTCTGCGCGGTGTTCACGGTGCTCGCGCGGTACACCGACAGCAGTGCCACGACGGTGGTCGCGACCTTCAGCCGGGCCTGGCGTGCCACCTGGCGGCGCGCCACCCTGGTGACCGCCGCGGCGACCGCGCTGATCGTCGTCCTCGGCGTCGACATCGCCGCCCTCTGGGGCCGCCCGGCCGGCGCGGTCGCCATCCCGGTGCTCGCGGTCACGATCGTCCTGGTTGCCGCCACCACGCTGCTCACGCTGGTGCTGCTGGTGGAACGCCCCGACGTGCGGCTGCGCGACGCCGCCCGCGCCTGCGCCTACCTCGCGGTGCGCCGCTGGTACCTGACCGCGATCTCGCTCGCCGTGCTCACCGTGCTCCAGGCCCTGCTGGTGAGCCGCCCCGCCATCGCCGCCGGACTGGCCGCCGCCCCGCTGCTCTACGTGGTCTGGGCCAACAGCCGATACACGTTCACCCCCGTGAAAGGACGTTCATGACGGTAACCGACGCCGAGGTTCTCAGCACCGCCGTGACCGCAGCCCTGCGCACCATCGACACGAACCTCGCCGCATTCGGCGACCGATACCCCGGCGACACCACCGTCCAGGGCAGATACCGGCTGCGCCCGGCCACCGGCGACGTGCCCGAAGGCGGCAACGTCGGATGGACCACCAGCTTCTGGCCCGGCATGCTCTGGCTCGCCTGGGACCTCAGCGGCGCCGACGTCTACCGCCGCGCCGCCGAGGCACACACGGCGAGCTTCGCCGACCGCGTCCACAACGGCGTCGACCTGGACACCCACGACCTGGGCTTCCTCTACACCCTGTCCTGCATCGTCCCGTGGCAGCGCTCCGGCCGGTCACCCGCCCGCACCGCCGCCCTCGCCGCCGCCGACCACCTGCTCTCCCGCGTCCTCGAACCGGCCGGCATCATCCAGGCCTGGGGCGACCTGACCGACCCCCGGCAGCGCGGCCGCACCATCATCGACAGCCTGATGAACACCCCGCTCCTCTTCTGGGCGAGCCGCACCACCGGCGACCCCCGCTACGCGAACGCCGCCCGCCGGCACACCGCCCAGCTGCGCGACCACATCCTGCGGCCCGACGACACCACCTTCCACACGTTCTACTGGGACCCGGAGACCGGCGAGCCGTTACGCGGCGAGACCGAACAGGGGAACTCGGACGACTCGTGCTGGGCGCGGGGGCAGGCTTGGGGGATCTACGGGTTCGCGCTGAACTACCGCTATACGGGTGACGTGTCGTTCCTGCGGGCGGCTCAGCGGTGTGCCGGGTACTTCCTCAAGCACCTGCCGGCCGACCGGATCGCCTACTGGGACCTGGAATTCGGCGACGGCAGCGGTGAGGAGAGGGACAGTTCGGCGGCGGCGATCGCGGTCTGCGGGCTGCTGGAGCTCGCCACCCAGTCCGGGGTGGGGACATACCGGGCGGCGGCCGGCGACATCCTCCAATCTTTGATCAACGGGTACGCGACGGCGCCGGGATCGACGGCTTCGGACTCGACGGCGCCGGACTCGACGGCTGCGGGCTCGACGGCCTTGCTCCTGCACGGCGTCTATGACAAGCCCAAGGGTGTCGGTGTGGACGAGGGCAACCTGTGGGGCGATTACTTCTATCTGGAAGCTCTGGCCCGAGTGACCCTCCCGGACTGGACGGACCCATGGTGAACTTCCGTCTCGACGGTCGGGTCGCCCTGGTCACCGGCGGCAACCGAGGCCTCGGCGCGGCGGCAGCTTCGGCGCTGGCCTCGGCGGGGGCGTCGGTGGTGGTATTGACCCGCACGGATGATCCGGTTCCGTTCCCGCAGGTCCGGTGCGATTTGGCCACCGCGGGACCGGCGGAGATCGCCGCGGCGGTGCACACGGTGCGGGACATGCTGGGCCGCTTGGACATCCTGGTGAACAACGCGGGGATCATCCGGCGCGCGCCCGCTCTGGAGACGACGGCAGCAGACTGGGACGACGTGCTCCGGGTGGACATCGACGCCGTCTTCTACCTGTCCCGCGCCGCCGGCCGGGTGATGATCGCCCAGGGCTCGGGAGGTTCGGGCGCGGGCTCGGGAGGTTCGGGCGGTTCGGGCGCGGGCTCGGGCGGCTTGGGCTCGGGTGGTTCGGACGGCGCGGGTTCGGGTGGTTCGGACGGCGCGGGTTCGGGTGGTTCGGACGGCGCGGGTTCGGACGGCGCGGGTTCGGGCAAAATCATCAACATCGCTTCGATGCTGTCGTTCCAGGGCGGGCTCCGGGTACCGGCCTACGCGGCGGCCAAACACGCGGTGGTCGGCCTGACCAAGGCCCTGGCCAACGAGTGGGCGGCCCATGGGATCAACGTCAACGCGATCGCACCCGGCTACATGTCCACCGACAACACCGAGGCCCTGCGCGCCGACCCAGCCCGCAACGCCGCCATCCTCGACCGCATCCCCGCCGGCCGCTGGGGCACACCCGACGACCTCGCGGGCGCGATCATCTTCCTCGCCTCGGACGCCGCCCGCTACGTCCACGGCACCGTCCTGCCAGTCGACGGAGGCTGGCTGGCACGCTGAACAGCCGCCACACTCGGCGCCCGACCCCCGCTCGGGACAAGAGGCGCACACGTTGGAGTTCGGTGCGCGTCTACCCACGTCATAGGCATGACCAGCGCACACGCAACCTCAACGTGTGCGCCTGCGGCTGCCAGCGCGCGGCTACCCGACCCCTGGCCGCCAACGCCCGGCCGCCGACGCGTGCCCGCTCGGCAGTGCCCGCTCGGCACGCAGCCGCCGCTCGGCACGCAGCCGCCGCTCGGCACGCAGCCGCCGCTCGGCGCGTGACCGCCCCGCGCGCAGCCGCCCCGCGCGCAGCCGCCCGGCGGGTATCGGTTCGGTCAGGCTTCTGAGTTCCAGACGAAGCAGAAGGGCTTGCCGGCGGGGTCGGCGTAGACCCGCCAGTTGTCGCCCTCGCCCGGGAGGCGGGTGGCGCCGAGAGCGAGCGCCTTCGGCTCGGCGGCTGTTGCGTCGTCGACGTGGATGTCGAGGTGGAACTGTTGGGGGTGGGCGGGGTCGGGCCAGCGGGGTGGTGAGTAGTCGGTTACCTGCTGGAAGAGGAGGGGCCGGGAGCCGTCTTCACCGATCATGGCCATGCCGTCGGCCTCGTAGGTGACGGGTTTGCCGAGGAGTTCGGCGTAGAAGGCGCTCAGGGTCTTGGCGTCGGGGCAGTCGAGCATCACGCCCATCAGCGTGGTGCGGGGGTCGTCGGCGTTGATGCACAGGTCGAACGGGTGGCCGGCTGGATCGGTCAGGGTGTGCCAGCGTTCGTTGCGGCGGAGCAGGGTTGCGCCGAGTTTCTCCGCGTGGGCGGTTGCCGCCTCCAGATCGGGCACCCGCAGGTCGAGGTGGGCCTGCTGGGGGTGGGCGGGATCCGGCCAGTCAGGCGGGACGTGGTCGGGTGCGGACTGGATCGCGATCCGCCAGCCGTCGTCGGTGGTCATCGTGATCCACTCGTCGTCGGCATAGATCTGCGTCCAGCCGGCCAGCTCCTGGTAGAACCGGGCCAGGGCGGTGATGTCGCCGGCGTCCAGCACGACGGTTTTCAAGGTGCCGATCATCGTTTCTCCTCCGTCAGGCGTCGACCCATAATCGCCCACGGGTACGACAAGTTCCGCCCCTCCGCAACTGCCGACGGCGAAGGGCGGGCGACGGCGGGCGACGGCGGGGCGGAAACGCGTACAAGAAAACGGTGTTGATCTTGATTGGTGGGAAGAGTCAGCGGACCCGGGCGGATCGACCGCCACAAGGGGCGGGGCGCCTTATTGGAAGACGATCGTGTGGTTGCCGTGGGGGATCACGCGGTCTTCGCTGTGCCATTGGACGGCGCGGGAGAGGACTGCGCGTTCCACGTCGGCGCCGCGGCGCTGGAGTTCGGTGACGGTGTGGGCGTGGTTGACGCGGACCACGTCCTGCTCGATGATCGGGCCCTCGTCGAGGTCTTCGGTGACGTAGTGGGCGGTGGCGCCCACCAGCTTGACGCCGCGCTGTTTGGCCTTGGCGTAGGGGCCGGCGCCGATGAACGCGGGCAGGAAGCTGTGGTGGATGTTGATGATGGGTACGCCCACCCGCTCGATGAAATCGCCCGACAGGATCTGCATGTAGCGGGCCAGGACGATGAAGTCGACGTTGCCGGCCAGCAGGCGCAGGTGCTGGGCCTCGGCGGCGGACTTGTCGGGGCCCGCGGAGGGCACGTGGAAGAACGGGATGCCGAAGGAGCGGACCTCGTCGGCGGTGTCGGGGTGGTTGGAGATGACCATCGCGACGTTGATGGGTAGTTCGCCGCGGCGGTGGCGCCAGAGGAGGTCGAGCAGGCAGTGGTCGGCCTTGGAGGCGAAGATCGCAACCCGTTTGGGTACGGAGAGATCGCGCAGCGTGTATTCCAGGTCGAAGCCGTCGGTGAGGTGTTCGCGCAGGTCGTGTTCGATGTGCGGTAGCGCCGCCTTGAGGCCGGGCTTGCTGAACACGGTGCGCTGGAAGAACGCCCCTCCGTGCGGGTTGTCGGAGTGCTGGTCGAGCGACACGATGTTCGCCTCGTGCTTGCCGAGCACCGCGCTGATCGCCGCCACGATCCCGGTCCGGTCGCGTCCGTGCACGATCAACACGGCCTGGTTCGCGGTGGTGCCGGCCGGCGTGAGAGGTGCGGTAGGCGTGAGCGGTGCGGGAGTGTGCTGGGTCAGGGTCACGGGTCGGGCGTCCTTCCGTCAAGATCTCGCCGTGCTGGTCGCGGGACATACTCCGGGGCGACGGTGCACGGAATCAGGCCGGGGGCGGCGTTTCCCACCTGTTTGAACGAGTGTCCTTGAACATGGCTCCGCCCCGGCGGTGGGCCGGGGCGGGGACGGGTGGATCAGGGCTCGAGGGTCTCCAGCAGGGCCGCGTCGGGCTGCGGCACCTCGCGCAGGTGGCGGTTGTGCCGGGGCTCCTGCTTGGTCTTCGAGTCGTTCAGGCGGCGGCGCAGGTCGTCGCGGCAGTCCATCACCGCAGCGTGCAGATCTTCCTCGCTGGAGGTGGTGACGACCTTCTCGCGGCCGCTGATCCAGCACTCCAGGGTGACCTTCTGACCGCGGGCACCACGGTCCTTCACCGAGATCTCGAGCTCGGTCGTGTCGGCGTGGAACGCGGCGAGCCGTGCGTCCAGGGTGGCGCACTGCTCGGCGATCCAGGTGCGGTCACCCTGCGAGAATCCGGCACCCACCCGCAGGCAGTCCTCAACGGTGGCGGGATCGGCGACAGCACTCATGAGACCTCCTAGATCCGGCTAACGGGACAGGAGACCTTCTACCCACGACCCCATCTCCCGAACCCGGAAAGCCCCGGAAGATGGACCCGGCCCCGCGCCGGAGGGGCAGCGCGGGGCCGAAGGGGAAAACGGCTTAGTTGCGCCAGGTGTCGTTGAGGGTCACTCGGCCGCTTGCCGGGACTGTTGCGGTGCGGTTGGCGCCGGATTCCCAGGTCACCGAGCCGTCACTGTTCTTTCGCAGGTACTTGTACTCGAACGACGTACCGGCCGGCAGCGACACCGTGCCGCTCCACACCGGGTAGGTAGCGGAGGAAAGAGCCACCGCACTCGCCGGCGCCCAGTTGCCGAGGGCCGGCTGATTGCCGACCACGAAGATGTTCTGCCCCACCGACGTGGTGGCGTTGACGCCGAAGGTCGCGCCCGAGGTCGAGGCCGGCGGCGAGGTGGAAGGTGTCGAGGTGGTCGGGGCCGGCCCGCTGGCTCCGACGTACAGGGCGATCGCCTCACCGGCCGGGATGGTCGCGGTGAACTGACCGGACGAGTTGACGGCATAGGTCGTACCGGAGCAGCCGCCCCCGCTGGTGGGATCCCCGTGCTGAACGTCGCAGTAGTTCCCCGCCGGCAGCGACGTCTGGAACGTCCTGCTCAGCGCGCTGCCCTCGTGGTTGATCGCCACATATCCCCGGTTACCCCGGCTGAAGGCGATCTGGTCCGCACCGTTGCTCCACCAGTTGGTCACGGCGGTGCCGGAGACCGCGTTGCGGAAGCCGACCATGTTGCCGATCTGGCGCCAGGCGTGCTGGCATTTCCAGCCGTCGGCGTAGCAGGCGTTCACCGTGCCGCCGTTCGGCGGGCCGGCGTCGTGGTTGCTGAACTCGTAGCCGGAGTTCACGTCGGGCGCGCCGTACGGCCAGGCCAGCGTGAACACCTGGGCCAGCGTGTACGCCGAGCCGTTCTTGTAGTTGAGCGTGTCACCGACCCGCTCGGTGTCGTGGTTGTCGACGAACACCGCGGCCTGGTTGCTCGGCAGGTAACCCCACGAGGCGCCGAAGTTCGACAGGTAGGCGAGGTTCTCGCTGAGGAAGATCCGCTTGAGGTCCCGGGCGAAGCGGAACTCCTGCACGTCGCCGAGGCCGGTGTACTCGGTCGGCTGGACCGCCTCGCCGGCGCCGAAGATGACCTCCTGCTTCCAGTACGCCCCGGTGTTGCTCAGCTTCGACTTGATGCCGGCCATGTCGGCGGCGGCCATGTGCTTGGCGGCGTCGATCCGGAAGCCGTCGACGCCGAGCGACGCCAGGTCGTTCATGTAGCCGGCGATCTTGCCGCGGACGTAGTCGCTGCCGGTGTTCAGGTCGGAGAGGTTGACCAGCTCGCAGTCCTGCACGTTGGAGCGGTTCGCGTAGTTGCTGATCGCGGTGCGGCAGGAGTGGAAGTCCTGGTCGGAGTAGAGGCCCGGGTAGTTGTACTTGGAGTACGACGTGCCGCCGGTGCCGGTGCCCGAGCCCGCGCTCATGTGGTTGACCACGGTGTCGGCGATGACCTTCACGCCCGCGGCGTGGCAGGTCTTCACCATGGCCGAGAACGCCGCCCGGTCACCGAGCCGTCCGGCGATCTTGTAGGAGACCGGTTGGTACGACGTCCACCACTGGCTGCCCTGGATGTGCTCCTGGGGCGGGGAGACCTGAACGAAGCCGTAGCCGAGCGGGCCCAGCTTGGTGGTGCACTCGCGGGCCACCGACGCGAAGGTCCACTCGAACATGACAGCGGTGACGTCCTTGGAGCCGGGCGGGGAGGCGAAGGCGTCGGGGCCGCTGACGACCGAGGCGAGGCCGAAGCCGCCGATGCCGACGGCGAGTGTGGTGGCGGCTAGCGCGGTGGCGAGCCGGCTGCGCCGGGGGGATGAGGTGTCCACATGGATCTCCTGATGGGGGAGGCGGGGATCTCTTGCAGCAACAAGCCTGAAACTTTCTGAAAATACTTGCGACAAAAGATAGATACCTGTTGGCAACCCGTCAAGAGTCCGGTCCTCGATTTGACCTCAAGCCGAGTTGAGGTTTTAGGGTCGCCACGTGCTCAGCGAACGGTTCAAGGCCGCGTTCCGCCGCTACCCGACCGGGGTCGCGATCATCTCGGCTGCCGGACCGGACGGACCGGCGGGCCTGACCGTCTCCAGCGTGGCCTCGGTGTCGCTCGACCCGGCGGCCCTGTCGTTCTCCGTGATGGGCTCGCCGTCGGCGCGGGCCGTCGTCGAGGCGCCCAGCTTCGTGGTCAACCTGCTCGGCCACGAGCACGCCGGCCTGGCGCACGACTTCGCCCGCAGGGGCGGGCCGCGTTTCACCCCCGAGCAGGGCTGGGACGTCCTGCCCACCGGCGAGCCGGTCCTGCTCGGGGCGCTCGCCCGCCTGCGCGCCGCGCCACTGCACCGGGTCCCGGTCGGCGACTCGACGGTCGTGGTCGCGGCGGTGCTCGAGGTGATCCTCGGGCCGGAGGGCGCACCCCTGATCCACCACGCCCGCGAGTACACCACCGCCCTCGCCGGGATTTTGTGGGAGACGAAGACGGCCTAATCCTTGGATCTCCCCCGCACGGTCCGATCCTTCGTGGGAGAACCCCATCGCGGGGACCCAGGGAGGATGAGTGCGGATGGCGTTCCACAGCCTCCGGCGGGACCCCGTGCTGCGCGCGCTGATCGGCGTCACGCTTCTCGGCAGCGTGCTCTTCTTCGTCCTCGCCGGGCATCCGGTACGCCAGATGCAGGTCTACTGGCTCGCACAGGTACCCCTGGACGCGGCTCTCGCCACCGGCGCCTGGCGCCTGCGCGGGCTCGCGCACGTCCGCTATCGCCGGTTCTGGTCGATGATCAGCTTCGCCGGTGCCGCCTTCACCGTCGGCGACTCGGTCCAGGCGGTGCAGACGCTCGTCGCGCCGGGCCCGGCCTCGCTGACCGGCAACACGTTCCAGACCGTGCTGTTCGCGATCGGGATGTGCAGCAACGTGGTCGCCTGCCTGATCTTCCCGCAGGGGCTGCGTACCTACCGGGAGAAGTTCGTCTTCTGGCTGGACGCGACCACCGTGCTGGTCGGCGGCGGCGTGGTGGCCTGGTGCTTCGCGTTCAACCCGGTGTCGGGCAGCGACACCGACCGCCTGAACGCGAGCGTCACCGCCGCGCTGGTGCTCGTCGCGACGTTCTCGGCGACGAAGGTGGCGCTGATCAAGAAGCCGCCGATGGCCAGGATCGCGGCCTGGCCGATGGTGGCGGCACCCATCGTGCAGGGTGTCAGCACGTTCCTGCCGGGCGCCTTCCAGAGCGTCGACAACCCGTACGTCTTCGTGATCCGGTTGCTGCCGTCGGTGCTGATCGCTGTCGGACCGCGGATCCAGGAGATCGTGCTGCGGACCAGCGACCCGCAGGAGAACATCAAGCGCCGGCCGTACAGCCTGCTGCCGTACGGAATGATCGCAGTGACGTTTGTGGTCTTCTTCCTGATGCTGCCTGATCGGGCGTCCTCGCAGCTGGTGGGCGCCACGATCGGCGTCGTGGTGATCACGTGCCTGGTCGCCGGCCGGCAGCTCGTCGCCTTCCACGACAACATGGTGCTGATCGGGCGTCTCGACGGTGCGATGGAGGAGCTGCGTGTCCGCGCCTCCTACGACAGCCTGACCGGGCTCGCCAACCGCGCGCACTTCAGCGAGGCGATGCTGGACGGACCGGACGACGTCGCGGTGCTCCTGATCGACCTGGACGACTTCAAGACCGTCAACGACACGATGGGTCACGCCGCCGGCGACGCCCTGCTGGTCACCGTGGCGCAGCGGCTGCGCGAGGCGGTCCGCGGGAACGACGTGGTGGCCCGGCTCGGCGGTGACGAGTTCGCCGTCCTGCTGCCCGGCGCCGGTCCTGCGGATGGAGGGCTGGTGGCCGAGCAGATCCTGCGCAGCCTCGGCGAGCCGATGGACGTGCAGCAGCACACCATCGTCACCCGGGCCAGCGTCGGTGTCACCGGCTCCCGGCCCGGTGACGACCCGTCCACGCTGCTCAGCAACGCCGACATCGCGATGTACGAGGCGAAGCGCCGCGGCAAGGGCATGTGGGTGGAGTACACCGACGAGATGGGCGCCCGGATCAGCGCCGAGGCGGTCCTGATCCGGGAGATGACCCAGGCCATCGAGGCCGACGAGTTCACCCTGGTCTACCAGCCCATCGTGCGGCTCGCCGACGACCGGATGACCGGGGTGGAGGCGCTGATCCGGTGGAACCACCCCACCCGCGGGCTGGTCTCGCCGGTGGAGTTCATCCCGGTCGCCGAACGTACCGGGCAGATCGTCGCGATCGGCCGCTGGGCGCTGGGCGAGGCCTGCCGGCAGGCGGCCGAGTGGCGGCGGGCCTTCCCCGACGCCGAGCCGCTGACCGTCGGTGTCAACGTGGCCGGCCGCCAGCTGCGCGACCCCGCCCTGGTCGGCGAGGTGGCCGCGCTGCTCGCCGCGACCGGGCTGCCGGCCGGTTGCCTCAGCATCGAGGTCACCGAGACGGCGGTCCTCGACGACGAGGAGTCGAACGAGGCGATGCTGGCCCTGCGCGGCCTCGGCGTGAAGCTGGCCCTCGACGACTTCGGCACCGCCGCGTCATCGCTGGGCCTGCTGCTGACCTGCCCGGTCACCACCCTCAAGCTGGACCGCTCGTTCGTCGAGTCGATCACCACGGTGGGCCGCCAGGCGGCGGTCGCCACTGCGGTCAGCCAGATGGCCCTGGCGCTGGAGTTCGCCTCGGTGGCCGAGGGCATCGAGACCGAGGAGCAGCGCGACCTGATCCGGGAGCTGGGTTACGAGTACGGCCAGGGCTACCTCTACTCCCGGCCGGTCCCGCCGGAGCAGATCAGCGCTCGCATGAACGATCAGGAGCTGCGCGGTGCGGGGGTCTGACGGCCGGCCGCGGCGCGGAAGCCGACCGCCTTGTGGGTGCCGTCGCAGAACGGCTTGATCGCGGACCGGCCGCACCGGCACAGCGCGACAGTGCCGCGTCCGGGATCGATCGGCTCGCCGTCGGGCGTACGCAGCTCGAAGTCGCCCCGCACGATCAGCGGGCCGTCCTCGTAGGGGACGATGGAGGTCGACATGCCTGACAGATTCCCTGGAACGCTTGTCGGAAACAGATCGTTTGCGGCCCCGTAACCGGGGAAGCCAGAGGCCCATGAAACTTCCCGCACCTCGGGGGCCGGTGTCGGCCGCACTCATCGACGTTCTGAGTGGGAAGGGTGGCGCCCTGCCGCGCCGGCCCGGTCCCTGGGACCACGAGGACCTGCACCTCACGCTCTTCGTCTGCTACGAGCTGGCGTACCGGGGCTGGGACGGCGTCGACGACGCGTGGGAGTGGGACGTCCGCCTGCTACGCCTGCGCGCGGCGGCCGAGGCGCAGTTCGAGGCCGAGCTGTACGCGCTCGCGGGCCCGCCGTCGCCGGTGGACCCCGAGTCCGTGCCGGGGGCGTTGCGGGAGCTGACCGAGTCCGACGACGGGCCGTCGCTGTCCGGGCGGCTGCGGGGACGGGCGACGTACGAGCAGTTCCGTGAGTTCGTCATGCACCGCTCGATCTATCACCTGCGGGAGGCCGACCCGCACACGTTCGCGATACCGCGGCTCGCCGGCGACCCGAAGGCCGCTCTGATCGAGATCCAGCTCGACGAGTACGGCGGCGGCGTCACCAACCGCATGCACCAGGAGCTGTTCAAGCAGACGATGCGCTGGTTCGACCTGGATCTGACGTACGGCGCCTACGTCGACTCGGCCGGCGCGGCGACCCTGGCGACGAACAACGTGATGTCCTTCTTCGGTCTGCACCGGCGCCGCCGCGGTTCCCTGATCGGTCACCTCGCCGCCTACGAGATGACCTCCACCAAGCCCAACCGCTCGTACGGCAACGGCCTGCGGCGGCTCGGCGGTGACGAGGTGGCCACGGCCTTCTACGACGAGCACGTGGAGGCCGACGCGGTGCACGAGCAGATCGCCGCGTACGACCTGGCCGGCTCGTTCGCCCGGTCCGAGCCGGAGCTCGCCGGCGACGTGCTGTTCGGTGCCCGGTGCGCGCTCGCGCTGGACGACCTGTGGGCCCAGGAGGTGCTGGACGCCTGGGACGCCGGGGAGTCGTCGCTGCGGACGGCACACAGCGACGCCGTGGAAAGGGTGGCCGCATGACGCTCGTGGAACTCGGCAGGGAGCTGCGGGACTCCGGATATCACTTCACCACGGTGACTCCGGCGACCCACGAGCGGGTCAACCGCCGTCCCGGCAACGAGCGGGCGAAGAGCCTGCGTGACGTGCTGGGATGGAGCCGCCCGTTCGAGCCCGGCCTGCTGCCGGACCGGATCGTGAAGCTGCTCGACGCCGCCGGCGCGCTGGCGACCACCGGCGACGGGCTTCAGCGCAGCCTGGTCCGGTTCTCCAGCTACGACGACGAGATCTTCGTGCACTCGGCGTTCCCGACGAATGCCGAGGACTCGGTGTTCTTCGGCCCGGACACCTACCGGATGGCCGACGCCGCGGCGGCGCACGTCGAGGCGCGGAGCCGGCCGGTGCGGCGGGCGGTGGACATCGGCTGCGGTACCGGTGCCGGGGCGATCACGGTGGCCAAGCGCGCGCCGGGCGCGGAGGTGCTGGCGGTCGACATCAACCCCGAGGCGCTGCGGTTCGCCCGGGTCAACGCCGAGCTGGCCGGTGTGAGCACGGTGCGGCCCTGCCACAGCAACCTGCTGACTGACGTCGACGGGACCTTCGACCTGATCATCTCCAACCCACCGTTCATGATCGACCCGGCGGGGCGGGCCTATCGCGACGGGGGTGAGCACGGCTACGAGCTGTCACTGTCGATCATCGGCGTGGCGGCCGAGAGGCTGGCCGAGGGCGGGTCGCTCGTTCTCTTCAGCGGCACCGGCATCGTCGAGGGACAGGACCCGTTCCGGGCGGCCGCGGCCGAGCGGCTGTCCGAGACTGATCTCACGTGGTCCTATCGGGAGGTGGATCCTGACGTCTACGACGAGGAGCTGGACGGCCCGGCCTACGCCCACGCGGAACGCATCGCCGTCGTGGTGCTGACCGCCACCCGCCCGTGAGGACGCCTCTCACCGTCGGCGTCGAGGAGGAGTTCCTGCTCCTCGATCCCGAGACCGGCGAGAACGTGCCCGCGGCACCGGCCGTCCTGGACGAGCTGCCCGCGGCGCTACGGGAGCACAGCCGCCGGGAGTTCCGGCACAGCATGTTCGAGATGGTGACGCCGGTCTGCACCACGCTGACCGAGATCGAGCAGCACCTGCGACGGCACCGGCGGGCCGCCGCGAGCGCCGCCGAGGCAGCCGGCTGCCGGCTGGTCGCGGCCGGCGCCACCCCCGTCGGGGAGCCGCAGCTGACCGTTTCTGACAACCCGCGTCACCGCGCGATCGCCGAGCACTACGGGCCGATCGTGCGGGACCCGGCAGTCTGCGGATGCCATGTGCACGTCGGCGTACCGGATCGGGAAACAGCCGTCCGGATCGGCAACCACCTGCGGATATGGCTGCCGGTGGTGCAGGCGCTCAGCGTCAACTCACCGTTCCACGCCGGCGCGGACACCGGTCATGCGAGCTGGCGCTCGATGCAACTCGATCGGTGGCCGACCCTGGGACCCACTCCGGCTTTCCGGTCGGCGAAAGATTTTGATCGTACGGTCGACCTGCTCGTCGCCTCCGGCGCGATGCTCGACGAGTCCCTGGTCCTCTGGTACGCCCGCCCGTCGGCGGCCTATCCGACGCTCGAGGTCCGTGTCGCGGACGTCTGCCTCACCACCAGCGACACCGTGCTGCTCACCGGCCTGATCAGAGCCCTGGTCGCCACCGAGCCGGCCGCCACCGACGACGTGCCGGACGAGGTCCTCCGCGCGGCCCATTGGAACGCCGCACACCAGGGCATGGACGGCACCCTGCTGGACCTGCGGCAGGCCCGGGCGCGACCGGCGTGGGACCTGGTCGGCGACCTGGTCACCGAGGTCACGCCCGCGTTGCGGCAGCACGGTGACGAGGACCGGATCCGGGCCGAGCTGACCCGGGTGCGTGCGGAGGGCACGGGCGCGCGGCGGCAGCGGGAGCTGTTCCGGCGTACCGGATCACTCCCGGACATGCTGACCGAGCTGGCCCGGCTGACCGTCAGCTCGTGAGCAGCGCCGGCACCTGAACCGGTGCCAGGTGGTGCAGCAGCGAGCGCGCCGCCTCCACCACGAGACCCCGATCGTGCGTCAGGGCGAACTCGAACCGCCGTGACCCGTCCGCGCCGTCGTCCCCGAGATCCCGCGCCACCAGGGCGGCCGCCCGGTGCGGCCCGACAACGATGACGTTCCACTCACCGCGGAGCCGGTCGTCGCCGAGGCACGCTCCGCGTACTCCCGGCACGGGCTCCGCCGTGAGGCCCGCGCCCAGCGCCGCGACGAGCGGGCTGTGCCTCGCGACCCGCTCGAAGCGCGTCGCGGTGTGCGCGGTGAAGTGCCGCGCCTCCTGGAAACAGGCGAGCAGGACCGGCGGCTCCGTGCCGCTGCCGGCGAGTGCCTCCAGGTGCCGGCTCAGCGGCATGAGCTGCTTCTTCGTGGTACTCGTGACCGGGCGCACCGCACTGACGATCTCGAACGGCGTCCGGCCGCCCCGCGACGGCGGAGGCAGCAGCGGCAGGCGGGCGGCGGGCGGCAGGACCGGCGGCAGCGGCGCCGGCCGGCCGAAGTGCCAGCCCTGCCCGACCGTCGCGCCCATCACCCCGGCGATCTCCAGCTGCCGCTCCGTCTCGATGCCCTCGGCCAGCACGATCGCGCCGCTGGCCTCGGCGTACGCGTAGACCGCAGCCACCACCCGCGCGGTGGCCGGGTCGTCCGGTGCCCGCAGCAGACCCATGTCGAGCTTGACCACGTCGGGGTGCACGAACGGCATCAGCGCCAGCGACATCGGGTCCGCGCCGACGTCGTCGAGGGCGACACCCCAGCCCGCCTCACGGCAGTTCTCGGCGGCCGAGAGCAGGGCGGCCGGGTCCTCGGCGATGACCCGCTCGGTCATCTCGGTGACCACCCGCAGCCGGTGGCGTGCCTGGTCGACGACGGGAGCCAGGTCCGCCGGGCACTCGGCCCGCCACGCGGTCGGCTCCATGTTGACGAACAGCGTAAGGTCCGGCCCGAGGCCGCCGGCGAGCGCGGCGCGGTAGGCCACGGCACGGCAGATCCAGTCCAGCTCGGCTTCCCGGCCGGCCGCGCGGGCCGCGGCGAACAGGGCCATCGGTGATTCCCAGGCAGTGCCGGCCGGGCCGCGGCTCAGCGCCTCATATCCCAGGACACGGCCGGTGGCCAGGTCGATCAGCGGCTGGAAGACCGGGGTGACGGCGCGCAGGTCGAGCACGTCGTGGATGTGCTGCATGAAAGACACGATCGGCAGCCGTGCCGATTACTGAACGAATCTCACCTCGTGTGTACGTAATCGGCCACACATGCCGAGACGGTCGGTGTCGCTCTGCGGCGATTCGAAGACACCCGCCTCCCGCAGGTGAGCGCCGTCGCCGCTGCTCAGCGCGTCGAGCACGGCCTCCGTGCGCCGAGCCTCCGCCGCCGCGGTCGCCTCCCACAGCTCACGCCACCCGGCCACATGTGGCCTGATCAGGGCCGTCGCGCCGGCGTAGAACTCCGCCAGGGCCCGCCGGTCGGTCACCAGCCGCAGGAAACCCTCGACCGCGAGCTCCCGGCGCTCCGGCACCGGCAGAGCGACCGCCTCGCGGTACCGCCGCGGATCGGCGATCACCTCCGGCGGGAAGGTCATCACCGCGTCGCCGGCCTCGGGCAGCCCGGCGTTGGACATCACCACGATCACCCGCAGGTCGCCGTGGTTGACCGCGCGATGGATCGTGCCGGGCGTGAACCAGACCGTCTGACCCTCCGCGAGCGGTGTCGTCCGGTGACCGGAAACGTTCAGGGTGTGCAGTTCACCGGCGCCGCCGATCACGACGTAGGCCTCGGTGGAGGCCAGATGCACGTGCGGGGTCCCGCCGGCCAGGCCGTCCGCGGCGCAGCGATCCGGATAGACCGTCAGGCGCGTCACCGAGGTGCCGCCGGGGAACGGGTGGCCGGTCACCGTGCTGCCCCGGCCGCCAGGGCGTTTCTTCCAAGATCAGCGAGGGTACGGGCGAACGACTCGCCCTGGTCACCGTCGGCAACAACAACCGCGTACCGGAAGGTCAGGCTCTCCCCAGCGGGCAGGTCGAGCTCCTCGCTGAAGAACGGCGCCGGGTTCAGGCAGGCGAACTCCGCACTGCGCGTGAACCACTGCGGTGGATGGTGCGGGTTGGCGGTGTCGTCGACCATCACGATCGTCGACGCGGTGTCCGTACCGTCGTGGCGGCCCCGGAATGCGAACCACTCGGCCCGCTTGCCGCGCAGGTCGTCGGCCCCGCTCCCATCGGGCGACAGGACCGTCCCGCCGGTGAACGAGCGCGGGCCACGCCAGAACAGGCCGCCGTACCCGGCGTTCTCCCGGCCCTTCGTGGTGGGCGAGGCGAAGGTCAGCGTGCCGCCGGAGACGTTCGTCATCCGCGTCTCGAACACCAGCGTCCAGCTGTCGTCACCGGCCAGCGCGGCGGTGAGCGACCGGTCCTCGGTGATGACCGGCGCGCCCTGCTGCGAGGTCCAGTCCAGACTGTGCGCGACGATGGCGGAGTCGCCGGTGGCCGAGAGCTCGGTCATCTCCCGGTGGGTGGCGCTGCCGTTGTTCTCCAGCTGCACGTAGAACTGGCCGTGCACATAGGTCGGGCCGCCCCAGAAGTTGTGCTCACCGACGTGGGGCAGGCTCCAGGCGATGCCCTTGTGCCAGACGTGGTCGTGCGGGCGGAAGAGCGAGACCAGGTGGCCCGCCCGGGTCCGGATCGGGTGCAGGTAGGGCTTCGGTGACTCCAACTGCGGGGTGTCCGGCCGGTAGACGTACGTGAAGAGGCCGACCCCTCCGGCGGAGACGGTGACCGACTCGTCCAGGCGGTGATCGACGGTGACGCTCATCGGGCACGCACCGGGGTCCACGGCGCGCCGGTCCCGTCCATGCGGGCGGCGAACGGGCTGCCCGGGCCGATCTCGCCGCTGCGGACCGGCGCACCGGTGAACGCCGACGCGTAGAGGGCGGCCACGAACTCCATGGTCCGTCTCGTCTCCTCCAGGGTTACCGGTGGCGGCGTGCCGGCGTCGAGAGCGTCGAGCACCGCGGCGAGCTGCTCGGTGTGACCGCTCTCCGCCTCCGACGGGTCGGCGGCCCAGCGGGCGGCTACAGCTGAATGACCGGGGACGGGCGTCACGGTCCAGTCGGCGTCGCGGTAGCCGTACAGGTGGTCCAGCTCGACGGTGGCATGCTCGAAGTCGAACCGCAGGCGGGACGTCTGCCGGGGCGAGACCACCGAGTTGACCACCGAGGCCAGGGTGCCGTCGGCGAAGGTCACCAGGGCCATCGACACGTCCTCGGTGTCCACCTCACGACCGCGGCGGGCCGCCACGGCGGTGACCTGCTCCCACGGTCCGAGGACGGAGAGCAGCAGGTCGAACTGGTGAATGCCGTGCCCCATGGTCGGGCCGCCGCCCTCGGTCTCCCATCGGCCCCGCCACGGCACCTCGAAGTAGGCGGCGTCGCGGTACCACTGGGTCTCGCAGGTGGCCAGCAGCGAGCGGCCCAGCTCGCCGGCGGCGGCCATCTCGCGCAGCCGGATCGCGCCGGCCCCGAACCGGTGCTGAAAGACGGTGGCCACGAACGGCCCGGTCCCGCGCGACGCCCCGGTCCCGCGCGACGCCCCGGTCCCGCGCGACGCCCCGGTCCCGCGCGACGCCCCGGTCTCGCGCGACGCCCCGGTCTCGCGCGACGCCCCGGCCAGGGTGTCGAGCTCGGCCAGCGACAGCGTCGGCGGCTTCTCGACGAGCACGTTGACGCCGGCGCGCAGGCACTGCAGGGCAAGCGGGGTGTGCGTCGACGGCGGCGTGCACAGGTGCACGAGGTCCACTCCCTCGTGCAGCAGCGCGGCCAGGTCGGGGACGGCCCGCGCGTCCCAGGCGCCGGCGAAGGTGCGGGCCCGCCCGGCGTCCACGTCGACGACGGCGGTGAGCCGGATCCGGTCCTGGTGGTCCTTGAGCGCCTGGGCGTGGGCGGCGGCGATGGCACCGGTTCCGACGATGGCCGCGCGATATCGGGTTTCGGACACGTTCCGCTCCTCCTCGCCGAGCGTCACTGCCGCGGACGGTTGACGCCAGGTTTCAGCCTGCCGGAAAGCGCATTCCCACGCATCCTGTCAGCCTGGTTGTGCGGCGGTCAACGGATGCGGTGGAACGATTCAATACATCCTACGGCCATGTGATGATCACGATAGATGTCTAGGCCGCGCGCCCGGACCGGAGAAGGATTTCGGCATCCCTCGATACTTTGGAGATCCGATGCTGGAGTCATCACTCCGCCGCCGCGCGCTCTTCACCGCGGGCGGCGCCGTTGCGGGTTCGCTAGCCCTGGCCGGGTCGGCCACCGCCACGGCAAGGCCGCCGGCGACCCCCCGGGCCGCGATCAACGAACTGCTGACCGGTAACCGGCGCTTTGCCGCCGGTCACGCGCGCCACCCACACCAAACCCCGGATCGGGTACGTGAGGTCGCAGCCGGCCAGCACCCGTTCGCGGTGATCCTCGGCTGTGCCGACTCCCGCGTCTCCCCCGAGATCATCTTCGACCAGGGCATCGGCGACCTGTTCGACGACCGGGTGGCCGGCAACATCGTCGACGACCTGCTGCTCGGCAGCATCGAGTACGCGCTCGAGGAGTTCGTCCCGCCCCTGCTCCTGGTCCTCGGCCACGAACGCTGCGGTGCCGTCTCCGCCACCATCGACGCGGTCCGCACCGGCACCCAGCCGCCCGGCCACATCGCCGCCATCGTCGACGCGCTCCGCCCGATCGTCACCCCGTACGTGAACTCCCCCGACGCGGTCGACCTCTCCGTGCGCGCCAACATCCGCGCCCAGGTGGCCGCCGTGGTCGAGCAGAGCGACATCGTCCGCGAGAAGGTGGAGCAAGGCCAGACGGTGGTGGCCGGCGCCCGCTACGACCTCGACTCCGGCCTGGTCACGCTGGTCTCCTGAACAGGCGCCGCATCCCGGCCGCATGCACGGATCGCGGCCGCGGTCGCGGTCACCGGCTCAGCCACGGGCGGTCAGAGCCGCGGTCACCAGGTCAGTCGCAGGTCGAGGCGCCGGGACGGCACGTCGGGGTCGTCCGCGTCGACTACCGCGACCAGCCGCACGCCGTCGGCCCGGGATTCCGCGACTGCCAGGCCCTCGACCTTGTCGGCGGCGGGCAGCGCGGCGACGGCGAGCACCGCGTCGTCGTCGAGCAGTGCCACCGCCGCGCCCACCACCGGGCCATCGTCCACCGCGTTCGGGGTGTCCTCGGCGGCGGCGCTGACCAGCACCCGGCCGCCGGGCAACGCCACCGCGTCGGTGATCGCCAGAGCGACACCGTCGATCGCGCCCAGGTCGTAGCGTCGCACCGCACCCACTGCGATCGCGTCCGGTTCGCCGGTGCCGGTCAGTGCGGCCAGCAGCCCCGCAAGATCGACGTCGACGCTGCCCGTCGGCGCCCCGGCGGCCAGGTTCGCCCGCTGGAACCAGCGCAGCCGATCACCGACCAGGCAGGCACCCTCCAGGTTCAGCTGGTCCTCGTGCAGGCCGAGTGCGGCGGCGACCGCGCGGTACAGCGGGGTCAGGTCCGCCACGGTGAAGGACGGGCCGAGGCGCACCAGAGAGGCACGCATGCGGGCCGGGGACGATCCGGAGCCGAGCAGCAGCACACCCGAGCCGACGTCGCAGGCCGCCTCGAAGTCAGGCTTCAGGTGCTTCGTGCCGGCGTCCGTGCTGAACACGTCATAGCCCTCGACCGGTTCCACCACACGCACCGCGGTGGTGGAACCGGGGCGTACCCAGGCCGCGTGCGAGGCGTCGTCCTGGACCACCAGCCAGCCGTCGCCGAAGGGCGCGATCGCCGAGGCGGCCCGCACCGGCGAGTTGTCGTCGAACGTCATCACCGACGTGCCTGACACATCCAGTCGCACTGTCCCGCCCTCCGCCGCACCCCCGGTCGCGTCCATCCTCGCTGACCGCGGGCTCGGCGGCAGTCGGTTGCATCGACGTGTCTTGACAGCAATGTTGTGATCGTTAACATAGACGAAACATGAAGTCCGGGTACGCGTTTCGGGCCATTCGCGCACCCGCCCCCCGCCATCGGCTCGCCGGCACCGCGCCACCGCCGGGAAACGTGAGCCGCCATCCCGTGTCCTGCCGCGCCTTCGCGGCACGAAGGGGAGCGCCATGCCCACGCAGCACCGGAAACTCGTCCACCGGACGATTTTCACCCTCTCCGTCCTCATCCTCACTCTCGTCGCCGGACTGACCGCGATCGAGGCCGGCCGGTCTCTCGTCCGCTAGTCGAGACCCTGTTAGCGCTCACCGGAGGCGTTATGAAACGTTCCCTGATCGCCCTGCTCGCCGTACTGCTCGGTGCCCTGGTGGCGCCGCAGCCCGCGCGTGCCGCGACCACGCTGATCTACTCCACGTTCAAGGGCGACGGTGCGGCCGACCAGGAGTTGTGGATCTACCAGTCCACGAACGGCGGCACCAGTTACAGCGTGCTCTCCGACACCAACTTCCGGGGACCGACGGGCGTCCTGCGGGATCCGAGCATCCTCAAGTACAACAACCGCTACTACATCGCGTACACGGTGCAGTCCTGGACGACGAACTCCACCTACTTCAACATCGCGACGAGCACCAACCTGACGTCCTGGTCGAACGTCGCCAGCGTGCCGGCCGGCATCTCGGGCGCCAACTACACGTGGGCCCCCGAGTTCTACGTGGAGAACGGCGTCGTCCGGCTCATCACGAGTGTCGCCTCGACCGCCTGCGCGTGGTGCTTCCGCCCGTACGTCTACACCGCCCAGAACAGTGCCCTGACCTCCTGGAGCGGCCCCTCGCAGATGTGGGGTCTCGGCACGAACCACATCGACACCTTCGTGGTGAAGTCGGGCAGCACCTGGCACGCCTTCACGAAGAACGAGACGACCAAGTACATCGAGCACTGGACCACCACGGCGAACCTCTACGAGGGCTGGGTCAACCGGGGCACCCTGTGGTCCTCCGGTTACGAGGGCCCGTCGCTGGTCCGGCTCGACGACGGCCGCTGGCGCATCTACGTCGACAAATACACCAACGGCGGGGTGTGGACGGCCACCAGCTCGGACCTCAACAGCTGGACCGGGTTGAGCGCCGTCGGCTGCTCCGGCTGCCGGCACGGGACAGCGACCGTACGGTGAAGCCCCGCTTCGCCGGCTGAACGGCCCTCACCGGTTCGGGGTGGCGGGCACCCGTCACCCTGAACCGGTGAGACTGATCCTCAACGTCCTCTGGTTCATCTTCGGCAGCGGCTTCGTGCTGGCCCTCGGGTACGGGCTCGCCGCCCTGATCTGCTTCCTGCTGATCGTCACGATCCCGTTCGGCGTCGCCTCACTGCGGCTGGCCGTCTACGCCCTGTGGCCCTTCGGCCGCACGATCGTCGACCGCCCCGGCGCGAACGTACCCTCCGGCATCGCCAACATCGTCTGGCTCCTGGTCGCCGGCTGGTGGATCGCGCTGGCACACATCGTCGCGGGCGTCGCCCAGTGCGTGACCATCATCGGCATCCCCTTCGGCATCGCCAACTTCAAGCTGGTCCCGGCCGCCTTGTGGCCCCTCGGCCGCGAAATCGTCGAACTACCCTGACCGGCGAATCGCTGGCGCTGACGGTCGGTGAGATGGGCGCCCGGGGTGGTCAGGGGTAGGGTTTTCTCCCCCTGGAACCCGGGTGCAGGCGTCAGCGATTCCGGCCGCCCGAATCCATAGCGTCAACGGCATGACGACGACAGTGGGAACCACCGCGGCGGTCTCGCTGCGCGGGGTGACGCGCACCTACGGGCGCGGGGGTGCCGCGGTACGGGCGGTCGACAACGTGGATCTGGACCTGCCCCGTGGCGGGTGGACCGCGGTGATGGGGCCGTCCGGCTCCGGCAAGTCGACCCTGCTGCACCTGGCCGCCGGGCTGGAGCGGGCGGACTCCGGGCAGGTGGTGGTCGGGGGTACCGACATCACCCGGGCCGGCGACGCCGCGCTCACGGATCTGCGGCGGACCAGGATCGGGTTCGTCTTCCAGAGCTTCAACCTGATCGGGTCGCTGAGCGCCGAGCAGAACGTGGCGCTGCCGCTGAGGCTGGCGGGCCGCAGCCCGGGCCGGGCCGAGGTGCGCGGGGTGCTCGCCGCGGTCGGGCTCGCTGACCGGGTGCGGCACCGTCCGCGGGAGATGTCCGGCGGTCAGCAGCAGCGGGTCGCGATCGCCCGGGCCATGGTGACCCGGCCCGAGGTGCTGTTCGCCGATGAGCCGACCGGCGCTCTGGATTCGTCGTCCGCCCGTACCGTGCTCGATCTTCTGCGTGCCATGGCAGACGCCGGACAGAGCATCGTGATGGTGACCCACGACCCCGCCGCGGCGGCGCAAGCCGACGCCATCGTCTTCCTCCGCGACGGCCGGGTGGTCGACCGGATGGCCGGAGCGGACATCCACGCGGTCGCCGAACGACTCGCCGCCTGGGAGCACTGAGATGCAACGAGCTCAGATGCAACGAGCTCAGATGCAACGAGCTCAGATGCAACGGGTGAAGTGGCCGGAAACGCGCACGAGGGGAGCATTCACATGCTGCGGATGAGTGGAGCGGGCCTGGCCGAGCGCATGCCGCTGTTCGCCGGCGCGGTGCTCTCGGTGTGCCTGGGTGTGGCGCTGGTGCAGTCCTCGCTGCTCCTGCTGATCACCGCCGCCACCATGGACCCACCGCCTGGCCTGGACGCCGCCGGGCGGATGCTGTTCGACGACGCGCGGGCGGCGTCGGTCTCGATGCTCGGTGTGGTGATGGGCTGCGCCGCCTTCCTGGCGGTCTTCATCATCAGCTCGACGTTCGCCTTCACCGTCGACCAGCGCCGCCGTGACCTGGCGCTGCTGCGACTGGTGGGCGGCAGCCGGGGTCAGCTGCGGCGGCTGCTGCTCGGTGAGGCGGTGCTGCTGGGCGGGCTCGGCGCGGCTCTCGGCATCCCGGCCGGCCTGGGCGTGATGGCCGTGCAGTCGTGGTTGATGCGGACGATGGGTTTCGTCCCGGACAGCTTCCGCGGTGAGTGGCGGATGTGGATCATCGGCGCCTCGATCGGGACCGGGCTGGTGCTGGCGGTGTCCGGCGCGATGACCGCCGCGCACCGGGCGGCCCGGGTGCGCCCGCTGGAGGCCCTGCGCGACAGCGGCGAAGCGGCCCGGGTGATGACCGCGGGCCGGTGGGTCGCCGGGCTGTTCTTCCTGGCCGGTGCGGCTGCTCTGATCATCGTCGCCCCGTACGGCGGCCCGGCGGGCGGCATGGCGATGGCGATGAACGCCCCGCTCTGCGCCGCGGTGGCGGTCGCCGCGTTCAGCCCGCTGCTCGTACCGGCGGTGGCCCGGCTGATTCCGGCCGTACCGGGCCCGCTCAGCTCCCTGGCGCGGGCGAACCTGCGCGACGGGCGGCGGCGCAGCGCCTCGGTGGCCGCGCCGGTGATGGTGCTGGTCGCGCTCGTGGTGGGGCAGGCGGGCGTGTCGACGTCGTTCACCACGGCCGGTATCGCCGAGCAGCGCCGCCTGATCTCGGCGGATCTGGTGGTCGAGTCGGCGGGCCCGATCGGCGACCGGGCGGCAGCCGTGCCCGGGGTCGCCGCGGCCTCGGCGGGGATCGCGATCCCGGGCCGGGCGGCGTTCTTCGACGGTGAGGAGTGGGAGTCCGACACGATTTCGGTGCTGGTGGTGGATCCGGCGGCGTACGCGGCCGTGCACCCGGGCAGCGAGCTGCACGGGATCACCGGAGGGCCGGGCGGTGACATCGGCGCCGGCAGTGCCCGGATCGAGCTGCCGGACCTGGACCTGGGCGAGGTGGCGGTGACCGGAGTGGTGCCCGTGGCGCTGAGCGGTGGCCCGGATGTGCTGATGCCGCGCGATCGGGTGCCGGAGGCCATGCTCGCGTCGGCGCCGAGCACCACGCTCGTCCGGCTTCAGGACGGTGCGGACCGGTCCGCGGTGTCGGCGGCGCTCGCCGCGCACGGCCGGGTCACGACCGTCGACAGGTGGCTCGCCGCCGACGCGCGGGAGAGGAGCTCCACCAGCGACAAGATCATGGTGCTGATCCTCGGCCTCGGCAGCCTGTACGCCCTGGTCGGCGTGGTCAACGCGGTCGTGATCGGCGCCGCCGCACGCCGCCGGGAGTTCGCCGAGGCCCGGGTGACCGGCCTCTCCCGCATTCAGGTGGTGCGGTCGGCACTCACTGAGTCGACGGCTGTCACAATGACCGGCGTCATTCTGGGGCTGGCCGCCGCAACTGTCGCTTCTCTGTCAATCGTGCGCACCACCGAGGCGGTGACCGGCACGGCGACGCTCGATCCGCCCTGGCTCCTGCTTGCCGGCGTGGCCGTTCTGACCCTCGCCGCAACGTCGCTGACCAGCGTTTTCACCTCACTGTCGGCCACTCGGGAACGGCCCATTGCCTTATTGGGTGCCCGCGAGTAAACGCGCGTGATAGCAGCGGCATCGACCTTCGCCTACATGTCGTAACACACAGTTAGTTCACCTTGCGTTGGATGACAGGCCACACGATGGCCGCTTAGGTTAATTTCCGGTTGCGAATCATCGCGACCCCGCGAAAGGGGGCTTCACCATGGCGAAGAAGTCGAAGAAGGACAAGAAAGACAAGAAGAGCAAGAAGGCCAAGAAGAAGTAAGGCCCACATCAGTGGCGGCCCGCACCCGGGCCGCCACAGTGCGGCGGGCGCCTTCAAGCCCAGCGCCGGCGACTAATCCGTCGCCTCGTCAGTTCCGGCGTCCTCAGGGATCTCCCGCTCCTCGCTCAAAGGCAGCGGAAGGTCGGGCACCCGCAGATCCTCCTGGCCGGGAGGCGCCGGCGGGTCCGGTGAGAGCGGCGGCTGAAATGTCGATTCGTCCGTCATCCCAGCATGGTTTCCCGTTCCCGGGCCGTTTCATCCACCGCGGCGCGCCGCGAACCCTTCTCCCGGTAGAGACGGGCGTCGGCAACCGCGTACAGGCTGTCGAAATCGTCGCCGTCCCGGTCGAGCTCCGCGAGACCCAGGCTCACCCCGGTCCGCGCACCCAGTGCCGCCCGCAGTTTCTCGGCCGTGGCCACGAAGTCACCGTGGACCAGGAGGACGAACTCGTCCCCGCCGAGCCGGCCCACCACATCCTCCGGCCGGGCTTGCTCACGCATCGTCGCCGCGACCCAGCGCAGCAGCTCGTCACCCGCCGCGTGCCCGTACGCGTCGTTCAGCTGCTTGAACCCGTCCAGGTCGGCGACGAGCAGTGCCGCGGCACCGCTGGTGCGCCGCACCTGGGCGATCTCCGCCGTGAACCGTTCCCCGAAGCCGCGCCGGTTGAGCACGTCGGTGAGCACGTCGGCCGAGGAGAGCCTGGTCAGCATCCGGCGCTGCCGGGCGGCGGCCCGTCCCTGCAGCGCGCAGGCGGCCGACGTGGCGGTCGTGCTCAGCAGGTTGGTCACGACGTACCAGGCTCCGGCGTCGCCACCGACCACGCCGACCGTCACGTACAGCGCACCGGCGGCCAGGGCGACCGGCACCGCCACCCGGGGCCGCATGCCGAGCACCAGCAGCGGGATGGCGATCAGCATCCCGGCGCCGAGCGGGTTGCTCACCCCGCCGTCGAGCAGCGCGATGGATCCGCAGCCGACGAACGAGCTGACCGCGAACGCCAGCATCAGCGGCCGGGCCCACCGCGCCCGGCTCAGCCAGTCCGCGCCGAGCACGACCGCCAGGCCGGTGCCGAACCCCCAGAGGCAGATCGCCAGCATCTCGGCCCGGTGCTCGTGCCCGGCGGTGAAGAGCGCGATGTAGACCATGGCGACGGAGGTCTGCGCCACGGCCATCCAGCCCGGGTCGGCGATCGAGTGCCGCCGTCGTTCCCGTCCGGAAACGGTCGCCGAGGGTCCCGCCGTGAGCAGGCTCCGGACCACGCGAACCTGCTCGGCGGTCGGCGCGCTGCGCTCGCGGGCCGCCTTGTCCGCGTAGAGGCGGCGATCGGCGACGCTCGCCAGCACGTCCGCGTCGCCGGCCTCGTACGGGTAGGTCGCGTACCCCAGGCTCGACGGCGCACCGTCGCGCAGCCGGGCCCGCACCGCGTCCACGATTCCCGCCGCCGCGTCGCCGTCGACGCCGGGCAGGATCAGCGCGAACTCGTCGCCGCCGAGCCGGCAGGCCACACCGCGCCCGCCCACCGCGGCCCGCAGCTCGTGGCCCACCCAGGCGAGCAGGTCGTCGCCGGCGCGGTGGCCGTGTGCGTCGTTCACCTGCTTGAAGTGGTCGAGGTCGAGCAGCACCAACGTGACCGGGCGGTCGGCGGCGAGCTCGGCAGCGATCCGCTGGTCGTAGCCGCGGCGGTTGAGGGCGCCGGTGAGCGGGTCGGTGCGGGAGCTCTCGGCGAGGCGGCGGCGCAGCGACGCGAGGACCATGGAGTGCCGCAGGCAGAGCACCGCCGCGGCGCCGAAGGCGAGCATGTGGACCAGCCAGTAGCCGGGTGGTGCCGGGTCGCCGTACACCACGACGATGCCGTAGCCGACGGTGTTGAGCGCCAGGACGACAGCGAAGGCACGGGGTAGCAGCACGGTGGCCAGCAGGACCGTCGACGTGGGGATGAAGGTGCCGAGCGGGCCACCGATCCCGCCGTCGAGCAGGGCCAGGGCGACGTAGCCGGCCAGGTTGCCGACCGCACCGAGATGCTGGGGGATCATCCACCGTTTCGACCCGGCGATCCGGGTCGCCACCAGCATGGCCAGCCCGGTCGAGGCCAGGACGGCACCCACCACGGCGAGCATCGCGCCACGGTGCGGAGCGCCCCAGGTCGCCGCCGCATAGACGGCGGTGAGCAGCATGGGAAGGCAGCAGTACACCGCTCCGGAGCGGATGGCGGCAGCCCGTGCGGCATTGTTCATGGGCGTTCACCTCCGAGGGCGGGATCCGTCAACCCCGCCCCCATCGGCTCGGTGCCGCTCGACTTAAGGAGAAGGCCGCTGGAGCAGGCGGCGGGGCACGGCGGCGGCCAGCGCCGCGTACCCGGCAGGATTCAGGTGCAGGTGGTCGCCGACGTTGTACGCCGGTGCCAGCCGCCGCGGCTCGGCCGGATCTCGCACGGCGGCGTCGAAGTCCACGTACGCGTCGAAGAGCCGGCCCCGGATCGCGTTGTTCACCGCTTGCCGGGCCTTCTCCCGCAGGCCGGACGGGTCGTCGTAGATGTTGCCGCCGAACGGGGTGAGCGTCGCCCCGTACACCGTCAGGTCCTGCGCGTGCGCGCGCATCACGATCTGCCGGTACGCGCCCACCAGCTCCGCCACCACGTGCAGCTGGGCCGCCGGGGTGGCCTCAGCCGTGCCGATGTCGTTGACCCCCTCGAAGACCAGCAGCCAGGTCGCCCCGCTGACGCAGAGCACGTCCCGGTCGAGCCGCGCCAGCGCGTTGGGCCCGAGCCCGTCGCGCAGCACCCGGTTCCCGCCGGCCGCCTGGTTGAGCACCGCCACCTCACGCCCGCGCAGCCGGGCGAGCAGCTGATCGGGCCAGCGGTCGTTGCCGTTGGTGGTGGAGCCGCGGCCGTCGGTCAGCGAGTCACCGAGCAGGACGAGGCCGTTCGTGGCCGAGGCGGTCACCTCGACGCCGCTGATCAGATACCAGTGATCGGTCGGGGTGGCCCCGGTCAGCGTGGTCGCCGCCAGCTGATCACCGTTGATCAGCCAGGACGTCGTCCGCGAGCCCGGATGCGACGTCAGCGACAGGGTGGCCTGCCCGGCGGCCAGATAGGTGGTGACGGTCAGGGTGGTCTCGGCCGCCACCGGCATGTCCACCGGGTCGGAGACGATCTGCGCACCGACCGGTACCACCACCGAGCGGCTCCCGCCGAAGGTGAGCGGCCGGGAGGTGCCGGCCCGGATGTCGGCCACCCCGGACAGCCCGCCCGCGGGCAGGGCCACGGCGGCACCGGTGATCGGCAGGTCGGACCCGCCGAACGCGTTGGAGAAGCGGACCCTCAGCTGCCGCCCGCCGACCGAGACCCGCAGGGTCTGCCGCAGGGTGGTGTCCACCAGCACCGAGTCGGTTCCGGTGAACGGTACCGGCGGCAGGTTGTGCGGCTCGGTGAGCTGCGGCATCGCGGTCCAGGTGTGCACCCAGCGCGGGTGCGTCTGCATTCCGCGGCCGAGCAGGACGGCGGAGGCGGCCGCCCCGCCGGAGGCGAGCACGGTACGTCGGCGCATGGCTAGTACCTCCGGCTCTCGGGCGGGCCCAGGTAGCTGTACTTCACGCCGCCGGTGTCGACCACGAGCCGCTGCACGATCACCGTCGGGTCGACCCCCCAGAACGTCAGCGTGTGCGTCCCCGGCCGGTCGATCGTGTGCGTGGTCGTGGTGACGTTGACGTTGTCGGACGTGTTGCGCGCCCACTGCCGGTTCATCCCGGTGTCGTCAGCACCCGTCGCGGCGATGATGTCGACGGTCTGCGGAGCCTGGCCGTCGATCGAGATCGCGTACCGCAGTCCCGGTGTCGGCAGCACGTTGTTGCGCGGCGAGAGCAGCGCGGACACCCTGACCGGCCCGGTCGTCGTCAGCGTCATCCGGTATTCGAGCTTCGCGCCCTCGCTCAGCGGCGTCAGCCCGTCGCTGTTCTTACCGATGCCGGGCAGCACCCGCCATTTGCCGGTCCGGCGGTCGTGGTGCGCCGCGTCGATCGCGACGTAACCGTTCGCTTCCGCGAAACCCTGCGGCCTGAGCGCGGGGTTACGCACCGGGGCCCGCACGACCTTCGTGCTTCCCGCGCCTTCGATCGTGAGGGGTACGGAGGAAGTGCCCCGGGGTGCCCGATGCCAGTCGACCGAGACGGTGGCCCGGACCTGCTTGTCCACCCGTCCCGAGGCCGGCGTGACCTTCACCCACGGCTGCCCCGCGGTGATCTTGTACGAAAACGGCGTAGTCCCCTTGTTGTAGACCTCCAGGTACTGCCGGGGCTGTGACTGCCAGGGGCTGAACTCGGGCAGCGTGTCGTCGTCACCGCCGTCCAGGGCGACACCCATGGCGGCCGCGGCGGGCACCTCGATCCGCTTCAGGTACGGGTAGATCTCGTCAGGCAGCGCGACGTGGTTGTCGGTCTGCGGCTGCTGCCACGCCGCGTTGTTGTAGCGAGCGGCATTGCCGTACCCGATCTTGGGTTGGGTCTGCCAGCCCGCCCACTTCCCGCCGGCCAGCTCGGTGTTGTAGTAATCGCTCATCGCCTGGTCCTCGGCGAAACGCGCCTCCGCCTCCGCGGCCAGGTCGTTCGTCGCGGCCCGCTGCTCCCCCGCGTACTTGATGTTGGTGAACTCGGCGCGGCGCAGCTCGTAGATGTTGGCGGTGGCCTGCACCTGGTAGTCGACCAGCTGGTAATAGGCGTCCTGCCAGGCCGCCGGGACGCGGTGCCGGATCCGGTCGGCGCGGGCGGCCAGGCGCTGCCACTCGGCCACCACCCGGTCCATCTCGCGATAGTCGGTGAGGCTGTACGGGTTGCCCTCGTCGTCGTAGATGACCGTCGTGCCCTCGCCGGTGATCCGCCGGTTCAGCAGCTCCGGCTTGCGCCTCGACTGAAGGTGCGAGTACTCGCTGAGCACCTCGGCGATCTCGGCGGACAGGGCCGGCCCGAAGTTCTCGGCCGCGTACCGCCGCTCCCAGTCGTTGATGCCGGACAGCGGAATCGCGTCCGGGTTCCACGCGTAGTCCAGGAAGAACTGGGTGGGCAGCTCCTCGTTCTTCAGATCGCCGACGTTGACCACCCAGAGCTTGTCGACACCCTTGCTGTACGACAGGTTCAGCTGCTCCCACGTGTTGACCAGGTTGACCGTGTCGGCCCACTTGTAGTTGCGGCCGTCGCCGACGTAGTCGAAGTGGTAGTACAGCCCGTACCCTCCGTCGCGCTGCGGCAGACCGGCATGCGGAAGCTTCCGCATGTTGCCCCAGTTGTCGTCGCAGAAGACGACTGTCACGTCCGACGGCGGCTGGTAGCCCTTGTCCCAGTAGCGCTGCACCTCCTTGTAGAGGGTCTGCACCTGGGGCGCGTCCTGCAGGCCGAACTCGCGCAGGATCTCCCGCTGGGTCTCGATGATCGTGCTCATCAGGTCGATGCCGTCACCGTCGGGCAGGCTGACGTCGCCGTTGCCGCGCATGCCGAGCGTGATGACACCCTCGAAGCCCTGCTCCTTCATCCGCCGTGCGCCGTCGCGCCAGTACTGCACGAGCGCGTCGCGGTTGCGCCGGAAGCTCCACTCGCCGGTGCCGCCGTACGGGTCGCTGCCGGGCGTGATGATCTCGCCGTTCGCGTCGCGGACCGCCGCCTTGGCGTGCCGGTTCCACTCCTCGATGCCGCGCATCATCGGCGCCTCGTGCGAGGTGCCCATGACAACGCCGTACCGGTCGGCGGTGGCGTGGTTGAGCGGGTCGTCCTCGGCGAACGCGCGGCCCCAGACGGCGGGCCAGAGGTAGTTGGCCTTGAGCCGGAGCATGGTCTCGAAGACCTGGGCGTAGTAGTTGGCGTTGAGCCCGGCGGTGAAGCCGGGTGCCTTGCCCGGACCGAAGTAGCCGGGTGCCCAGGTGCCGGTGGCCGGGTTCTCGTCGTTGACGAAGAAGCCGCGGTACTTGACCTTCGGCGTGCCCTGGGTGTGCCGGCCGGGCAGCGCGTACCAGGCGTCGGCGTGCGGGACGGGCACGTCGTCCCAGAAGCGCCAGGGCGAGACGCCGATCTTGCGGGACA
Organism: Actinoplanes sp. GCM10030250; assembly: GCF_042666575.1. Taxonomy (NCBI): domain Bacteria; kingdom Bacillati; phylum Actinomycetota; class Actinomycetes; order Micromonosporales; family Micromonosporaceae; genus Actinoplanes; species Actinoplanes sp. GCM10030250. The sequence goes on along the minus strand of NZ_JBHTDO010000039.1, from coordinate 34,246 downwards.
CGTCGTAGACGCCGTAGATGGTGCCGCGCTGGTCGCTGCCGGCGATCACGAACGCGCGGCGCACGCCGGGCAGCGGGTTCTCGACGACCTGCTGGATCGAGGTCTCCCAGCGACCGGCGACACCGCGGACGTCGAGCCTGCCCGACGAGACGAGGCGGTCGATCAGGGTGCTGCGGCCGATCGTCCCGACGATGACCGGGTTCTTGCCGGCCGGGATGTCACCGGTCACGGTGGCGGGCCGCACGCCGGTGGCGGCGTGCAGGTCGGACTGGAGATCGCCGATCACGCGGAGGACACCCGCGTGATCGTTCGCCGACGCCACGATCGGGGCGCCGGAACTTCCGGCGACCAGGGGGAACCTGCCCGGTCCGGGCCGGGTGCTCAGATAGCTGCCGCTGCCCGGGGAGGCGGCGGCTGCGGGTGGGGATGAGACTGCGGGGACGAGCGTGAGCGCGACGAGGACAGCCGACGCGCTCGCGAGGAAGCTTCGCATGTGGGGTACGCCTCCCGGCATCGAAAGTTTCGGAAACAATCCGATAGCGCAGGCGTAACGTATAGCTACCCATCTATGCAGTCAAGGCGTGGAACGCCCATCGCGAGAAATTGCGGGACGTCGGAAGTTTCGGAACTGGACCGGTTCAGGAAAATGTCAGGAATTCCGTAGTGCCGGCTCGCCGTGCCAGGAGTTCCAGAGCGCCGCATAGGGGCCGCCGGCTGCCACGAGCTCGTCGTGCGTACCCAGCTCGATGATCCGGCCGTCGTCCATCACGGCCACCCGGTCGGCGTCGTGCGCGGTCTGCAGCCGGTGCGCGATCGCGATGACCGTACGCTCGTGCAGCACCGCCGCCAGCGCCCGTTCCGCGGTCCGCGCGGCGGTCGGGTCGAGCAGCGCTGTCGCCTCGTCGAGGATCACCGTGTGCGGATCGGCGAGCACCACCCGGGCCAGCGCCAGCTGCTGCGCCTGCGCGCCGTCGAGGGGCTCCTCGCCGAGGTCCCGGTCCAGATCGGTGGCCCAGTCCGCGCCCACGGTGGCCAGCGCCCGGCCCAACTCGCCGTCCGGTGCGGCCACCATCAGGTTGTCGCGCAGCGACTCCCGGAACACGTGGTGCTCCTGGGTGACCAGCACGACCTGGCGGCGCAACTCGTCCGGCGGCAGGTCGGCGATCGGCACCCCGCCGACCGTCACGGTGCCGGCGGACGGCCGGTCCACCCCGGCGATCAAGCGGCCCAGAGTGGACTTTCCCGCGCCGGAGAGCCCGACGATCGCCAGCCGCTCCCCCGGCCGGACCGTCAGCGCCACGTCGTGCAGCACGTCGCGGCCCTCGTCGTAGGCGTACCGCACGCCGGTCACCTCGATCACCTCGTCGCGCGGGGACTCAATGCAGACGGGCGGGGCGGGCGGGACCGCGGCCAGGCCCTCGACCCGGGAGAACGAGGCGCTGCTGCTCTGCAGGCGCTCGATCCAGATCAGGATGGTGTCCAGCGGGCCGACCATCTGGCGCAGGTAGAGGACGGCCGCGCCGACCGTACCGAGGGTGACGGCGCCGTCGATGTAGAGCAGGCCGCCGAGCAGCAGGGCCAGCACTGTCGGAATCGCGTAGGAGGACTCGGCCAGCGGGAAGAAGACGTTGCGCAGGCGCAGGGTGGCCAGCCGGGTCCGCCGGGTCTCGGCGAGGGCGGCGTGGCCCGCTGCCAGGCGACGGTCCTGGAGGCTGAAGGCCTCGATCGTACGGGCGCCGCCGGTCGTCGCGGACAGCTCCTCGGCCAGCCGCGAGTTCGCCGCACCCTCCGCCAGGTACGCGTCCCGCGCCACCCGCAGGTACCACCGGGTGACGAACCAGATCCCGGACAGGCCGAGCACGCCCACCCCACCGAGCAGCGGGTTCAGCACCAGCACCGCGGCGGCGATGAACAGCAGGTGGACGACGGCGATGAAGATCGTCGGCAACACGTCGCGCAGGGCCGTGGCGACCTCGTCCACATCGGTGGTGCCGCGGGCCGCCAGGTCGCCGGCGGGCACTCGCTCGATGACGGCGGCGGGCAGGCCGAACGCCCGCCGGACGAACTGCTCCCGGATCCGGGCGGCGGTCCGCTCGCCGACACGATAGGCGAGGCGTAGCGCGTACCTCGAAAGGATCATCTGCGCGACAGCGCAGCCCAGCACCGCCAGCGCCAGGCGGTCGACGGCCCCGGCACCGGCACCGCCCGCGACCGTGTCGATCACCCGGCCCAGCAGCCAGGGACCGCCGAGGCCGGCCAGCGCACCCAGCGAGGCTAGCGTGATCAGCAGGGCGACGGAACGGCGGTCGGCGGCGATCATCCGGGCGGCGGCGCGGGCGACCATCCGCTGGTCCGCGATCGGGAGCGTGGCGGTCACTGATCTTCTCCGAACACTCGGGTCACCAGATCTCGGTATCCGGGTTCGGCCGCGAGCAGGTCGCGGTGTGTGCCGGAGGCGGCCACCCGGCCGGCCACCAGGTAGTGCACCTGATCGGCCCGGTCCAGCAGCACCGGCGAGGTCGTCGCCAGCACGGTGCCGCGACCGGACCGCGCCGTGGTCAGGCGTTCCGCGATCGCCGCCTCGGTGTGCGCGTCCACCGCCGAGGTCGGCTCGACGGCGAGCAGCGTCTCCGGGTCGGCGTAGACCGCGCGGGCCAGCCGCAGCCGCTGCCGCTGGCCGCCGGAGAGGTTGCGGCCGCCCCACTCGACCGGCCGGTCCAGGTCGGCGGCCACGTCGTGGGCCACCGCGGTGGCGATCGCGCGGCGCACCCGGTCGTCGTCCGGCGTGTGACGCCCGGCGACCACCTCGCGCAGCGTGCCGGCGAACAGATCGGCGTCGTTGTCGGCGACCAGGATCCGGTCGCGGACCTCGGCCTGCGCGATCCCGTCGAGGCGGCGGCCGTCCCAGGTGGCGGTGGTCGCGCCGTACCGGCCGAGGCGGTCGAGCACCTCGGCGGCGTCGGCGGGACGGGCACCGGCCAGCGCGGTGAGCCGGCCCGGTTCGGCGACCACACCGGAGACCGGGTCGATCAGGACGGACGGTCCGCCGGGAGCGTGCGCGCCGGACGGGTCCGCCACGGGCAGCCGCAGGAAGGCGGTCACGCGGCGGGCGGCCACCAGACCGTGGGTCAGGTCGAAACCGCAGAAGATGAAGACGCTCACCGGGATGACCAGCATGGCGGTGTAGCCGTACACCCCCACCAGCTCACCCACGGTGAGCTCACCGGCCGCCGCGAGGCGTGCGGCCAGCCAGATCACCACCGCGAGGAACACCACCGGCAGCCCGTCACCGAGCGCGCCGATCCAGCTCGACGGGTTACCCACCCGGTAGCCCTGCTCCCGCACCTCGGCCGACTCCCGCTCGTACCTCTCGAGGTGGGCCTCCTTGCCGCCGAGTCCGTTGAGGATCCGCAGCCCGCCGAGGATGTCGACGAGCCGGCTGTTCAGCACGCCCTGCCGCTCCCGATACCGGGATCCGGCCCGCTGCGTGCGGCCCAGCAGCGGCCCGACCACCAGGGCCAGCACCGGCACACCGACCAGAACCACGGCTGCCAGCACCGGCGTGGTCCGGTACAGCAGGATCGCGATCACCGTGCAGGCCAGCAGCGCGGCCACACCCACACCGCCGACGTTCATCGCCCGGCCGATCGTCCACACGTCGGAGATGCCGATCGTGACCACCTCGCCGGTGGTGACCCGGCGCGGCAGGGCGGCACCGAGCCGGGTCGCGTGGCTCATCACCACATCGGCGGTGATCAGCGCGGCCTCCAGCCGCAACTTCGTCATGTTGCGGTGCCGCATCATGCCCAGCCCGGCGGTGGCGAAGCCGACCACCAGCACGGCCGCCGACCAGGCGAGCAGCGCCGGCACGCTGCGCGGTCGCAGGCCCTGATCGATCGCTTGAGAGATCAGGTACGGCGTGACGGCCATACTCACGAACCAGAGCGACCCGAACGTCGCGCCGAGTGCCACCCGCCCCTTGCACTGCCGCGCCAGCCACCACAGGTACTTTCCGGGCCCCCGTACATCCACGATGGCCATGCTGCCCATCGACGGGTGCGGTTGTCACCCGATTTGCCAGGTGTGCTCCGCCTCAATACGCGACCGGCTGAGCCGGCTTCCGCAGGATGTAACGGCGTGCCGAGGGCGGCACGGTCAGCGCGAGCAGCAACCCCAGCGAGGGCACCACGATGGCCAGCCCGACCCAGGGGAACTCGCCGGCGATGAGCTGCGGCAGCAGGAAGATCGCGCCCACCGGTATGGCCAGGCTCACCAGCACGATGAGCGTCACCCACGCCCACATCCGGCCGCGCCACAGGGCCTGCGCGAGCACCAGCATGAAAATCGAGAACAGGGCGGCGATGACGTTGAGCACGAGGAAGGCGCTTTTCGCACCCGAGCTCCACTTGTCGTCGGCGAGGGTGAGCGGCACCTGCACCCCGATCCGGAACAGGTTGACCACGGCCAGTGCGGCGACCACGCCGGCCGCGATCTTGACCACCATGGGCGCTGCCGGCCGTACAGGAGCTTCATACATGGTCGCCGATCCTAGTCCCGCCCATATTTCATCAAACTGATTTGATGTATCGTGCGGTCATGGCGTCTCATCCGCCACCGCCCCAGTTCGTCAGGCTGGCCGCGCACCCGTTGCGGTGGCAGCTGTTGATCGAGCTGGCCGCGAGCGACCTTCGGGTCCGCGATCTGGTCGCCCTCGCCGGCGAGCCGCAGAGCCTGGTCTCCTACCACCTGCGGCTCCTGCGCGACGGTGGGCTGGTCACCACGAACCGCAGCAGCTTCGACGGCCGGGACACCTTCTACCACCTCGATCTGGACCGCTGCTCCGGCGCGCTCACCGAGGCCGGGGCGCTCCTTCACCCGGCGCTCCGGCCATCCTTGCCGGGCGCTGCCGGCGGCCGGGTGCTCTTCGTCTGCACCGGCAACAGCGTTCGCTCCCCCATCGCCGAGGCGCTGTTCCGCCACCACACCGGCGGGCGGGTCGACGTCGCCAGCGCCGGGAACCGGCCCCGCACCGGCGGGCTGCATCCGGACGCCGTGCGAGTCCTGCGCGAGGAGTACGGCATCACCGTGACCGGACAGCACCCACAGCACTGGGACACCCTGTCCGGCAGGCGTTTCGACTACGTGATCAGCCTCTGCGACCGGGCCCGCGAATCCTGCCCCGACTTCCCCGGCGATCCACGGCGCGTGCACTGGAGCGTTCCGGAGCCGAGCGGCCACCCGGCAGTCGCCCGCGCCGCCGCGGACATCGATATTCGCGTCAGAAACCTGCTACCCCTGTTCAAGGAGGTCTCGCCATGACCACGAACGACAAGTACGCGAGCGTCCGCTACCTCGTCGACGACGTCCCCGCGGCCGTCGCCTTCTACACCGGCCACCTCGGTTTCACCACCGGAGCCGCCGCCGGGCCCGCCTTCGCCGAGGTGTTCCGCGGCCCGCTGCGGCTGCTGCTGTCCGGACCGGCCAGCTCCGGCGCCCGGGCCACTCCCGAGTCGGCCCGCACCGCCGGGGGCAACCGTGTGCACCTGGTGTTCGACGACCTCGGCGCCGAGGTGGAGCGGTTGCGCGCCGAAGGGCTGGCCTTCACCGGGGACGTGGTCAGCGGTCCCGGCGGCAGCCAGATCCTGCTCACCGACCCGGCCGGCAACCTGATCGAGCTGTTCCAGCCCGCCGCCCGCTGAGGCTTGGTCGGTGCCGTTGGTGACGCTCGGTGGCCGGCTGGGTCGTTTGCTGGGCGAGCGGTGTGGGATTGAGGAATCTCGTGGTGGTCAGCACAGCGCCAACATTCCGCACAACGGCAAACGGCCTCGACCCCGCTCACGGTGAGTGGGCTGACGACCGGAGCACGTCGGCTCCCAGCGTTCGGCCGGTGACACGGCTCCACGATGATGACCCGGTCTTGGGTTAGGCTCCCCTAACCTCGACAGACAGGGTGGAGATGGCAGAGCCGGAATCGCTCACGCAGTTGCTCAACGGGCGCCGAGCGGCGATCGACGCCACACTGCCCGCTGCCGGGTTCACCGCCGGCTGGCTGATCGCCGGACACTCCATCTGGGCCGGCGCGGGCACTGCTGTCGCCTGCGCCGCCGGGATCTCCCTCTGGCGGCTGCGCACCGGCGACAAACCGCGCGCCGTGCTGATCGGCCTCCTCGGCGTGTGCGTGGCCGCGCTGATCGCCCTGCGTACCGGCCACGCCGAAGACTTCTTCCTGCTCCAACTGCTGAGCAACGCCGCGAGCGCCCTGGCCTGGATCGTCAGCATCGTGATCCGCTGGCCACTGCTCGGCATCGTCGTCGGCGCCGTCCTCGGCCAGCGGACCCGGTGGCGGCGCGATCCGGCACTGCTCAAGGCGTACTCGCGCGGCAGCTGGGTCTGGGTCATGCAGTACGTCATCCGGGTCGCGATCTTCCTGCCCCTCTACTCCGCCGGCCTGGTCATGGAACTGACCGCCGCCCGCATCGCCCTCACCTGGCCCCTGGTAGCCGCCTGCCTCGCCGTCAGCTGGTGGGTCATCCGCCGCACCCTGCCCGCCGATCACCCCGGCCTACGCCACCCCGCCGACCAGCCCGCCTGAACCCAGCTGCGCAACCCCGCCTGAACCCAGCTGCGCAACCCCGCCTGAACCCAGCTGCGCAACCCCGCTGGAATCCAGCTGTGCCGGCCCGCTTGCGGCGGCCCACTTACGGCGGCCCGCCCGAACTCGGTTGCCGGTGGCGGGCCGGCGCTGTGGACTTCCGTCATGGACTGGGTGGAGGGTTTCTATTCGCGGACCGGCTCCTGGTGGGGTCCGGCCGAGGCGCGCATCACCGACCGCGATCACCGGCGGGTGCGTGTCCTGCACGAACACGCCGGTACCGCACCGCTGCGGGTGCTGGAGCTGGGCTCCGGCTACGGGACCACTGCCGCCACCACCGCGAAAGCCGGGCACACGGTCACCGCGATCGAGATCACTGATCGCGCCGGCTTCGCCGATCGCTTCGACACCGAGGTGGCGCCCGGTTCGCTGACCGTCGTCAAGGACAACTTCTATGGGGTACGGCTGAACGACTCGTTCGACGTAGTCTCGTACTGGAACGGCTTCGGTGTCGGTTCGGACGCCGACCAGCGCAGACTCCTCCGCCGGATCGCCTCGGAGTGGCTGCGACCGGACGGCGTCGCCCTGATCGACGTCTGCAACCCGTTCGTCTGGGCCCGCTGGCACGACGACCTCTCGCATCGCACACCGGATCCGGCCCGCGGCTACGCCCACGAGTTGTACGAGTTGACCACCTTCGACCCGGTCACGAACACCGCTACCGACACCTGGTGGGAAGCCGCGAAACCGGACGAGAAGATCAGCCAGATGTTGCGCTGCTACTCGCCCGCCGACCTGACGCTGCTGCTGGAGGGCACCGGCCTGCGGCTGGCGACCATCACGATCGGCGAGGAGACCGGTGCCGGTGCGGCGGCGCGCCTGCTGGATGAGCACTCCGAATACGTCGCCGTCCTGCGTCACGGGTGAGTGGCCGGTGTCCATCGGACAATGACCCACCACTACCGCCGTAGCCCGCCCTGCGGCCTCGCGTTGCATGCTGTCGCGTGGACAGTGGAGAGCTTTGCGTCGGGCGTACAAAATGGGTCTCCACCAAGAATGACCGGTGGATACCCGGCGGTGAGATGAAGGTTTGGCGGTAGCGCCGGTCGACCTCAACGCGATTTCGATCAGGTGTCGTCCGCGGTGATGGCGCCGGCCGGGCAGACCGCGGCGGCCTCGCGGGCGATGGTGTGCAGCGGTTCGGCGGGATCCGGGTCCAGCAGCAGGACGATGCCGTCGTCCTCGCGCTGGTCGAAGACGTCCGGCGCCAGCAGTGCGCATTGGCCGGCGCCGCAGCATTTGTCCTGGTCGACGGTGATGTGCACGGTCAGCCACCCCTCGTTTCTCAGTCGTGGAACGTGGCACCGCCGTCGATCGACCAGGTCTGGCCGTTGATCCATTCGGCGTCGTCGGAGAGCAGGAACGCCACGGTGCCGGCCAGGTCGGCGGGGCGTCCGAGGCGGGTGCTGTGGGTGGCGGCGAGCCCGAAGCTCTTGAACTCGTCGCTCATGGTGGCCAGTGCCGTCTCGCTCAGCACCAGGCCGGGAGAAACACCGTTGCAGCGAATACCCTCCGTGCCCCAGCGGGAGGCGACGTGCCTGGTGAGAGCATTGATTCCGGCTTTCGCCGCGGCGTACGCCGGACGCGTCGCCTCACCGACACAGGACGCCAGCGACGACGTGTTGACGATCGCGCCGCCGCCGTTCGCCAGCATGACCGGAATGACGGCCCGGCAGGCGAGCGCAAACCCGAGCAGGTCGACCTCGAAGGTGCGCCGCCACACCGCCGGGTCCATCTCGAGCAGGTCGCCGTCGCGTCCCAGGGTCTCCGGCGAGAGGTCGGCACCCACGTTGAACAGGCCGTGCACGGTGCCGTACTCGCTCACCGCCCGATCGATCAGCGCACCGATCGACGCCTCGTCGGCCAGGTCGAACGCGACCGCCGCCGCGACACCACCGGCCGCCCCGATCCTCTCCGCCGTCTGGCTGGCGCCGGCGATGTTGAGGTCGCCGACGATGACCCGGGCGCCCTCCGCGGCGAGACGCTGTGCGGTGGCCGCGCCGATTCCGGTCGCACCGCCGCAAACGACGACGCTCTTGTCCGTCAGCCCTCGCACAAGGTCACCCCCATCCCGGTCACCCCCGTCCCGGTCACCCCTATTCCGGTCACCACCATCCCGGTCACCACCATCCCGGTCACCACCATCCCGGTCACCATCGGACCATCACCTGGTCGAGGCCGCCGATCAGCAGCCCTTCCCGTCGCGGCAACTCCTCGACCGGAACAGCGAGCCGCAACTCCGGCAGCCGGTTCAGCAACACGGTCAGCGCGGTCTGCAACTCCGTGCGCGCCAATGCCTGCCCGATGCACGAGTGCGGTCCTGCCCCGAACGACAAATGCGCATTGGGTACGCGACGCAGGTCCATTTCGGCCGCATTCTCGAAAGCCTTCTCGTCCCGATTCGCCGCCGCCATGCTGTTGACCACCGTGGTGCCGGCGGGCAGCGTCGTACCGGCGACCTCGATCTCGGCCGTGAGGTAACGCGGCATCCCGAAACCCGGGTTGGCGTCGAAGCGCAGCGCCTCCTCGACAGCCGTACGGACCAGGGCCGGCTCGGCCAGCAACTCCTCCCAGCGGCTGCGCTCGGCGAGCAGCATCGCGACCATCTTGCCGATCATGTTGGCGGTGGTCTCGTGCCCGGCGATCAGCAGGCCCTGCGCGGTGCCGATCAACTCCAGCTGGGACAACTGCCCGTCGTCCGCGTCGGCCACCGCGGTCAGATCGCTGATCAGATCGTCGCCGGGATTCGCGCGTTTCGCCTCGATGTGCGCCCACAGGAACTCGCCGAACTCGAGCATGGCGGCGTCGATCTCGTCCTGCTTGTATCGGCTCAGGCTGAGCATCGTGTCCGACCAGTAGGAGAACCGGTTCCGGTCACTGTCGGGCACACCGAGCAGATCGCAGATCACCCACACAGGCAGAGGGAACGCGTACGCCGAAACGAGGTCGGCCGGCCCACCACCGGCAACCATCCCGTCGACCAACTGGTCGGCCATCGCGGCGATCCGCGGCTGCATGGCGGCCATCCGCTTGGCGGTGAAATACCGTCCGACCAGGCGCCGCCAGCGCTGATGCCCGTCACCGGCGGCAGGCAGATCGCTCTGCTCGGCCCCGAACACGCCCCCGGACTCGTTGGCGGTGACCCGCGCGGCCCCGTCGGCGTCGAGCTGCCGGGTGAACCGTGGATCGCTGAGCACCTGCCGTACGTCCTGGTAGCGCGTCAGCACCAGAGCCGGGTCACCACTGGCCAGCCGCACCTCGGCGACCGGGCACTTCGCTCGCAGCTCGGCCCACTCCGGCGGCGGTTCCAGCGCGGTGGGCTGGGGAAACGGGTATTCCGGCAGGTCTGAAGACACGGGAACCCTCCCTTAGATAGTGACCCTCGTCAATCTAAGACGCCCCTCTTAACATGACAAGGATGAGAACCCGGCCCGCGGCTTCCCCGCCCGCCGCCTCTCCGCCCGCCGCTTCCCCGCCCAGTCGCGGCGATGGCACCCGGGCGCGGATTCTGGTGACCGCGGAACGCCTCTTCGCCCTGCACGGCGTCGCAGCCGTCTCCAACCGGCAGATCAGCGAAGCCGCGGGGCAGGCCAACAACTCGGTCATCGCCTACCACTTCGGGTCCCGGCCGGACCTGATGCGCGCCATCGTCCGCCCGCACAACACCGACATCGAGCAACGCCGGATCGCCCTGCTGGCCGCCACCGGCGAACCCGCCACCCTGACCGGCTGGACCGCCTGCCTGGTCCGGCCGATCACCGACCACTTCGCCGCCCTCGACCGGCCGAGCTGGTACGCCCGCTTCGCCGCCCAGGCCAACACGGACCCGGCCCTCCGCAACGTGATCACCGAGGAGGCCCTGGCCACCCCATCCACCCAGCTCACCCTCCGCGAGATCACCCTCCGCGTCCCGGCTCTCCCGCCAGTCGTCCAGCGTCAGCGCACCGACATGACGCGGCTCCTGGTCGTACACATGTGCGCCGAGCTGGAACGCGCCCTCGAAGACAACACCGCCGACACCACCTGGTCCCAGACCGCAGACGCCCTGATCACCGCCCTGACCGGCCTCTGGACCGCCTGATCCCCCTTTTCAACGGTCAGCCAACTCGCTCCCCCTCTTCAACGGTCAGCCAACTCGCTCCCCCTCTTCAACGGTCAGCCGACTCGCTCCCCCTCTTCAGAGGTCAACCAACTCGACGGTGACGGTGACGACATCGCCCGGCTTCAGCTTTTGAGCAGTGCGGATGGCACGCTTCACCGGCAGCACATACGCGCCCCGAGATTTGTCCGGGAAAATCGACGTCGCCCAACTGCTGGTGCCGATCGTCACCCGCACCCGCACCGAGCCGAACCCGCGCGGCTGGTCAGCCGTGAGGTCCCGAATCTCCTCCGAGTCGTCAGCAGGCAGGCTGACAAACGTCCAGCTCTCGTCACGCCGAGCCTCCCAAATCCACAACTCCGACTCGAACTCCACCTTCACCCGCGCAGCATCCCACGAGGGTCCGACAATCCCCGGCGCCCGCCATCCCGCCCACCTGGCTCCAAGCGCCGCCCCCGCCCCGCAAAACAACACCGCCGCCAGCCGAGCCACCCAGCTGGGCCTGAGCGGGGTGCCCGGCCGCGAAAAGCACCACTCAGCGCCAGCCGAGCCGACCGGCTGGACGCGAGCGGGGTGCCCGGCCGCGAAAAGCACCACTCAGCACCAGCCGAGCCAACCAGCTGGACGCGAGCGGGGTGCCCGG
>NZ_JBHTDO010000039.1:0-22754 GCF_042666575.1 Actinoplanes sp. GCM10030250 | reverse complement strand
GGACGCGAGCGGGGTGCCCGGCCGCGAAAAGCACCACTCAGCACCAGCCGAGCCAACCAGCTGGACGCGAGCGGGGTGTTCGAGCGCGAAAGGCACCACTCAGCGCCAGCCGAGCCGACGGGCTGGGCGTGAGCGGGGGGTTCGGGCGCGGGAGGCACCACTCAGCGCCAGCCGGGCCGACGGGCTGGGCGTGAGCGGGGGGTCGGGCGCGGGAGGCACCGCTGGGAGCCAGCTAAGGGGGTGGGGACGGGGATCAGGGGGTGGCGGCGAAGCGGGCGGCGAGGGTGCGGCGGTGGGCGGCGGAGGCGGCGGCCTGGCCGGGGCTGACGGTGCTGCCGGGCATGCGGGCGAGCAGTTCGACCAGTTCGGCTTGGCGGAGGTGCTCGCGGTGGGCGTAGACGCGGCAGGGGCGGCAGGTGACGGCGGAGGGTTCGAGGGAGGTCATCGCCAGTTGGATCTGCTGTCCGCAGCCGGTGGTCACCGAGACGGGAGCGTCGGCGGCGAGGCCGAAGGTGGAGGCCAGGATGTCGCGCGAGGCCAGGTCGGCACCCAGCTTGGCGTCCACGTGGATGTCAGGCATGACGGATCTCAGGCACGGCGGGGAGGTCAGGCCGGGTGGGGAGGTCAGGCAGGGTGGGGAGGTCAGGCAGGGTGGGGAGGTCGGGCACGGCGGGGAGGTCAGGCCGGGCGGGGAGGGCGGGCATGAGGTGGAGCGTACGGGGCGCGGTATGCCAGGACGAGGAGCAGCTCGAAGCGGGCTGCCGGGTCGTCGAGGTCGGTGCCGAGCAGGTCGCGGAGGCGGTTCAGGCGGTAGCTGACGGTCTGGGGGTGCACGTACAGTTCGGCTGCGACCGCCGTACGGGATCCCCAATGCCGCAACCAGCTCTCCAGGGTGACGAGCAGTTGCTCGCGCTGACCCGCACGCAGGCCGGTGAGCGGCGCCAGCCGCCGCGTTGTGAGGACCGCCAGCGCGCCGGTCTCCCCGCGCAGGGCCAGTGCCGCGAAGTGATCATCGGCGAAGACGGGCTCGGGACCGGCGCCGGTCAGTTCGGCCGTACGCTCGGCCAGCCGGACCGCCTCGGGCACCTCGGCCCAGCCCAGCGCCGGGCCGACCACCGCCTCGCGCCCCCGCAGCGCCTCGGCCAGCGCGGGCCGCTCCGCACGGGGCCCGGACCGCAGAAGCAGCACGGCGTCGCGGCCCCGCTCGGCGACCACCCCGTCAGCGCCGAACCGGAAGCGGGCGTCGCGGGCCTGGTCGGGGGGCAGCAGAACGGGTACGACCGTCTCCAGCACCGGCCAGCCGATGCCGGCCGCCGCCTCCCGCACCACGTCCGGCGGCGCACCACCGCGCAGCAGCAGGTCGGCGACCTGGCGCCGGCGCCGGTCCCCCTCGCCAGCCTGTTCGCGGAGTTGCCGGGCGAGCCCGTCGGTGCAGGCCGCCGCGAGCTCGTCGACATAGGCGCTGGTGGCGTCGGAGAGGTCGATCAGCTCGTCGACGGTCACCGGCCGCATCTCGGCGAGCGACTTCGAGGCCGTCCGCAGCAGCATCCGGGCCGCGGTGCGCAGCGCGGCCAGCAGCACTTCGGGTCCACGGTTCTCCCGGGCCTCGCCGGCGCCGAGCGCCACGAACACCTCGCGGATCCGCGGGGGCAGCGCCGGCTCGCTGGTGCCGGCCAGGTCCACGAACCGGTCCAGGGCGACCTGCACAGCCGTACGCACGTCCCGCTCGAACTTCGGCCCGGCGGCAGCGGCCGGATCCAGCGAGCCGACCGCCTCGGCGATGGCCCGGACGGCGTCCGGGAGGCGGGGTCGCATCGCGTCGGCCAGATCGACGGGCAGACGCTGCCACGGGGTAGCGGAAACAGCTGTCATTTGTCACCTGATGATAAAGGTATGGCCGTATCTTGCTGGTTCCGGGACGGTGCTTTGTGACGGGGACAGGATGACGATGGGGCAGGTAAGTCCCCCGCGAGACAGGATCGGACTGTGCCCGTGAAACACCGGATGTCCCGCCAGCACGTCGTCGACATGTGCCGCACCATGCTCGACCGCGGATACCTCAAGGCGACCGAGGGCAACGTCTCGGTACGCGTACCCGGTCACCAGCTCTACGCGGTAACGCCGAGCAACTACGACTACGACAAGATGCGTGTCGAGGACATCTGCATCGTCGATTTCGCCGGCAAGCACGTGCCCGATCCGGACGGCGCCGGTGGCCTGGTGCCGTCGATCGAGTGCGGGATGCACGCGAACGTCTACCGCGAGCGGCCTGACGTCAACGCGATCGTGCACACCCACCAGCCGTACGCCTCGGCCCTGGCCTTCCTGCGCAAGCCGATCCCGGCGCTCACCGACGAGCAGGTGCGTTTCCTCGGCAAAGAGGTCGCGATCATCGACTACGCCCCGTCGGGCACCGGTTTCCTGGCCAAGAACGTGCAGAAGAAGGTGGCGAGCGGCGACAACGCGTTCATCATCGCCAACCACGGCGTGGTGGCGCTGGGCACCGACCCGGACCGGGCGGTGTTCAACATGGCGCTGCTGGAGAAGGTGTCGATCGCCTACCTGATGGCGCTGACCAGCGAGGCGGGCAAGGTCTACACGATCCCGGCGACGATCCGGGAGATCGCTTTCAGCAAGCTGCGCAAGGACGAGAAGCGGATCGCCGCGCAGATCACCGAGGCGGTCGAGCCGATCCGGGTGCCGGACGACGAGGAATTGCCGGCGGCGAAGACCGAGGTTCCGGAAAACCCGGAAAGAGCGACAGCCGCCGACCTCGGCTACTCGATCACCGAATACCTCGACGTCGACGACACCATGCGCCGCCTCAAAGCCCTGGTCAACCAGCCGCTGCGAGGCCTGCGCCACGACGCCCTCCTGGACGTCCTCAACTACTTCGACACCAAGTGCACCGCCAGCAAGGAGATCACCGAGCGCGCCAAGAAGCGCATCCCCGGCGGCGTCCAGCACAACCTGGCCTTCAACTACCCCTTCCCGCTGGCCATCGACGGTGCCCATGGCGCGCACCTGACCGACCGCGACGGCAACGTCTACATCGACTTCCTCCAGGCCGGCGGCCCGACGATCCTGGGCAGCAACTACGCACCGGTGAACGAGCGGGTCGCCGAGGTGATCAAGGAATCCGGCCCGGTCACCGGCCTGTTCCACGAGTACGAGCTCAAGCTCGCCGAGATCATCAACCAGTACATGCCGCACATCGAGATGTACCGGTCACTCGGCTCCGGCACCGAGGCGGTGATGGCGGCCGTTCGCGCCGCTCGCGCACACACCGGCAAGAAGATGGTGATCAAGGTCGGCGGCGCCTATCACGGCTGGTCGGACACCATGGTCTACGGCCTGCGCGTTCCGGGCAGCTTCCGGATGAACGCCAAGGGGATCCCGTTCGGCGCGACCGGTCGTACCCGTGAGGCCTTCCCTCATGATCTTGGCACGCTGAAGCGCAAGCTGATCGAGAACCGGGTGCGAGGCGGAACGGCCGCCGTCGTGGTGGAGCCTCTCGGCCCGGAGTCCGGCACGCGGCCGGTTCCGCATGACTTCAACGCATCGGTACGCAAGTTGTGCGACGAATTCGGCGCGATGCTCATCTTCGACGAGGTGGTGACCGGGTTCCGCACCGGGCTGGGTGGTGCGGCCGGCTATTTCGGCGTCACGCCCGACCTCACGGTGTTCGGCAAGGCCGTCTCCGGCGGTTATCCGATGGCCGGTGGCGTCGGCGGCAAGGCCGAGGTGATGAGCGTGTTCGGCTCCGGCCTGGACGGCAAGAGCGGCGCACACATCCAGGTCGGCGGCACCCTCTCGGCGAACCCGCTGTCCTGCGCGGCGGGCTACTTCGCGATCCAGGAGATGGCCCGGACGAACGCGCCGGTCATCGCCGGGCGCGCCGGTGACCGGCTGACCCGCGGACTGCAGAGGCTGATCGACAAGTACGGGCTGCCCTACGTCGCCTACAACCAGGGCTCGATCGTGCACCTGGAGTCCAGCGGTGTGATGCTGCTCGACATGCGCAACCCGGTCAAGCTGCTGAAGGAGAACAAGGGCCGCAAGAAGCTGATGGAGCAGATGGGCGCCGCGTACGCCGCGCACGGCATCATCACGCTCGCCGGCTCCCGGATGTACACGTCGATGGCCGACACCGACGAGGTCATCGACGACGCCCTCCACCGTTTCGACCAGGTCTTCGCGCAGGTCGAGGGAGTCTGAGTGGTCACGGCCCACAACGGAGCCGTCCCGCCGCAGGTGCTGGCGATCGACCTCGGCACGTCCGGGATGAAGGCCGCCCTGGTGTCCGCCGACGGCACGGTCACCGGGTGGGCCGAACGCCCGGTGCCGCTGCACGTCCTGCCCGGCGGCGGTGCCGAGCAGGACCCGGTCGCCTGGTGGGACGCTCTCGGCGAGGCGGTCGCCGACCTCGGCCGGGAGCACCCGGAGCACTTGCGGGCGGTGACCACGATCTGCTCCTCGACGCAGGGCGAGGGGACGATCGCCGTTGACGCGAACGGGAACCCGCTGACCCGGTGCATCAGCTGGCTCGACATGCGCGGGGCTCCTCACCTGCGCAAACAGTTCGGCGGCTTCCCTTCGTACGATGGCATGTCGGTCTTGAAAATCGCCCGCTGGCTGAGACTGACCGGCGGCATGCCGTCGGTGACCGGCAAGGACCCGGCCGCGCACATGCTGCTCGTGCGCGACACCATGCCGGACGTGTACGCGAGGACCAGCACGTTCCTCAACGTCCTTGACTGGATCAACCTGAAGCTCACCGGCCGCACGGTGGCGACCGTCGACTCGATCCTGACGTCCTGGGTCACCGACAACCGGAAGCCGGGCGCCGTCCGGTACGCCCCCGCGCTGGTCGCCGCCAGCGGGATCGACGCGGACAAGTTCCCGCCGATCGTGGCCTGCACCGAGGTGATCGGCACGCTAGCCCCCAGCGCTGCCGATCACCTCGGCCTTCCCTCGTCGGTGCGGGTGGTGGCCGGTGCCATCGACAACACCGCCGCCGCCATCGGTGCCGGCACCGTCCGCGACAACGAGGCCCACCTCTACCTGGGCACTTCGTCCTGGATCGCCGCGCACGTGCCGGCGAAGAAGACCGACGTGCTGACCGGCATCGCGTCGATCCCCTGCGCCGTGCCGGACCGCTACCTGATGACCGCCCTGCAGGCCACCGCCGGCGCAAACCTCACCTGGCTCCGCGACAAGATCGTCGAGTACGACGACCCGCTCATCGGTGCCGGGCACATCAGCCGTGACGAGGGCACCATCTTCGACGCCTTCGACAAGATCATTCCGTCCGTGCCGGCGGGCGCCGACGGTGTGCTCTACATGCCGTGGCTCTACGGCGAGCGGGTCCCGGTCGACGACCCCAGCCTGCGCGCCGGCTTCCTCAACATCTCGCTGGACACCACCCGGTCCGACCTGCTGCGAGCGGTCTTCGAGGGCGTCGCCCTCAACACCCGGTGGATGGCCAGGGCCGCCGACAAGTTCCTCGGTACGCCGATGCGGTCGCTCGTGATCACCGGCGGCGCGGCCCGTTCCGACTCCTGGTGCCAGATCTTCGCCGACGTGCTCGGCATCGAGATCCGCCGGGACGCCGAACCGGTGATGGTCAACGCCCGCGGCGCCGGCTGGATCGGTGCCGTCGGAGCCGGAATGATCACTTTCGACGACATCCCGGCGCTGGCCCGCAACAACCTCGTCTACCAGCCGGGGCCGGATCAGGCGCGGTACGACGAGATCTATGACATCTACCAGGATCTCCACAAAAGACTCGCGCCGGTCTACCGGAAGCTGAACACGCCGAAGTCCTGACACTACCGAGGGCTACCGTCGGGGCAGGGCCGTCCGTTACGTTGACAGCGGCCCGCAGGCAACCCGGGAGGTCTCATGACCACTCCCCTGCGCCCCGGATGGATGACCCTCGGGTCGCTCAACAGCGAGGATCTGCACGGCCGGCCCGGTCCGGCTCGTGCGGCGGCACTGCGCGCCGCCGCCGGTGACCCACGCCACCGGATCCTGCACCTCACCGACGCCTGCTACGGCGCGCTGGCCGCGGGCGAGGCGAGACACGCCCTGCGCCTGCTCGACGAGCTCGAACGGGCCACCGGCACACCGGACCGGCACCTGGCCGCCCTGCGCGCCTGGGCGCTGCAACTCGACGGGAACTGGTATCCCGGCGGGGTCGGCGCGGAGACCACGATGGACCCGGCCGGCTCGTTCGTCACGCCGGCACCGGGCAGCCCCGAGACCGAGCTGATCGAGCACCTGGTCGTCGACGGGCCGCCGAGCCTCGCCACCGTCCGGGCCGTCATCGAGGACCTGATGCGGGCCGGCTCGGACGTCGCCGCCGGCCAGATGGCCGCGCAGGCCATCCGCTCACTGGAGTCCCTCTCCGTCCTGGCGCACCGGCACGGCGCGGTGGCGCTCGGCCACTGGTGCCACATCGCCGCCGCCGACCTGATGCACCGGATCGGCCGCCTCGACCCGGCCCGGCGCCTGCTGGAGCAGGCGCGCACGGCGACGACGCTGCTCAACCTGCCAGGGCTGGTCGCGGTGACCTACCTGGTGGAGGGCGACTGGTCGGCGACCCCGGGCTCACATCCGGAGAGCCTCGGCTTCGACCTAGCCCCGCAGGCAGAGCGCAACCCCGGCCTGGCCCGGCGCGACCCGGCCCGGGCGGCGGTCTCCTACACGGCGGCGGCGAGCTGGGCGGCCGGCCTCCCGCTGCCCCGGTTGCACGCCGCCCTGTGCCTGCGGCAGGCCACGCTCGCCTGGTTCGCCGGTGACCGGGCGATCCGCAGGCGGCATCTGCTGGCCGCCCGGGCCGCCTGGACGACCGCCGGTGACAGCGCGGGAGTGCAGCTCAGCGCGGTGCACCTGCTGATCGCGGACATCGACGAGGGCGTACCGGCCCGGCCCGAAGTGGTCACCGGCGTCCTGGACTGGGCCGCCTCGGTCGGCAGCCGGACGTGGTGCGCCGGACTGGGCCGGCTGGTCCAGCGGGCCGCCGAGCACTGGCAGGCGCGGGGGCGTGCGGCGGCGGCCCGGGCCGGCTACCTGGCGGCGCTGCCGCTGCTCGGCGGGGACCCGGGCCTGCCCACCCGGGACGTGGTGCTGGATCTGGCCGAGTTGGAGTGCGGCAACGGGCTGGCGGCGGCGGGGCTGGCCCGGCTGGAACAGCTGCTGTGCGTGCCCGGATGTGGGCGGCCGGAGGATGCGCTGGCTGAGCGGCTGGAGGTTGTCGCGGTGATGACGGCGGTGTGCCGGGGGCTTCTGGAGACTGATCGGGAGCAGGGTGTCAGGGGGCTGCGGCGGCTCCGCGATCGGCTCCGGGAGATTCCGGAAGCGGGCGAACAGTTGGCCGTCGTCGAGAAGATGCTGGCCTAGACACAGAGATGATGTTCGTGTGTCTAGCCTTTCACTTCCTCAGCCCTTGTCATTTGTCAGTTGCTCAGGACCCGTTGAGCCTCCGCGACGACCGGTGGCGAGGCCACCGACTCCCAGGCGGTGAAGATCTTGGAGAAATACGCCCGGTTGCGCTCCAGAATCGCCGGGTTCTGATCAAAGACGTCGAGCTCGTTGACGATGCTCAGGTCCGCAAAGGGCGTCATCTGCTCCACGGTCAGCTCCCGCACGTCACCGGTGAACCGGTCGGTGACCCTCTTCGTCTCGGCCAGCCGCTCCCAGCTGGAGTCGCGATCACACGCGCCGTAGAGGTAGACCAGTTCCTCCGCCTCGGCACCGACCAGGTCGCGCAGCCGCTCCCGTTCCTGCCAGAAGATCAGCGCGAGATCGAAGCCGTCGGTGCTGTAGGCCGCGTGGGTGAGCCCCGCGGCCTGCACGTCGTCGCCGTGCCCCAGCTTGGCGAGGCGTTCCTCGACCCGGCACAGGTGGGCATACAGCGTGCCACCCGGATGCCGGACTGTGTCCGCTCCACAGCGGCGCAACCATTCCCGCACGTCAGCGCTCATACCATCGACCCTAGAAGCGACTGCCGTCGATGCGCTGCCCCGGAGCGTGCGCTGTCAGTCACACCTGGTGCAGAGCCACGGCGCCGAGCCCCGCTCCCGGCCCTGCCCGGCTGCCAGCACCCCACGTCACGCTCGGCTGGCGGCCACGCACCTATCGACGCTTTACCTGCGTGAGCGCCAGCCGAGACAGGGGCGGGGAGGGTTTGGGGGGTTGGCGGTTCGGAAAGGCTTACGCCGGCATCGGCCCTGATCGCTGGGCCGGGCTACGCTTCCGATCAACATTTCTCGTGGTAGGAGGACCTGCGCCGTGATGGCTCTGCTGCTCGACATCGCCAACATCCTGGGCGGACTGCTGCTCGCCGTTCCGCTGGTCCGTCAGCTCCCCGCTGTCGGCTACGACATCGGCAAGTTCGCGGACCGCATCGGCCGGTGGGCTTGGCTGATCGGCGTGCTGGCGCTGGTGGCGGGTGGGTACTACCTGATCGTGCACCTGTTCTCCGGGCCGCACGTGTTTCACTTCGAGGTGGTCGGCATCGGGGTCGGCGTCGCCCTGCTCTGGGACCGGCTGACCGGCCGCAAGCCCCTCGACGGCAGCCCCGCGACCGGCGGCGCCTCGGCAGCCGGCGGACACGGCGTCAGCGGGCCGGGCGCGGGTGGGCACGGCGCGGGTGGGCACGGCGCGGGTGGGCACGGCCCGGGTGGGCCGGGTGTGCGGAGTGGTGGGCCGTCGGGGCGGGCTCTGTTGCTGGCCGTCTTCGGAGTGATCGCGATCGTGGTCGGCATTCAGGGGCTGTTCACGCCGAACTGACCATCTTTTTTTGGAACTCCAATGGGAACGCTCCCACCATAGACAATAGTAAGATCATCGATTGGCGGGCCGCGGGGAAATCCGCGGCCCGCTCGTTTCGGGTGTTTTCCGAAACAATGTCCGGACCGCCGTCTCACGAGGTTCGGAACCCATTGAGAATGTGGTTCCGGAAGCTCAACAATCCCTTGGCGAGCAAGAAGTCAGATCCGTTCGACAAGGGAGACGCTTTGTCCTCGACGACCCCCGAAACGCGTCCCGCGCACCGTGCCGGCCGCAAGCCCGCGCGACGCATCCGCCGCGGCCCGGCCGTGGTCGGCGCACTGGCCGCGCTTGCCATGAGCATCGCCGGCATCACGCTCATCCCGTCCGCGAACGCGGCGACACAGGCCTTCCCCAAGGGCCCGGCCCCCAGCAACAGCAGCATCGAAGCGGTTCGAGGACCGTTCGCGACCGCGCAGGCAAGCGTGTCGAGCCTCGCGGCCAGCGGGTTCGGTGGTGGCGACATCTACTACCCGACGGACACCAGCAGCGGCACGTTCGGCGCCGTAGTCATCGCGCCGGGCTTCACCGCCCGGAAGTCGAGCATGGCGTGGCTGGCACCGCGGCTCGCCTCGCAGGGTTTCGTCGTGTTCAACATCGACACGCTGACCACCTCGGACCAGCCGGCCAGCCGCGGACGGCAGCTGCTCGCGGCCGCCGACTACCTGACCGGTCGCAGCAGCGTGCGGACCCGGGTCGACGCGAGCCGGGTCGCGGTGGTCGGCCACTCGATGGGCGGCGGCGGAACCCTGGAAGCGGCGCTCAGCCGCCCGTCCCTGCAGGCAGCGATCCCGCTGACCCCGTGGAACACGACCAAGTCGTGGAGCCGCAACACCGTGCCGACGCTTGTCATCGGCGCCGACGGTGACTCGGTCGCCCCGGTCCGCACGCACGCGGAGCCGTTCTTCTCGAGCCTCCCGTCGAGTCCGGGCAAGGCCTACCTGGAGCTGAACAACGCCAGCCACTTCGCGCCGAACAGCTCGAACACCACTATCGCGAAGTTCAGCATCGCCTGGCTGAAGCTCTTCGTCGACAACGACACCCGCTACCAGCAGTTCGTCTGCCCCGGGCCGGGAACGAGCCTGGCCGTCGCGGAGTACCGCAACACCTGCTCGAACTTCACCATCTGACGCCACGGGGGGACGCCGGCGGGTCACCGATCCCGCCGGCGTCGCGTCGTTCCGAGGGAGGCGGCCCGGAAGCCGGACGCAGGGAAACGTCAGGCGGGAAGCAAGGCACGGAGGGCAGGCTCGGCCAGGTCGAAACCGACCTCCGGAAGGCCGAGGATGTCGCTGTAGACGACCGACTCCATGAGCCGCACGTAGAGGAACGCCCGCCGCCGCATCTCCTCCGGGTCGCCGGTCAGGCCGGACGTCACGAAGATCTCCAGCTGGGCGTCGACAGCGCGGTTGTGCACGTCGGTGGCGGTGGTGAGCAGGACGCGGGAGGCCGTCTGCGGCTCCTCGGCGACGAACTGCTTCAGCTGCTGGGCGGTAGCCATCAGCTCGGCGAAGATCCGGGACACCTGGATGACCCGGTCGGGCCCGGTCCCGGTCGCCTCGCCGCCGGCCTCGGCCAGGAACAGGCGGCCGATCGCCCAGAAGACGTCACCGAGAAGCGCGTCGCGGCTGCCGACCGCCCGATAAAGGGTGGCCCGGCTGATCGACAATTCGCTCGCCAGCAGATCCATGTCAATTGTCGAGTGCTTCAGGTAATGCATCGCCGCGCCGCGCAGCAACGCCTCGGAATCAATGACACGCCGACCCGCAGGCAATGGGACTCCCCTAACCAGACACCGCATCAGAATCGCACCGGGGAGAACGAATGCTAGCCAGGCGAATACGAATCACCAACCGGGGTACGTCACCGCGCGGCATCGAGCCGTCACCGGAGGTGTCCGATTCGTGCTCGGCACGCTATCGGCGTACCCAATGATCGTGGCCGGAATCAGGACGGCCCGCCGCCGAACCGCCGATGATCTGAGCCGTTCGGACGACCGGCCGAAGCTGCCGCACCCGGCGCGGCCACGACGGCAGCCGCCCTTGACATCGAATGATGGCTATGCGACAACGGGGTTCCACCGCGTGATGTTTACGTAAACAGGCCCGAAAGGCAGGTCCATGACCGTCCGCCTCGGCTTCGTCCCGGCCGCCATAGCCGCAACACTCCTCACCATCCCCGCAGCCGCCGTTCCCGCCAAAGCGACCACAGCCGCCGTTCCCGCCGAAGCGACCACAGCCGCCGCCGTTCCCGCCGAAGCGACCACAGCCGCCGCCCCCGGCCAAGCGATCGCAGCGGAGACCGGCGTCACCGTCACCATCGACCCCACCTATCAGCAGCCCGAGTTCGAGGGCTGGGGCACCAGCCTGGTCTGGATGGCCGAGGCCACCGGCGGCTACCCGGACGCGATCCGCAAACGTCTCGCCGACCTGGTCTTCGGTGCCGACGGGCTCAACCTGAACATCGCCCGCTACAACATCGGCGGCGGGAACGCGCCCACCGTCAAGCCCTACCTGCGTCCCGGCGGTGCCGTCGAGGGCTTCTGGAAGGCGCCGCAACAGTACGGCCCGCAGGACAAGGAGTGGTGGAACCCGGACGATCCGGCGCACTGGAACTTCGACGCCGACCCGGCGCAGCGCTGGTGGATCGACCAGGTCAAGGACCGGATCACCGGCTGGGAGGCGTTCAGCAACTCGCCGCCGTGGTTCCAGACGGTCAGCGGCTATGTCAGCGGCGGCTTCGACGCGAACACCGACCAGATCCGGGCCGACCGTGTGGATCAGTTCGCCGAATACCTGGTGCGGGTCGCCGAGCACGTCGAGAAGGCGCACGGCATCACGTTCGACACCATAGATCCACTGAACGAGCCCAACACCAACTACTGGGGTACGACACTCGGCGCCGACGGTCAGCCGACAGGCGGCCGCCAGGAGGGCGCCCACGCCGGCCCCGCCCTCCAGGCCCAGGTGGTGACCGCGCTGAGGAACCGGCTCGCCACCGCCTCCACCGGCGCCCTCGTCTCCGCGCCGGACGAGACCAACCCGGGCACCTTCGTCACCGACTGGTACGGCTACCCGCCCGCGGCCCAGGCCGCCGTCTCCCAGCTCAACGTGCACACCTACGGCACCGGACAGCGCACCGCCGCCCGCGACGTGGCCAAGGCCGAACAGCGCCCGCTCTGGATGAGCGAGGTCGAGGGCAGCTGGGGCAACGACTACACGAGCATGAACTCGGGTCTCGGGATGGCCCAGCGGATCATCGACGACATCCGGGAACTGGAGCCGTCGGCGTGGGTGCTCTGGCAGCCGATCGAGGACGCCGACAACATGGTCGCCGAGGGGAACCTGCAGTGGGGCAGCATCCACGTCCCGTTCGACTGCACCGCCGCGGACACCCTGGAGACGTGCCCGATCCGTACGAACACGAAGTTCGACACGATCCGGAACTTCACCCACTTCATCCACCCGGGCGACCGGATGGTGAAGGTCAGCGACACCGCCACCACCGCCGCGATCCGCAAGGACGGGAGCGGGGCGACAGCGGTGCACGCCAACCCGGCCGCTACCGAGCGGGCGGTCACCCTCGACCTGTCGAAGTTCCGCAGGATCAGCCGGAACGCCAGGGTCACGCCGGTGGTGACCAGTGCGGGCGGCAAGCTCGTGCGCGGTGCGCCGGTGCGGGTCGCCGGCAAGCGGGCCACGATCACGGTGCCCGGTGAGTCGGTCACCACGTTCCTGATCGACGGGGTTTCCGGGGCGCGGGACGGGCACGTTCTGGACGGTCACGCGTACCGGTTGGAGGGTGTGCAGAGCGGCCGGTCCCTCACGCCGTCCGAGGGCGGCGCTGCCATCCGCACCAACGATGCGGCTGCGGCCGATCAGTTGTGGGAATTCGACGCGGCCGGGAACGGGCTGAGCAACCGGGAACGCTACGTGATCGGCAACGCGGGGACGGGTCAGCGGCTTGCTGCGCGTGACGGGAACGTGGTGGTCGAGGATGCCGCCGGGCCGGCGGACGAGGGCGCGCAGTGGGTGCTCTCGACGACCGGCGACGGGACCTACACGCTGATCAACGTCGCGGCGCGGCGGCTGATCGACATTCCCGGGCAGGCGACGAGCGACGGTACGCGGGTCGCGCTCTACCAGCCGACATCCGGGTCCAACCAGCGCTGGGTGCTGCGGGACGAGACTGTGGTGGGTAGTGAGGTCGTCTCCGCGTACACGATCCCGGGTTTGGTCCCGCAGTTGCCCGTGACCGTGACGGCGATCCTGGCAGGTGGTGGACGGCAAGCCCTGCCGGTCACCTGGAGGCTGCCGCCGGAACGCCGGTGGAAGTCCCCCGGGACCGTCAGCGTGCGTGGCACCGCGACCGATGTCCTCGGCAACCGGATCGCCGCGACCGCCGAGGTGACCGTGGACGTGTTCACCGCCACGGAGCCTGCCCGGGCCAAGACCTTCATCGGCGGGACGCCCGAACTGCCGGCGACGGTGACCGGTCTCGGTCGTCACGGTGGCCGTGCGGAGCTGCCCGTGAGCTGGAACGCCCTACCCGCATTCCCCCGGCCCGGCGTGGTCACGGTGACCGGGACCGCCACCGTGGCCGGGGGCCGGAAACTCCCCGCGACCGTCCGTGTCCAGGTGACCGGACCGGCCGAGGGCGGCGCGGCCGAACCCGGCACGACGGTGGCAGCGACGTTCACGGAGGGTGGTTATTCGGCGGCTGGGCTGGTCAACGGCACGACCACCGACAAGGCCTGGTCGAACTGGAAGCCGAGCGACCGCAATCCCTCGGACACACTCACCGTGACGCTGCCTCGGCACCGTGAGGTGAGCAGGGTGGTGACCCACTTCTACCGGGACAACGCGAGCGGGGGTGGGCTGGCGCAGAGTTTGCGGGCCGGGACCCCCGCGGCGGACGGCACCTGCACAGGTGGCACTGAGATTCCGGTGGGGCCGGACAGCGCGCCGGCCGTCTCGGCGCCGCTCACCGCGACGACCGACAAGGTTTGCGTGGTTCTGACGGCGGTGCCGAACGGCTACCTCACCGTCGCCGAGATCGAGATCTTCGCCAAGGTGCCCGGGGTGTCGTCCGACGCGCGCCTCACCGGCATCCAGGTCGACGGCCGGCCGATTCCGCGCTTCGACCCCGCGGTCACCGACTATCGCGTCAGGGGCCGCCGTGACGCGGTCGTCACCGCTACGGCTGCTGATCCTTACGCGGCGGTCGCGGTCACCGGCCGGGGCTCGTCCCGCACCGTCACGGTGACCAGTGAAGACGCCTCCGCCACGACCACGTACCGAGTGCACCTCCACTGACCCGATCCGGCTGTCCGGCCGTAGCCCCGGCAATAACCTGCCTGGGCTACGGCTCAGCCCGCCCGGCTGGCGGCGGGAGGGCGGCAACCGGACGGCGACTGGGAAGCACCGCTTCGACAATCCAACGCTCCAGGAGCGGGCCGAAGAACCAGGTGTACCCGGCAAACGCCGGACACACCGACGAAAGGGTCTCCTCTTGCGCAACGTCCTTCGCCGCTTCGCCGTCGCCGCCCTCCTCGCCCCGGCCGCCATCGGCGCCGCCACGATGATCGCGTCCCCCGCCGAGGCTGCCCCGAAGGCGTCCGAGCAGGCACTGCAGACCGAGATCAACAAGCTCATCAACGTCCAGCGCACCAGCAAGGGCTGCTCGGCCCTGACGGTCAACGCGGCGCTCACCACGGCCGCCCGCGGCCACAGCGCCTGGATGGCACAGACCGGCAACTTCTCGCACACCGGCAAGTCCGGCTCGAACTTCGTCGCCCGCTCCAAGGCCGCCGGTTACGCCAAGCCCTCCGCCGAGAACATCGCCTGGGGCTACCGCTCCGCCGCCGAGGTCGTCAACGGCTGGATGAAGAGCCCGGGTCACCGCACCAACATCCTCAACTGCAAGTCGAAGACCGTCGGTGTCGGCGTCGTCTACTCGACCGGCGGTGCCCCGTACTACACCCAGGACTTCGGTTACTGATGTGAGCGATGCCCCCGGCCGCCGATGCGGTCGGGGGCATCACCGCATGGCTACGATGATCAGCTCATGGGTGTCGCCGAAGCTCTCCCGATCCTCGCCGCGGGTGTGGCCGCCGGCGCCATCAACACCCTGGTCGGGTCCGGCACCCTGATCACGTTCCCGGTGCTGCTGGCGCTGGGCTACCCGCCGGTCGTGGCCAACGCGTCCAACACCGTCGGCCTGGTGCCGGGTTCGGTCGCCGGCGCGTGGTCGTACCGGGCGGAGCTGGCCACCCAGCGCGACCTCCTGCTGCGCCTGGGTTTCACCTCGCTGCTGGGCGGGATCACCGGCGCCGTACTCCTGCTGGTCCTGCCCGCCGAGGCGTTCCGCACGATCGTCCCGGTCCTCATCGGCATCGCGCTGGTCCTGGTGGTCCTCCAGCCCTGGCTGGCCCGCTCGCTGCGGAAACGCCAGGATCTCCCGGCCGGCGGCAGCCGTTCCGGCCTGCTGCTCACCCTCGGGATCTTCGCCACCAGCGTCTACGGCGGCTACTTCGGTGCCGCACAGGGCGTCCTGCTGCTGGGCATTCTCGGTCTGCTCGTCCCGGCCACGCTTCAGCAGCTCAACGGCGTGAAAAACGTCTTCGCCGGCCTCGTCAACGCGGTAGCCGCAGTGATCTTCATCGTCGCCGGCACAGTGTCCTGGCCACCCGTGCTCCTGATCGCGGCCGGCTCGATCACCGGCAGCCTGATCGCCGGAAGATACGGCCGTCGCCTACCCGACCCGGCCCTGCGCGCGGTCATCGTCGTCGTCGGCGTGATCGCGGTGGTCCGCATGCTGATCTGAGGGCTCAGTAGCGGAACGCACCCACCAGGCCGCTGAGATCCGCCGCCAGCTGGGACAGGTTCGCCGCGGCCTGCTGGGTGGTCCGGGCTCCGTCCGCGGTCGAGGCCGCGACGTGGGCAACACCGGTGATCGTACGGGCGACGTCCCCGCTGTTGGCCGCAGCGTCGGTGACGGTCCGGCTCATCTCCGCCGTGGTGGCCGTCTGTTCCTCCACCGCCGACGCGATCGTCGTCGTGTAGTCCCCGATCTGGTTGATCACCGAAGCGATCTCCCCGATCGCCGCTGCCGCCGAGTCGCTCGACGTCTGGATCGCGGTGATCCGAGCCGTGATCTGCTCGGTCGCCTGGGCGGTCTGCTGAGCCAGGTCCTTGACCTCTCCCGCCACCACCGCGAAGCCCTTGCCCATGTCACCGGCCCGCGCCGCCTCGATCGTCGCGTTCAGAGCCAGCAGGTTCGTCTGCTCGGCGATCGTGGTGATCAGCCGGACCACCTCACCGATCTCGTTGCTGGCCGCACCGAGCTCCGCCACCTGCCCGTTCGTACGTTCCGCGATGGTCATCGCCTGCGCCGCGACCTGAGCCGCCTGTGTGGCGTTCGAGCTGATCTCGGCGATCGACGCGCTCATCTGCTCAGCACCGGCCGCGAGCGCCTGGACCCCCGCGTTGACCTCTTCGCTGGCGTGGCTCGCCGTACCCGCCTGGGTGGACGCCTCGCTGGCGCCGGACTGCAGCTGCCCGCTCACCTCGCTCAGCTCCCGGGCCGCGCCGGTCAGGGTGGCGGTGGACCCGGCGATACCCCGGATGGTGACGGCCACCTTGTCGACGAACCGGTTGAACGCGCCCGCCAGCTGCCCGGCCTCGTCGTCCCGGTCGGCGGGCACCCGCAGCGTCAGGTCACCGTCGCCGTCGGCGATCTCGGCCATCCGGTCGCGGAGCCGTTCGATGGGCCCCACGATCGTCCGGGCCAGGAAGAACGCCACGATCCCGGCGATCAGCACGGCCACCACGGTGAGCACGATGCTCACCCAGCGGGTGTCGTTGGCGTCCGCGAGCACCGAGGAGGTGGGCACCGACACCACCAGCGACCAGGTGTCCACCTCGCCGACGTCCAGCGGCACCGCGATCCTGAGAGTCTCCTCGCCGCTGTCGGTAACGTCCCGGCTCACCCCGTGCGTCTGCGCCGACTTCCCGGTCAGGCCGGTGATCTCCTCGGGTGCGGCCTGACCGGCCTTGCTCGCATCACCGCCGGCGACGAGGAGGCCGCCGGTGCTGACCAGCGCCGCCGTACCGCTGCCGAACGGCTTGACCTGGCTGACCAGCTCCTGAAGCGTGGCCAGTGACATGTCGACGCCGGCGACACCGACCACCTTGCCACCGAGCTCGATCGGCACCGACATCGACGTGATCAGGGTGTCGACACCGCCGACGGCGTAGACGTACGGTTCGACGACCTTCTCCTTGCCGCTGGTGTGCGGCACCTGGTAGTAGTCGCCGGGCCCGGCCGTGTCGTAGTCCACCAGCGGCGACGAGGTGATCTTGCCGCCCTCACGGAACCAGTACGGCACGAAGCGCCCGGTCGCGTCGTGCCGGACGTCCTCGTTGCGATACCGCCGATCCCGCCCGTCGTACGCGTCCGGCTCCCACCCCGACCACACACCCAGGTAGTCCTCGTGCCCGTCCAGCAGCGCCCGCATCTCGGCGTTCGCCGCGGCCCGGGAGGCATTGTTGGACGCGTTCGCCTCGAGCACCACGGCCAGGTCCCGCGCCGTCCGCAGCCCGCCCAGCAGGGTCTTCTCGATCTCGGCGGCGTTGTGCTTGGCCGTCTCCTCCGCGTACGCGAACCCGGTCTCCCGCGCGTCGGCGGTGTTGCGGCTGGTGATGTACGTGACGACAGCCGCCATCGCGACGACCAGCATCACCATCATCGAGGCGACGACACGGACCTTGATGGTGATGCGTGAACGTGACACAACCACCTGATCGGCAGGCCCCCCGGCCTGCTGAGCCGGTGGCAGTCCGGCTGGCGCAGAGCCCGCGCGGTCAGTCCGCCGGTACCGCCCCGACGCCCAACTTGAGCACGCGGCCGAAGAGACGCGGATGCAGGCCGATGGGCCGGGGTAGCGACGGTGAAGACGCTATCCGGCCCATCGGGAGGAACCTCGCGACCATCAGCTCATTGATACGTGCCGAGCACTTTGGCCATGAGACTCTCGTCGGATTCGCACACATCTGCCTGCGCAACCACATCTGCAGGCGTCATATGGGCAAGTGGCGCCGGAACACCATTCCCCCAAGCATCCCAGCCCTCGAAGAAAAGGTGATCCTCGAGGTAGGGGCCGAAGGAACCCATCCGGCCCACCCGCGCCACTTCTGTGCTGATGTCGGCGAGCATTCGCTGAAGGGTCAGCGCGTCAATCCGGCCTTTGCTGCTGCTCCAACAACCGGACCAACCGCCTCCGGCCGGCGCCTCGGCCCCCCTCACGCACACCCACAAGCGATCACGATCAGCGGTGTCACCACGGAGAACAATGACGAAGAACCGGGCTTCACCGCTGACCGTGAACTTCAGAGGACTCATCACGGCGGCGAGATGACGAACTCGATGATGGTGTCTGGTGACATTTCGCCGGCCATCACCCTTCTTGCGATCTCCGCCGTGCGGTGATGCCCGCCCGTTATGTACACGCGCGAGGCAGGATAACACCCGCAGTCTCCCGGGGCCCAGTCACGAGCACCCCTGATGGGATCATTGCCTTGAGGGCCGCCCGGCATGATGAGCTCGTCGTTGGTCAGATTCCTGACGCCACCATGCCCAACGGTCTCACCGCCATTCATCTGATGCGGATTGAGCGCGTGCGTCTCAAATCTGTTGTTGACGAGTTCCCCGGCCCGAACATTGAACTTGTTGATGTCGGGGTTTACCGGAAGGTCCTCAAGGTGACTGTTCGTCGAACCACCGCAGTTGTGCACAAGAACTGCAGGGCCAGCGAGCACGTAGTAGGTGTGGGTGTTGCCGACGGTGAGGTTGTGGACAGTCGCCTGCTCGTCGGTCCAGCGTTCGATGGCTGCGATCTGCACGTAGGTGCCGGTGCTCGTCCTCAGCAGCTGGCCCGACGCGAGGTTGGTGGCGTCGATCCACTCACCGAGCTCGGGCACCCAGAACGGGTGGCCGTCGGTGGCGGTGACTTCGGCGGTCTCCTCGCCCTGCTCACCATCGGTGTCGATGGTGATCTTCACGAGGTGTTTGACGCCTTCACCCTCGATGGTGGCGGTGACGGTCTCGGTGCGGGTCTCGCCGGTTTCCGGGTCGGTGGCCTGGACGTTGTCGCCGGGCTTGACCTCTTCGATCGGCTTGGTGGAGCCGTCCGCCATCAGCACCCTGGTGCCGGGCGTGAAGCTGTTGTCGTTGCCCGACTTGCTGCACCCGCCACCGCTGCCGGCTTTACCGCCGTTGCCGCCTCCGCTGGCGCCGCCGCTGCTGCGGGAGGAGCCACCGGAGGTACCGCCGGACTTGCCGCCGCCACCGCCCTTGCCGCCGCTCTTACCGCCGCCATTGGCCACGGAGGAACTCTTCGGCGCGGCCTTGGACTGCGCCTGTTTCTGGACCTGGTTGCCGGTCTTCTTCGTGGCGTCGGCCGCTTTGTTGCTTGTCGTCTTGAGTTGGTCGGCGGCCTTCTTCTTGGCTGCCTGGGCGGCCTTCTTGGCCCGTTCGATCGCCAGTTTCTTGGCGTTCAGTGCCGCTGCTTCGGCTGCTCGGGCGGCAGCCAGCACCATCTCGGCTGCCTTCTTCGCGGTGCGCCAGGCCTGGATCGCGGCGATGGTGCGGTCGATGGCTCGCAGCACTGCTGGGATCTTGCCGAGCTTGGCCCATGGGATGGCCCCGATGATGAGGCTGCCGCAGGACCACATGTCACCGCCGAAGCAGGCCATCGCGTCGTTGATGCCGATGAAGTCCTTCAGCAGCGACCAGGCCGCGGAGAGGATCACGTCGGTGATCGAGCGGTTCGCGTTGACCTGTGCCTCGGCGATCTGCGCCGCGGACAAGCCCGCGCCGGCCAGGGCCGAAGCCAGCTCGGACGGGGTCAGCGAGATCGACAGGCCGGTCGGGTCGGAGTGGGTGACCGGGTTGTTGTGGGCGTAGGCGTACCCGTTCTGCTGCAGCGGGTCGGCCAGGTCGGTGACCGGGTCGGCGGACAGGAAGCGTCCCACCGCGGGGTCGTACAGACGCGCGCCCAGCGGCGTGTAACCGGACGCGTCGTCCCGTTTCGCACCAAGGAACCCGTTGTTGGTCTGCATGTTGAGGGCGAGCGGGGCGGTGCCACGCTCGTTGCCGAACGGGTCCTGCTTGCGGATCCGGATCCCCATCGTGCCGCTGAGGGATATCTCCGCGTACGGGGTGCCCTGGTGATCACCAGTCAGGGCCATCAAGGCCGGGACCGCACCGCCGAGGGCGTACCGGACGACCGAGCCGCCGGGGACCGCGTAGGAGCGCTGGACGTTGATCTGCGCACCGCCCTGCTGGACGGTGAGCTGCGCGTCTCCGAGGTTCAGCGTGGCCTGCTTGCCCTGGATGGTGAGCAGGCGAGAACCGCTGGGTCCGTAAATGTAGGTTGTCTCGTCCTGAGGCAACCACACCTGACCGGCGTTACCCGTCGCGCAGGTGGCAAGCGAGGCCGGCGAGTTGACGGCGCTGACCGTGAGGCACAGGTTCGACGCTGGGTGGGTCAGCTGGCCGCTCGCGCCGCGCCGGAGCTGCTGGGCAGCCGAGCCGTCGCACTTCTGCAGT
Source organism: Actinoplanes sp. GCM10030250 (assembly GCF_042666575.1). Taxonomy (NCBI): domain Bacteria; kingdom Bacillati; phylum Actinomycetota; class Actinomycetes; order Micromonosporales; family Micromonosporaceae; genus Actinoplanes; species Actinoplanes sp. GCM10030250. Next base: position 2,309 of record NZ_JBHTDO010000039.1, on the reverse strand, counting down.
GCCAGGCCGGAGCCGGCGGTGTTGGCAACCGGCTGGGCACACCAGCCGCCGTCGTACTGGGTCATCGTGCCCAGGTTGGCGTCGGCCTGTCCGGGTGACGGCTTGAAGGTCCACTTCTGGGCAAGACTGCCGTTGCAGCCCCAGATCTGAATCTTCGTGCCGGCGACGGCCTTGCCACCATCGACGTCGAGGCAGGCGTTGTTCAGACCGAAGTACGAGCTCTTGCCGTTGCTGCCGGAGCCGGAGATCCGCTCGATCTGCCCATCGAAGGTCCAGGACAGCTCCTGCGTGTCGCCGTTCTGCACCGACGTGACGGAGGTGGTCTCGCCGGTCAGCTCGTAGAGCCGCTCGGCTTCGGTGGTGACCTGCGCGCCGGCCGGTGTGACGTGCTTCTTGGTGACCTTGGTGAGCGTGCCGGGCTGGCTGCCGTCGGCCTTGCCGTAGGTGTAGGTGCTGGTGGTGTCCTTGGTGGTGTCGCCGGTGAGGTTCTTCTCGACCAGCTTGGTGCGGTTGCCGAGCAGGTCGTACTCGTACTCCTGCCAGTAGCCGGCGTTGTCCTTGCCCGCCGCGACGGTCGAGGCGGCCGGAGCTGCTGAGCAGGAGTCCTGGTCCTTCGCGGTCCACGACTTGGCCAGCTGACCGATCATGTCGTAGTCGAAGCACTGCCGCTCTTCGATGCCGACCGAGCGTTCGCGGATCGAGGTGACGTTGCCCGCGTTGTCGTAACCGTAGGAGCGGTCCGAGGCGAGGACGCCGCCGACCAATGTCTTGTCGCCGGTGTTCTCCCGGTAGACCTGCTGGTTGGTGAGAGCACCGTCGGCCTCGTCGTAGGTGTTCTGCGCCCAAACCCGGTACGGCTGCGCACCGAGAGTCGACCGCATGACCTGCCCGTACGGCGAGTACGCCGTCTCCGAGCCGTACCAGTCGAGGCCGGACACGGACATCGCCAGGCCGTCTTTGTTGTACCGGGCGATCAGCTTCTCGCTCGGCAGGTTGCCGACCGAGGGAAGGCTGAGCGTCTCCGGCAGACCCGCGTCGGTGTAGGCGTAGTTGTAGGAGTAGGAGGTCTGCAGCCCCCACGCCGTGGCGATGTCGGACGGCAGTGTCAGCGTCGTGCCGGTCGGCTGATAGTCGTTGGTGTACCCGGCAACCGCCTGCTTGTACGCCTTGCCGTCGGTGTATCGGGTCGCCGTCGCCGGCAGCCCGACACCGCCTGGGGCCGTGTCGTAGGTGAACTCGGCGCGCAGGTCGGTCAGTTCCCAGCCGAGGAACTGCTTGGTGGGGCGGGACAGGGCGTCGTACTCGGTGACCACGGTGGTGCCACGGGCGTCCGTTGTGGAGATGACGCGGTCGCGGTGGTCGTAGACGCTCTTGGTAGTGCCGGTGTTCGGGTCCTTCGCCTCGATCTGGCGACCACGCTGGTCGTACTTCCACGACCAGAAGTTCTCCGGCTTGGCCGCAGAGTTGGTCGCCTTGGCCATCTGACCGCGGGTGTCGTACTCGTAGCGCATAGAGGTGAAGCCGGCGGCAGCGGCGTCGTTGAACGTGTCCACCCGCGAGGTGCGGCCAACGCCGTCGGTGTAGATCCGGTACGAGGCGGTACCGGTGGGGTTACGCACGGTCGACCAGTCGGTGCCGTACTCGTACTTGGTGGCGCGTGCCGGGGTTTCCTGGCCGCGCAGGATCGGGGTCTCCTGCAACACCCGGCCGAGGCCGTCGTAGGTGTAGCGCGTCGCGTTCGGAACCGCGATCTCCGAGTCCGGCGTGAACAGGCTGCCCGACGGGCTGCCCTTGGTGAAGTAGGCGTTGTTGGTCTGCCACACCTCACCCGAGCTGTTGTACAGCGTGTCGGTGATCAGCCGGCCACCACCGGTGGCCTGCTCCTGAGATTGCCGCTCCCGGCCCAGACCGTCGTAGATCGTCACCGACGTCTCGATACGGTTCTCGTGCCCACGCGCCTTGGTGGTGATGAACGGCGGCTGGCGAACACCGTCGGCGTCCGGCTTCGAGATCGTGTAGGTCGCCTCGAAGTCCGGGATAGCGGCGCCCGCCCGGCCCGGTGCCCAGCCCTTGACCAGGCGGCCCAGCGGGTCGTACTCGGCGGTGCTGACGTGATTGTTGGTGTCTGTCGCCCGAATTGTAACGCTACGCCCAGGTTCGAGTTCGCGGGTCTGCTTGTGCTTGAACCCGTTCTCCTCGATCACCTTGAACGCCTGCCCGGTGGCCGGCTCATAGGTGATCTTCGAGGTCTGCATGTCCGGGTCGAGGAACGAGGTGACCCGGCCGATCGCGTCGAAGTAGTAGGCGCC
>NZ_JBHTDO010000038.1:89066-106573 GCF_042666575.1 Actinoplanes sp. GCM10030250 | reverse complement strand
CCAGCCGACCCACCCAGCTGGCCGCCAGCAGGGTGTTTCCGGCCGCAAGGCACCACTCAGCCCCAGCCGCCCCAACCAGCTGGCCGCCAGCGGGGCGTTTCCGGCCGCGACAGCCCCGCTGGCGGCCAGCCGCCCCAACCGGCTGGCCGCCAGCGGGGTGTTTCTGGCCGCGACAGCCCCCTGACGGCCAGCCGACCCACCCAGCTGGCCGCCAGCGGGGTGTTTCCGGCCGCGAGGCACCGCTCGGCCCCAGCGGGGGGAACCGGCTGGGCGTCAGCGGGGTGGGGTTAGAGGCGGCCGGTGGCTTTGAGGAGGAGGTAGACGTCGGCCACGTGGGAGGCGAAGGACTCCGGGCCGGTGTCGACGACGGTGGCGCCGAAACGGGCCAGCACGTCGCGGATCCGGTCCCGCTCGGTGAGGACGCGCTGGGCAGCAGCCGCCGCGTGCACATCGGCGGCCGTGGCGACCGTGACCTGGGACAGGCGTGACACAGCGGGATCACGAACACCAGCGACGACCACCTTGTGGCGGGCGGCCAGAGCCGGAAGCAGCGGCAGAAGGCCCTCGATCATCGGGGCCGGTTCGAGGGCCGTAAAGATCACCACGAGGGATCGTTTCCGGTCGCGGCGCAGGAGGTCCCGGGCCAGGAGGGAGAAGTCCGTCTCGGCCGGGGACGCCTCCAGGGCAGCCATCGCCTCGATGAGACGGCCCACCTTCGTGCGGTGGCCGCCGCCCTCCACGCGGGTGCGGACCGTGCTGTCCAGGGCGAGCAGGTCCACCCGGTCGTCGGCGCGGGCGGCGAGGACTGCGAGGAGCAGCGCGGCGTCGATGGCGGCGTCCAGGCGGGGTGCGTCGCCGAGGCGTACGGCTGAAGTGCGGCCGGTGTCGAGGACGCAAACGAGGCGCCGGTCGCGTTCGGGGCGCCAGGTACGGACCACGACGTCGTTGTGCCGTGCGCTGGCCCGCCAGTCGATCGAGCGGACGTCGTCGCCGATCACGTACTCGCGCAGCACGTCGAACTCAGTGCCGTGACCGCGGCCGCGGGCCACCACCGAGCCGTCGATCACGCGCATCCGGGCCAGCTTCTCGGGCAGGATGCGGCGGGACGGGAACCGGGGCAGCACCCGCAGCGACCAGGCCGGTGTGATCCGGTCGTTCCACCCGCGGCGCCGCTGCCGGTAGGCCACCCCGAGCGGCCCGTAGGAACGCAGCGTGACCCGCACCGCCGCCCGATCACCGTGCCGCACCGGGGTGAGCGTGGTGGCGACGACGCTCCGTTCCGCCGGTGCCAGCCGCAGGTCGTGCCGGGCGGGTGAGGCACCGGCCGAGGGCACCCAGCTGTCCCGCAGTTGCAGCCGCAACAGCCGGCTCCCGGTGTTGAGCACGGCCAGCGAGACCGTGGCGGTCCCGCCCAGCCACACCGTCCGGTCGCCCTCGCGGTGCAGCGAGATTCGCGCGAGCGCCCCGGCCAGCGCGAAGTCGGCCGCGGCGACAAGTACCGCCAGGACCAGCACGCCGGCGACGCTCAGCCAGGGCGCCGGCAGCAGCGCGGGCAGCGGGATGCCGACGGCCAGGAGGGCGGCGAAGCGCCGGGTGACCATGTCAGCGTGGGGCCGGGACAGTGGCGAGGACACCGGCCAGGGTGGCCTCCACGGTGACACCGTCGAGTTCGGCGTCGGCGCGCAGGCGGACCCGGTGGCGCAGCACCGGTACGGCGTACGCCTTCACATCATCCGGAACGACGTACTCCCGCCCGTTCAGCCACGCGTACGCCTTCGACACCGCCAGCAGAGCGGTGGCCCCCCGCGGCGACGCGCCCAGTTCCAGCGCCGGCGTCACCCGGGTGGCCCGGCACAGGTCCACGATGTACGCCAGCACCGGCTCCGCCACACCCACCCGCTGCACCGCCGCCCGCCCGGCCGCCAGCTCCGCGGGCCCCGCCACCGGCGTCACCCCGGCCGCTTTCAGGTCCCGCGGGTCGAACCCGTGATGGTGCGCCCGCAGCACGTTCAGCTCGTCCTCCCGCTCCGGCAGCGGCACCGACAGCTTCAGCAGGAACCGGTCGAGCTGCGCCTCCGGCAGCGGGTAGGTTCCCTCGTACTCGATGGGGTTCTGCGTCGCGGCGACCAGGAAGGGCTGCGGCAGCGGCCGGGGTGTCCCGTCCACACTGACCTGGCGTTCCTCCATGGCCTCGAGCAGCGCCGCCTGGGTCTTCGGCGGGGTCCGGTTGATCTCGTCGGCGAGCATGAGGTTGGTGAAGACCGGCCCGGCCCGGAAGTTGAACGCGGCGGTCCGCGCGTCGTAGACGAGCGACCCGGTGACGTCGCCGGGCATCAGGTCGGGGGTGAACTGGACCCGTTTGGTGTCGAGGCTCAGCGCTGCCGCCACGGCCCGGACCATCAGGGTCTTCGCCACCCCGGGTACGCCTTCGAGGAGCACGTGCCCTCCGCAGAGCAGGGCCACCACCACACCGCCGACGACCGCGTCCTGCCCGACGACGGCCTTGCCGACCTCGGTACGCAGGCGGCTCAGCGCGAGGCGGGCCTGTTCGGATTCGGGCGTCACGGTGTCTCTCCTTCGAAGGGGCTGCGGGTGATGTCGTGTTCGAGGTCCCGCAGGAACCGGGCGGCGGTCACCAGGTCCTCGTCGGACTCGGGCGGGTCGCCCTCGAGGACGGCGCGGACGTATTCGGCGGGCATGCCGGCGGAGGCGGCGATCCGCTCGGCGGTGGCGTCGGCGGGCAGGCCGAGGTGCTCGGTGATCCGGTGGCGGGCGGCGTCGCGGAGGATCTCCAGCGACTGGCCGCGGGCCCGGGCGCGGGCGTAGAGGCGCCCGTGGCCGAGCATCGTCTCGTGGGCCGGCACCCGCGACGGCAGCGGTTCGGTGACCGGGGTGCCGAGCCGCCGCGCGGCCGCCACGGCGAACGCGATCGCCACCAGCAGGACCAGCAGGACGGTCGCCCAGAAAGGGGCGGGGAACGCCTGGGCGAGCGCGCTGTCCTGCAAGGACTCGCCCTGCCCTGAGGAGCCGGACGATCCGGACGGATCGGAGCCCTCGTTCGGAATCGGCCGGCCCGGCTCACCGGGTTGCCCGGGATCGCCGGGCTCCCCGTTCTCGTCGGGAAAGTAGTTGTCGGCAGAGGGATCGGGCTCGGCGGAGAACTCCGGCTCGGGAGTGAAGGTCGGCTCCGGTGGCGGCCGCTCACGTTCGTGCAGGTCGAGCCAGATCACCCGCGGGTCCTGGCTCAGCAGCCCCACCGCCAGGGCCGCGTTGTCGTGCTCCCCGATCCGGTCGTTGCGGAACGGATCGGCCGCCCCGGCGAGCGTCACGTCGTAGCCGTCCCGGTCGAACCGCAGCACCCCGCCGTCGTAACAGAGCGTCCCGGACTCGGTCGCATACTGGCGGCGCAGCACAGCCGCGCGCCCTTCGGCGCCGGCAACCGGTCCGGCGCAGGCGGGGTCGGTGGCCGCCGCAGCCCATCGGGTACGCCGGACGCTGCCCGGCCACCCGCGAGCCTCGAGAATGTCACCGTCCGGTGCGACCAGCACGAGCCGCGTCCCCGGCGGTACGGAGGTGCTGCTCGTCAGCGTGCTGAGGTACGCGTACGACGGCGCCGGGACGAAGACAGTGGCCGGCGTCCCGTCCAGCGCGGCGAGAACAGCCTCGGTGCTGGTACGCCGGTCCACCTCGACCCCCCGCTGCGCCAGCATCGCCGCGAGCGACGAGGACCCGATGTCCGCACTGCTGACCGGCGACAGATAGGCGGGATCGCCGAGGTCGGGCTGTTCGACAGCGTGCACGACCAGCGTCCCGCCCACCAGCGCGAGCAGCACGAGGAAGGGCAGGACAACCCGCATCCGGCGCGTCTTCACCGGCCGCCCCCGGAAAACGCGCCCAGGGCGGCCCGCACGTCACCGGTCAACCGCCGCATCCGCTCGTCCTCGTCCGCCCGCGCGTCGAGCCGCCCGTACCAGACCTGCGAGAACAACTCGGTGGCCCCGCCCAGAGCCGGCCCGAGCGGCGGCCGGTTGGCGGCGGCCAGCGCGCTGAGCTCAGCGGCCGTCCAGCCGGGCTCAGGCTGGATCACCCCGGCCCGGGTCAGATCGGAAACGGTCTCCCGCAGCCGCTCCCGGATCGCCTCCGCGTACCGCCCCTGCGCCGCCAGCCGGTCCGCCAGCGACACGGTCCGGGCACCAGCATCCGGCGTGATCTCCACCGTAGGCGACTCAGCCACGATCACCGGTTTGGCACGGCGCCGGAAGCGAGAAAGCCGCAAGCGCGGCAGACGCAAGCGCGGCCGACGGAAACGGGGCAGCCGGAAACGAAGCCAGGCCGGGTACGTGTACCAGAGCACCGCCGTCAGCACCGTCACCCCGAACAGCAACAGCAGCATGAGCGGTGGCGGCACCACGTCCAGCACCGACGCCACCAGCTCGTCGTAGCCTCTCACCGGGGCGCCACCAGCACGGCCGCGTCGTCCTCGCCCCGGCTGCGGCTGCGGTTTATCGCGATGTCGAGTCCTTCGGTGCGGATCCGGGTCTCCACCAGCAACACCGCGTCGAGGCAGGCGAGGGCGGTGTAGGCGACGGTGTTCGCCAGCCCCCAGGCTACCGGCACCGCCCAGGCCACCCAGCCGCCGCTGACCACGCTGGTGAACGTGGTGGCCACGGCGATCCAGCCGGCACCGAGCGCGAACCGGATCGCGAACCACACCAGGTATCCGAGCAGCCGGATCCAGAAGCCGCGCCCGCCGTCGCGGGAGGAGAGCGCGGCGGAGCGGGCCAGCGCACGGAACGGGTTGCCGATCCGGTCGAGCGTGAGCAGCGGGGTGGCCAGGCCCCACAATCCGTACAGGACGAGCCACGGCGCGAACCCGAAGAGGGCGGCGGGCCAGGCGAGCAGGCCCAGGATCACTGCGACAACCAGGACAGGCACAGGACGCGTACGCCTCCAGAGCACGCCGCTCGGAACCTGCCTGCCGAGCAGCGCCGGGCCGACGGCCGCACCCGCGTACGCACCGAGCAGCGCGATGATGACCGTCTCCGCGGTGACGCCGGTCGCCACGATCAGCCACCACGGGCCGATGTTGTCGTCCCAGCTCGGCAGATAGGCCGGTGCACTGAGCCCGGCCCGCTCCCGCAGAACGGCGAGCAGCGCCTGCTCCCCCGCCGCCAGGATCGCGGCGAACCCGAGCAGCGGCAGCGCCCGCTCCCGCAACAGTGACGCAGCGGCGTCGAGCACCTCACCGGCGGTCATCGCCCGCAACGGAAGCGCGGGTGGGAGGGCGGGCGGGGTCCGAACCCCGTCGCCACCCGTGCCTCCCCGCATTCCGGCGATCCTAAGTGATCAACTCCCGCCGCGGGGTCCGGGTGCACCCGGACGGGGGTGCACGCCGGTGCACAACCGCCGGGTCCGACGTTGTCGGTGAGCGACTATCGCCGCCGGGGATCGTCCTGCTTCGATCGATCGACGCGAAAAGCTCTCACGTGCCCGGGAGGCACCATGAACCGTCGTCAGGTGCTCGGCGCGGCCGGCGGTGCCGCCGCGGCAGCCGCATTCACGGATACGACAGCGGCGTTCGGCGCGGCCGCCGCCGATGACGCCGACGCCATCGTGGTCGGCGGCGGGCTGGCCGGCCTGGTCGCCACCGCGGAACTCGTCGCCGCCGGCCGCAAGGTGCTGCTGCTCGACCAGGAACCCGAGGCCAGCCTCGGCGGGCAGGCGTTCTGGTCGTTCGGCGGGCTGTTCCTCGTCGACTCCGCCGAGCAGCGGCTGATGGGCGTCAAGGACTCGTACGAGCTGGCGTGGCAGGACTGGCTCGGCACGGCGGGTTTCGACAGGGGTGTGGACAGTCCGGGTGGTCAGGATTATTGGGCGTACAAGTGGGCCCAGGCCTATGTGCAGTTCGCCGCCGGCGAGAAACGCTCCTGGCTGGCCGGGCTGGGCGTGCAGTGGTTCCCGATCGTCGGCTGGGCCGAGCGCGGCGGCGGACTGGCCGACGGGCACGGCAACTCGGTGCCGCGTTTCCACGTGACCTGGGGAACCGGCCCGGCCGTGATGGAACCGTTCGAGAAGAAGGTGCGCGCCGCGGCGGCCGCCGGGAAAGTGGTGTTCAAATTCCGGCACCAGGTCGACGACATCGTCCGGACCGGTGGTGCCGTTTCCGGCGTACGCGGAAAGGTCCTCGAACCGAGCAGCGCGGCGCGCGGAACCCCCAGTAGTCGCACGGCCGTCGCGGATTTCGAGCTGCGCGCCCCGGTCGTGATCGTCACGTCCGGCGGCATCGGCGCCAACCACGACCTGATCCGCCGCAACTGGCCGGCCCGGCTCGGCACCGCACCCCGGACGATGATCACCGGTGTGCCCGCGCACGTCGACGGCCGGATGCTGGCGATCACCGAACGCGCCGGCGGCCGGATCGTCAACCCGGACCGGATGTGGCACTACACCGAGGGCCTGCGCAACTACGCGCCGATCTGGCCCGGCCACGGCATCCGCATCCTGCCCGGCCCGTCGTCGCTGTGGCTCGACGCCACCGGCAAGCGGTTCCGGCCGCCGGACATGCCCGGCTACGACACCCTGCACACGCTCGGCTCGATCACCGCGACCGGATACGACTACTCCTGGTTCGTGGCCACCCAGGAGATCGTCGACAAGGAGTTCGCGCTCTCCGGCTCCGAACAGAACCCGGACCTGACCAACAAGAACGTCTGGCAACTGCTCAGCCGGATCTGGCAGACCCCCGAGCCGATCCAGCGCTTCCAGAAGTACGGCGCGGACTTCGTCATCGCCAACACGGTCCCCGAACTGGTCGCCGGGATGAACCGGGTGGCCGGCAACACCCTGCTCGACCCGGCGGCGGTCAAACGGCAGATCGACGCCCGGGACCGGGAGATGGACAACAACTACAGCAAGGACGCGCAGGTGATGGGCATCCGCAACGCCCTGAGCTACGTCGGAGACCAGCTGAGCCGCACCGCCGGCGCCCACAAGCTCCTCGACTCCTCGAAGGGCCCGCTGGTCGCCGCCAAACTGAACATCCTCACCCGCAAGACGCTCGGCGGCCTCCAGACCGACCTCCAGGGCCGCGTCCTGGACGCCTCCGGCGCGCCGATCCCCGGCCTCTACGCGGCGGGCGAGGTGGCCGGCTTCGGCGGCGGCGGCATCCACGGCTACCGCTCCCTCGAGGGCACCTTCCTCGGCGGCTGCCTCTTCTCCGGCCGCCAAGCAGGCCGCGCCGCAGCCGCCACCACCTGACCCCCACCCCCCGAACACAGCCGCGCACGGTAGGAGCCACCACAAACACAGCCACGCACGGTGCGAGCCGCTGCCAACACGGGCGCGCACGGTGCGAGCGTGGAGGCGGCGGCAGGCGGCGGCTGGGGTTGCGGGCGCACACGTTGAGGTTGCGTGCGAGCGTGGACGGCCTATGACATGGGTGGACGCGCACGGTCGGGTTGTGTGTGCGCTCGTTGCTGCGAAATCGGCTGCGGGATCGAAAGCTGTGAGATTGACCCGGCAGCTCAGACCGGCGGGCGCGGCAAAGGCGTGAGTGAGCAGTTGATCGCGTGGACAGTCGAGAGCTTTGCGTCGGGCGTACGAGAAAAGCTTGAAGAGCAACTGAAGCACCTGCATCTCAAACATCAGGCGGCTGCGAACAGGTGGGTATCTGCGAAAGAGATGGGCCGGGTCGTCGCGGGGGCGTGCGGCGACCCGGCCCGGATCGGCCGGCCGGCCGGGGTGGGTTCGGACCGGGCGGCGGCCGATGGTGCCGGCCGGGACCCGAGGTGCGGCGGGGCCCGGCCGGCGGGCTCAACCGGCCGGGTGAGGGCGGCCGGTGAGCGTGTCCTCGAGGATCGGGAAGACGCCGTCGAGGTGCATGGTGTGCAGGACAGTCAGGACGAAGCGGGACGGTGCCGCCAGCGAGAGCATGCCGCCGTGCTGGCGGGCCTCGCGGTGGGCGCGGACCAGCAGGGACAGGCCGCCGGGTTCGATGGTGTGCACGGCACGCATGTCGACGACGACGTGACGGCCGGCCGCGGCGGCGGACATCAGGGCCGGGCGCAGCATGTCGGCGACGTCGTCGCGCAGGTCGGCGAGGGGTTCGACGACTGTCATGCCGACGTCGTCGTGTTCGCGCAGTGAGAAGTACGAGTCGACGGTCATCCCAGCTCCCTCGTGCGCCGGGCGGTGACGGCGACCAGGCCGACCGCGGCTCCCGCGAACAACACCTGTAGCAGTACGTCCACCATGGTCGGGCCGGGCCGGCCGGGGTTCGCCAGGAGTGCCACGATCGTCGCGAGCAGGGCCGCGCCGACGCCGACGGCGAGGAACAGCCAGAGTGGCACGTCCCGGCGCCGGGCGGCCAGCAGCTGCCCGGCCAGGCCGACGACGAGGCCGACAACGACCCCGGCGGCGAGTGTGCCCGCAGTCATCTACGCATCTCCAAAAACGACGGCCGCATGAAAGCGACCGGTGAACGGGACCATTGAGCGGTGGTGAGGACAGCGTGGCCGCGGAGGTCGGCGAACCCGGCCCGGCCGCATGACAGTTCCGTGACAAAGTCGTCGCCGGCGGTCCCGCGCGTCAGACTTCCCGATATGACCGCCGTGCTGCTGATCGAGGACGACGACCGGATCCGCCTTTCCCTGACGATGGCCCTGGAGGACGAGGGATACACCGCATACGCCGTCGCCACCGCGGAGGAGGGCCTCGCCGAGCAGCGCCGCCTGCGCACCGACACCGTGCTGGTGGACCTGATGCTGCCCGGGATGGACGGTTACGAGTGCATCCGGCAGCTGCGCCGTGACGACGAGGTGCCGATCATCGTGGTGAGCGCGCGCGACGACACGCATGACATCGTCGCCGCGCTGGAGGCGGGCGCCGACGACTACGTTGTCAAGCCGATCGCGGTCAAGGAGCTGGCGGCCCGGCTGCGGGCCCTGCGGCGCCGGGCCCGCGCGACCACGGCCGCGGCGCCGGCGATCTCGGTGCTGACGTTCGGCGATCTGGAGGTCCGGCCGGAGGCGGGAGAGGTACGGGTGAACGGCAACCCGGTGTCCGTCACGCGCACCGAGTTCCGGCTGCTGTGCGAGCTGGCCGAGCACGCCGGGCAGGTGCTCTCCCGTCAGCAGCTGCTGCAGCGGGTGTGGGGTTACGAGATCGGCGACGAGCGGGTGGTCGACGTGCACGTGGGCCGTCTCCGGCACAAGATCGAGAAGGACAACAGCCACCCGGAGTACCTGGTGACGGTCCGCGGCCTGGGTTACAAACTGCAGGGGTGAGACCGATCGGCCTGCGTGCCCGGGTGAGCGCCGCCTTCGCTGTCGGCGCCCTGTTGCTGTCCGCGCTGGTCAGCCTCGTGTCGTACGAGTTGATCCGCACCACCCTGTTCGTCGAGCGGGAACGGACAGCGGTCCGCACCGCCTACTTCGACGCGGCGGTGGTCAACACGAGCATGGCGGCACCCGAGTCGCTGCGGTCCCTGGACACCGGCGCGGAGCGCTACGTCCTGTTGCACGTCGACGGCCAGTGGTACTCGCGGACCGCCGAGCCGGGCGCCGGGTCGGCGGTGCCGGCCGGGCTTCAGGAGCTGACCGCCACCGGTGAGGCCGGTGCGCAGCGGATCCGGCGGGACGGCGAACCCGCCCTGGTGGTGGGTATCCCGCTGACCGGTTCGGCCACGCTCTACGAGGTTGTCTCGTTGCGCGAGCTCGACCGTACGCTGCAACTGCTCGCCCTGGTCCTCGCCGCCGTCGCCATCATGGTCGCGGCCGGCGGTGCCGCCCTCGGCTGGTACGTGACCCGCCACGCCCTGCGCCCCCTCGCCAGGGTGGCCGGCGCCGCCCGCGGTGTCGCCGCCGGTGACCTGAGCACCCGCCTCGACCCGGACACCGAACCCGACCTGGCACCGCTCTCGCACGCGTTCAACAACATGGCCGACCAGCTGGCCGGCCGCCTGGAGCGGGACCGCCGGTTCGCCGCAGACGTCAGCCACGAGCTGCGGTCACCGTTGCAGACCCTGGAGGCCGCGGTGAGCGTGATCGAACGGCGCCGCGACGGCCTGGACGAGCGGTCCGCCTCGGCGGTCACCCTGATCGCGGCGGAGGTGGCCCGCTTCCGCAGCCTGGTCGAGGACCTTCTCGAGCTGGCCCGCAGCGACCAGCCAATCGTCCGGGAGCTGGTGCGGGCGGCGGAGCTGGCACGCGCGGTCTGCCGGTCGCGGAACCTGCCGGACACCCTCGTCGAGGTGCTGCCCGGCACGCCGGACGAGTGGTTCGTCGATCGGCGGCGCGTCGAGCAGACCCTCGGCAACCTGCTGGACAACGCGATCCGTTACGGCGGCGGTCCGGTCGCGGTGCGCCTGAGCACGCCGGACAATGTGCACGTGCTGGAGGTCGACGACGAGGGGCCGGGCGTCGCCGAGCAGGACCGGACGACGATTTTCGCCCGCTTCGTGCGGGGTCCGGCGGCCGGGTCGCGGGGCGCGGGCGACGGGACCGGGCTGGGGCTGGCCATCGTGGCGGAGCACGCCGCGGCCCATGAGGGGCGGGCCGAAGTGCGGGAGAGGCCGGGCGGTGGGGCGCGCTTCCGGGTGGAGCTTCCGGGTGGCGGTGGGCTGTGATCGTACGCAAAAAAGCTCTTGCCCTAGCCCTGGTGGCCTGTCTTTCGGGGTGTGGGGTGCCGGCTCAGAGCGAGGCGCACCCGGTGGAACTGCCCCGCGCGCCGCTGAACGACCGGCCGACGGCCCCGCCCACCGCTGGACCGGCCGGTGAGGTCGCTGAGGTGTTGTGCCTGGTCCGTGACGGTGGCCTGGCCCAGACGGTGCGGCGCGTCGGTGGCGTGCCCACCCGGCAGCAACAGCTCGACGACCTGGTGGCCGGGCCGACGCTGGCGGAACAGAACATCGGGCTCTCCTCGGCGCTGACCGGGCTGTCGCTGGCCGTACGGGTACCGATCGGCGTGGACGACGTCACTGTCGAGGTGACCGAGGCCGACGACGGCACCGCCCGCAACGACGAGGTGCTCGGTTACGCGCAGATCGTCTGCACGCTGACCGCTCGCTCGGATGTCAGCTCGGTGGCCTTCACGCGTGACGGCGAACCGCTGCGGGTGCCGCGGGGCGACGGTTCGCTCACCGAGGGACCGTTGCGCGGCTGGGACTACCGCACCCTGATCCAGCCCGCCTGACCGGGCTTTGTCACGAGTCTGTCGTCTTTCCGGGGAGTAACCGCCACGCCTCCCGGCAACCGTTGACCCCTCACGACGCATGCCCGCAGGGGGCCGGCGCGGACGGGGGTCGGTAGCGGATGGATGTACGGCGGACGCTCACCGCGGTGGTGCTGGATCCGCGGTGTGCCGCCCGCCGGATCGGGCCCTGATCGTGCTGGTTCTGCTGCTCCTGCACGCGGCGGCCGCGATCGCCGCGGTTCCCCTGGTCCGCGCCCTCGGCAACCGGGCCCTCTACCTGCTCGCGCTGGTTCCGGCGTCCGCCGCCGGGTGGGCCGCCGCCACCACCGGGCAGGTACGCACGGAGACCTACCCGTGGGTGCCGCACCTGGACGTCTCCCTGGCGCTGCGCACCGGCCCGCTGTCCTGGCTGATGCTGCTGATCGTCGGCGGCATCGGTGCGATCGTCCTGGTCTACTGCGTGCACTACTTCCCGCCACGCGATCCGGACCTGGGCCGGTTCGCCGCGGTGTTCCTCAGCTTCGCCGGTGCCATGACGGGCCTTGTCGTCGCCGACGACCTGATCGTGCTCTACGTGCTGTGGGAGCTGACCACGGTCTTCTCGTACCTGCTGATCGGGCACAAGCCGGAGCTCGCGGCGTCCCGGCGGGCGGCCATGCAGGCCCTGGTCGTGACGACGGCGGGCGGCCTGGCGATGCTGGCCGGGTTCGTGATGCTCGGGCAGCACGCCGGCACCTACCGCTGGTCGCAGATCGCCGCCGGTCCGCTGCCGGACAGCGGCTATCTGGCCACCGCGGCGGTGCTGATCCTGGCCGGGGCGCTGTCCAAGTCGGCGATCTTCCCGTTCAGCTTCTGGCTGCCCGCGGCGATGGCGGCGCCGACCCCGGCCTCGGCCTACCTGCACGCGGCGTCGATGGTGAAGGCCGGCGTGTTCCTGATCGGCCTGCTCGGGCCTGCCTTCGCGCACATCGGGCCGTGGCGGCCGGTCACCGTGGCCGCCGGGGTGGTGACCGTGCTGCTCGGCGGGTGGGCGGCGATGCGGCAGACCGATCTGAAGCTGGTGCTCGCGTACGGGACGGTCAGCCAGCTCGGCCTGCTCACCGTGGCGTTCGGCGCTGGCACCCGGACCGGGGCACTGGCCGGTACCGCGCTGCTGCTCGCGCACGCCCTGTTCAAGGCGGCGCTGTTCCTGGTCGTCGGGATCATCGACCGCAGCACCGGCACCCGGGATCTGCGGCAGCTCAGCGACCTGCGCCGGCGGATGCCGGGACTCGCTGTCATCGCGGCGCTCGCCGTGGCGTCGATGGCGGGTGTTCCACCGCTGGCCGGGTTCGTCGGTAAGGAGGCGTTGTTCGCGACGTTCGAGCAGGGCGGGACCGCGGACCGGGTGGTGCTGCTCGCGCTGGTTGCCGGGTCGGGCCTGACTGTCGCGTACGGGCTGCGCTTCCTCTGGGGAGCCTTCGCATCCAAGGACGGGGTGGAGGAGACCGTCCCGGCGCCCGTGGGCCGGGGTTTCGCGGCGCCGGCCGGGGTGCTCGCGGTTGCCGGGGCCGCGGCCGGAATCTGCTCGCCGTGGATCGGTGGAGTGCTCCGCCCGTACGCCGAAGCCTTTGCCGGAAAGCCCTATGAACTGGGCCTGTGGCACGGAGTCGGGCTCCCGCTGGTGTTGTCCGCCGCGGTCTACGCGATCGGCCTGGTGATCTTTTTCGGTCCCGCGCGCCGCGATGTCTGGCCGCAGCAGCGGCTGCCCGCGGCGGACGGCGTCTATCGGCGGGTGATGTCCGGCCTGGACCGGGCGGCGGTCGAGGTGACCGGTGCGACCCAGCGCGGCTCCCTGCCGTTCTCGCTCGGCGCGATCCTCGTGGTGCTCGTCGTGATCGGAACCGCGACCCTCGCGCTGGGTGGTCCGTGGCAGCTCGGTGTGCGCCTGTGGGACACGCCGCTGCAGCTCGTGGCCGGCGCCGTGGTGATCGCGACGGCGCTGATGGCCGCCCGGATCCGGCGGCGGCTGACCGCGATGATCCTGGTCGGGGTCTGCGGGTACGGCGTCGCGGTGCTGTTCGTGCTGCACGGCGCGCCGGACCTGGCGCTGACCCAGTTCCTGGTGGAGACCGCGACGATCGTCATGTTCGTGCTGGTGCTGCGGCGGTTGCCGGTCCGGTTCTCGGCGCGGCCGCTGCTGGCCAGCCGCATGATCCGCAACGTGCTGGCGGCGGCGGTCGGCCTGGTCACCGCGGGCATGGCCTATGTGGCGGTCAGCGGGCGGCACGCGGTTCCGATCTCCGTCGACTTCCCGGCGCTGGCCGTCTCCTACGGCGGCGGGACGAACATCGTGAACGTGGCCCTCGTCGACATCCGGGCGTGGGACACGATGGGTGAGATCTCGGTGCTGGTGGTGGCGGCGACCGGGGTGGCCAGTCTGATCTTCCGGCGTACCGGTGCGCTGACCCGCCGCCGCGAGGAGCAGGGGCTGACCCCGGCGGACACCGGTGGCGCCTGGCTGCGGGCCGGTGACACGCCCGAGGCCCGCCGGCAGTCGATCATCCTCCAGGTGGTGGCGCGGCTGCTGTTCCACACCATGGTGCTGTTCTCGGTCTACCTGCTGTTCTCCGGGCACAACGCGCCGGGCGGCGGGTTCGCCGGCGGCCTGGTGGCGGGCCTGGCGCTGACCACCCGGTACCTGGCCGGCGGCAAGCCGGAGCTGAACGCGGCCGCTCCGGTGGACGCGGGGCTGGTGCTCGGCTCGGGGCTGCTCACCGCGGTGGGCTCCGGCATCGCGGCGATGGTCGCCGGGGGCCAGGTGCTGCAGAGTGCCCTGGTCGACGTGCACGTTCCGGTGCTCGGGCACATCCACTTCGCCACGTCCGTGGTGTTCGACGTGGGGGTCTATCTGATCGTTGTCGGACTCGTCCTGGAGATCCTGCGCAGTCTGGGTGCCGAGCTGGACCGGCGGCACGACCCCGCTCCCGCTCCCGCTCGTTTGAAGGAGCCGGTATGACGCCCAATCTGGTCTACGTCGTCGTGATCGGGGTGCTGTTCGCCGCGGGTGTCTCGATGGTGCTGGAACGCAGCCTGACCCGCGTGCTGATGGGCATGATCCTGCTCGGCAACGGCGTCAACCTGCTGATCCTGCTCGGCGGGCAGGCCGGTGCCCCGCCGATCGTGGGTGGCGCCTCTTCGCTTGTCGGCGGCGCCTCTGAGGATGCGATGGCCGATCCGCTTCCCCAGATCATGGTCCTGACCGCGATCGTGATCACCCTCGGGATGACCGCGTTCCTGCTCGCCCTGGCCTACCGCAGCTGGGCGATGGCCGGGCACGACGAGGTGCAGGACGACGTGGAGGACCGCCGGATCATGCTGCTCGCCGAGCGCGACGAGGGCTCCGGCACCGATGACACCGAGGAGCCGTCATGACGTGGCTGGTACCCCTGCCCGTGGTGATGCCGCTGCTCGGCGCCGCCCTGACGCTGATGATGGCGGGACGGCCGCGCGCCCAGCGGACGGTCAGCCTCACCGCGCTGTCCGCGACCCTGCTCGTCTCCATCGCCCTGCTGGTCATCACCACCACCGACGGCCCGCTGGTCGTCGCGGTCGGCGGCTGGGTCGCCCCGCTCGGCATCGTGCTGGTCGCCGACGAGCTGGCCGCGCTGATGCTCGTCGTCTCCGCGGCGGTGACCGTGTGCGTGCTGGTCTACTCGATCGGCCAGGGCATGGCCGACGGGCACGAGGAGACGCCGCTGTCGGTCTACCACCCGACCTACCTGGTGCTCACCGCCGGAGTCACCAACGCGTTCCTCGCCGGTGACCTGTTCAACCTCTACGTGGGGTTCGAGATCCTGCTCGTGGCCAGCTACGTGCTGCTCACGCTCGGCGGCACCGAGAACCGCATCCGGGCAGGCACCACGTACGTCGTGGTCAGCCTGCTCTCCTCGGTGATCTTCCTGACCGCGATCGGGCTGATCTACGCGGCCACCGGCACGCTCAACCTGGCACAGCTCGCGCAGCGGCTCGACGACCTGCCGGACGGGCTGCGGCTGATCCTGCAGGGCATGCTGCTGCTCGCGTTCGGCATCAAGGCGGCGGTGTTCCCGCTGTCGTCGTGGCTGCCGGACAGCTACCCGACCGCTCCCGCACCAGTCACGGCCGTGTTCGCCGGGCTGCTCACCAAGGTGGGTGTGTACGCGATCATCCGTACCGAAACCCTGCTCTTCCCCGGCGGGCGCGCCACGGTGGTCCTGCTGATCGCCGCCCTGCTGACGATGGTCGTCGGCATCCTCGGCGCGGTCGCCCAGTCCGACATCAAACGACTGCTGTCCTTCACGCTGATCAGCCACATCGGATACCTGCTGTTCGGCGTCGGTCTCACCAGCCGGCTCGGGCTGTCCAGCGCGATCTTCTACGTGGTGCACCACATCACCGTGCAGACCACGCTGTTCCTCGCCGCCGGCCTCATCGAGAAACGCGGCGGCAGCACGGCCCTCGACCGGCTCGGCGGCCTGGCCCGGCTCAACCCGGTCCTCGCCCTCGCGTTCCTGATACCCGCCCTCAACCTGGCCGGCATCCCGCCGTTCTCCGGCTTCATCGGCAAACTCGGCCTGATCGAGGCGGGTGCCGCCGACGGCGGGCCACTCGCCTGGCTGCTTGTCGCCGGGGGCATTCTGACCAGCCTGCTCACCCTGTACGCGATCGCCCGGGTGTGGAACCTCGCGTTCTGGCGCAGTCCGCACCCGGCCATGCCGTCACCGGAGGCCGGGCGCTGCCCGCCGCTGATGGTGCTGCCGACGCTGGCGCTGGTCACGCTGGGGGTGGGGCTCACGGTGGTTGCGGGGCCGCTGTTCGAGATCGGTGACCAGGCCGCGGGGGAACTGCTCAACCGTGAGGGGTACGGCAATGCGGTTTTCGGTTCCGCATCGGGAGACGTCCCGTGATCGCCGGGCGGTGGCGTGATCGGTGCGTGGCGGCTGTCGCGCTGACCGTGATCTGGATGCTGCTCTGGGGGTCGTTCACGCCCCTGACCCTGCTCGGCGGCGCGCTGATCGCGGTGATCGTGCTCGCGGTCTTCCCGTTGCCGCCGGTCACCTATGCGGGCCGCGTCCATCCCCTGGGCGTGCTCCGCTTCACCGTACGGTTCACGGCCGACCTGGTCGTGGCCAGCGCCCAGGTCGCCGCGCTCGCGTTCCGGTTCGGACGGGTACCGCGCAGCGCCGTGATCGCGGTGTCGCTGCGGGTGCCGTCCGACCTCGGCCTGACGCTGACCGCCGAGGCGCTGTCGCTGGTGCCCGGCAGCCTGATCGCCGAGGTGGACCGTGAGCGTGGCGTGTTGTACGTGCACGTTCTGAACGTGACCGGGCCGGAGGATGCCGAGCGGGTACGGCGGGAGGTGCTGGCTCTGGAGCAGCGGATCGTCGACGCTTTCGGGTCACCCTCGGAGCGGCGCATCTGCGCGGCCGCCGCGGCTGCTCCCGATCCCGCTACCGCCGGGTCTTTTCCCGCCGCTCCTTCGCCCGGGTCCTCGCCCACCGCTCCCAAGATCATCGAGGAGGTCGCTCCGTGACGGTCATCGCGGTGCTGGTCACCGTCCTGCTCACGGCGGGCGCAGTGCTCGCCCTGATCCGCCTGGTCCGCGGCCCGTCCGTGCTGGACCGGATCGTAGCCACCGACGTGCTGCTCGCCATCGTGATGGTCGCGATCGCCGCCGAGGCCGCCTTCTCCCGCGACGCCACCGCCCTGCCGATCCTGGTCGTCCTCTCCGTACTCGGCTTCATCGGCTCGGTCAGCGTCGCCCGCTTCGCCACCCGGAAGCCGCCCCGATGAACCTCGCCGCCGACATCCTCGCCGTCATTCTCCTGATCCTCGGCGCCGTACTGAGCCTCGCCGCCGGCGTGGCCCTGGTCCGCTTCCCGGACCTGATGTCCCGCATGCACGCCGCCGCGAAACCCCAGGTGCTCGGCCTCCTGCTGGTCCTGGGCGCCTGCGCCCTGCGACTGCGCGACCACGCCGGGGTGCTCGTACTGGTCGCAGTCCTGCAGATGGCGACGGCCCCGGTCGCCGCCCACATGGTCGGCCGGGCGGGCTACCGCGCCGGCCACGTACGCCGAGACCTCCTGGTCACCGACGAACTAGCCGACGCCCCACCCCCAAGCCCGCTGATGCCGCTCCCTGCGGCCGAAACGCACCGCTCACGCCCAGCCCGTCCGCCCGGCTGGCACTGAGCGGCGCCCCCGCGCCCGAAACACCCCACTCACGCCCAGCCCGTCCGCCCGGCTGGCACTGAGCGGCGCCCCCGCGCCCGAAACACCCCACTCACGCCCAGCCCG
>NZ_JBHTDO010000038.1:0-88967 GCF_042666575.1 Actinoplanes sp. GCM10030250 | reverse complement strand
CCCACTCACGCCCAGCCCGTCCGCCCGGCTGGCACTGAGCGGCGCCCCCACGACCGAAACACCCCACTCACGCCCAGCCCGTCCGCCCGGCTGGCACTGAGCGGCGCCCCCACGACCGAAACACCCCACTCACGCCCAGCTGGTTTGCCCGGCTGGCACTGAGCGGCGCCTCACGGCCCGAAAGGCACCGCTGACGGCCAGCCGGAGCCCGCGTCAACCCGCGCTCGATCCACCCCGGAAGGCGTCCTGGCGCGGGATCGTGGCGGTCCCGTCCTGCGGATCCCAAACCGTCAGCCCGTACTCACCGGCCAGCTCCATGATCATTTCCAGCGCCGGACTGGACCGCTCCCCGAAACTGAGACTCATCAGCACGTGATCAATACCGACATCCAGCGGCGTATCCATCCACGGGCTCTTATCCGGCGGGAGGAGAGGCGGCTGGTCCGGAAAGCGAGCCCGCAGCCTCTCGTAGAACCCGGCGATCCGCAGATCGAGCTCACCCTCCGGATGCACTGCGCCCTGGCACCGATCGACCATCGCGACAACCTCCGCCGCGTCCGTCCACCCGTCGATCGCCAGGACCCCGAGACCGAAACTCATCAGTCAGGCGACCTTCACGATCTGGATCAGGTTGCCGCAGGTGTCGTCGAGGACGGCGGTCGTGACGTTGCCCATCTGCACGGGCTCCTGGGTGAACCGGACACCCAGGTCACGCAGCCGCTCGAACTCCGCCTGCACGTCGTCGACGGCGAACGACGTCGCCGGGATACCGTCGTTGACCAGCGCTTCCTTCCACGGCTTGGCGGCCGGGTGCCCGCTCGGCTCGAGCAGCACCTCGCAGCCCTCCGGGTCCTCGGGCGAGACGACGGTCAGCCAGCTGGCCTCGCCCAGCGGGATGTCGTTCTTCTTCACGAAGCCCAGCTTCTCGGTGTAGAACTTCAGCGCTTCCGCCTGGTCGTTGACGAGAACGCTCGTGACATAAACGCGCATCAGTTGTCCTTAGTCTCGCTGCGGCGCCACCGATCGGTGAGGCGCTCCAGAGGTGCGGTGTCGATGGTGTGAAACTTGTAGCGCCCTTCGCGGCGGCTGGTGACCAGGCCCGCCGCGCCGAGCACGTCCAGGTGCTGGGAGATCGCCTGCCGCGACGACGCGAGCTGATATTTCATCGCCAGCCGCGAGCAGATCTCGAACAGTGTCTGCCCGTCGCGCTCCGCCAGCTCGTCGAGGATCTTCCGCCGGGTCGGGTCGGCGAGGGCCTTGAAAACGTCACCCTCCCCCACGTCGTCATCCACACCTCGATGATAGGCAAGTCATTACTTGCCTATCAACCCCGAACCGATTTTCCCGTACGGGTGAACGACCGCGACCGCCGGACACCGCGATACGTTTGGCGGGTTCTGGCGGCCAGGCCGAGAGGGGCTCTCCCATGTCCGAACCGATCGTCCGCGTCGAGACCCGCAGTCCCGTCTCCGGTGACGGGCGCCAGATCGCCGCCCGCCGCTTCGGAACCGCCGAGCTCGCTCAGCGGGAGAACGACCTGCGGGCCGCGATCCGATCGGTGCTCGGAGCCATGTCACAGGCGGTCAAGGACGCCCCGGACTCCGGCCTGAAGGTGGGCGAGCTCGAGGTCGCCTTCAACGTGGCGTTCGGAACGGACGACGGCGTCTACCTCTGCTCCTCGTCGGCCGAGGCAACCTTCGAGGTCAAGTTGTCACTGACCTTGGCAGACTCCCCCGCCGGCGGAACCGGAACGGCCGGCACGGGCGCAGTCGCGGGCGCAGCAGGCACGGGCGGGGCAGCCGCGGGCGGGGCAGCCGCGGGTGGGGCGACCGGTGCGGGTGCCGACCCCGGCGGTGCTGCCGGCGGCTGAGCACCAACCGTCCCGGCCGCCGCGGGCTGAGCCACTGCCGGCGGCTGAGCGACGGGCGGCGGCTGAGCGACGGGCGGCGGTTTCAGCGCCGGAATCCCCCGCCGCCGCGACAACCCCAGCTCCGCCCGCGCCTCCCGCCGGAACTCCCGCTCCGCCTGCCGGCACGCCTCATCCACCTCGGCCCACGGACGCGACGACCGGTCCCACAAATCCTGCGCCGTCTCGTGCAACCTCTCCAGCGCCTCCGCCGACTTGTTCTTCCGGGTCAGCAGCACTGCCCGCGAGTAGGCGGCCAGCAGTTCGTCCCCCGCCCGCCGTTCCGCACCCGGATCGACACGCAACCGGCCTCTGTGGTCGTAGAGCCCCCAGGCGCTGTGGAAAGTTTCGGCCACTCTGGCGTACGCGACATGTCTTATCTCGTCCCACTGCCGCCGCCGCTGCGCCCGCCCGCCCAGCCACTGGGTCAGGATGGCAGCGATCGTCCCGCCGACGATCGCGCCGGTGGCGGCCAGCATCCCGGCGTAGAGGGCGGCTTGCGGCTGTGTCAGATCGGTCAGAGGCACCCGCCGATTATCGCGCGGCGGGTAGTGCCAGCCCTACCCCGATCGGGGTGGCTGCCGGATGGGAATGCATCGAAACCCTTCATACGGTGAGGTTCCGCATCCTTCAGGGAGGGTCACACATGCGACGCGATCTCGGCCGATGGGGCCTCGCCACCGCTCTGACAGCAACACTCGTCGCCGGCATCGGAGCACCGGTCGCCGCCAGCGCGGTGCCAACTGCCGCCAGCGCGGCACCGGTCGCCACCGGCCACCACCGACATCTTCAGGCCGCGCTCGACGATCTGCACCGGCTCGGCATGACCGGCGTCCAGGCGCTGGCCCGCACCGACGGCGTCACCACCCGCGCGCGGGCCGGTGTCGGCGACCTCGATCGGGGCACGCCGGTTCCGCTCGGCGGCTATTTCCGGATGGGCAGCAACACCAAGACGTTCGTGTCGGTCGTCGCGCTACAGCTCGTCGGCGAGGGGAAGCTGTCGCTCGACGACACCGTGGACCGGTGGCTGCCGGGTGTCGTCGCCGGGAACGGCAACGACGGAAAAGCGATCACCGTACGGCAGCTGCTCCAGCACACCAGCGGAATCTCCAACTACACGAACGACCTGCCGGGGCTGAACAGCTACGACGGCTTCCTGGCGCACCGCTTCGAGCACCACGAGCCCGCCGACCTGGTAGCCCTGGCGATGAAGCACGAACCCGGCTTCGCCCCCGGTACGAGCTGGGACTACTCCAACACCAACTTCATCCTCGCCGGAATGATCATCGAGGCGGTGACCGGCCGCCCGTGGGACACCGAGGTCCGCGCCCGCATCCTCCGGCCGCTCGGCCTGCGCGACACCTCCTCACCCGGTGACCGGCCGTTCCTGCCGTCGCCGCACGCCAAGGCCTACCAGCAGTGGGAGCCCGGCGGCCCGCTGACCGACACGACAACGTGGAACGTGTCCGCCGCCGGCGCCGCCGGAAACCTGGTCACCACTCCGGCCGACCTCGCCCGCTTCTGGCAGGCCTTGGAACGCGGCCACCTGCTCAAGCCCCGGCAGATGGCGCAACTGCACGACACCGTGCTCGCCGAGACGTTCCAGGACTACATTCCCGGCGCGCGGTACGGCCTCGGGATCATGTTCATCCCGAACCGCTGCGGCGGGTACTGGTCGCACGGCGGTGACGTGCCCGGCATGAGCACCGCGAACGGCGTCAGCGAGGACGGCAGCCGTGTGGTCGTCGTGTCCCGCAGCACCCAGCTCGCCGGCGACGAGGCGGCGATCGCCGTGGAACGCCGCACCCTGCGGCTGGTGGATGACGTCATCTGCGCGCCCGCGTAGGCGTACGCGAGAAATAATCGGCGACGGCGTGGAACGCGGCCTTCGGCTCGAACGACCGGTCAGGGTCGTCGAATGTCCGGACGATGCCGTAGCTGGCCAGGTCAAGATCGTCACGGGGGTCGCCGCCGGGCCGGTGCGGATGATCGTGGAGGGCGAAGAGGAACACGAACGCGGTGTCCACACCCGCCGCGTCGAAGACCTCCAGTAGTTCCCGCAGGTAGGTGGCCTGTCCGTCCTCGTCGCGCTCGTACTCGCCGGTGAGCCGTACCGGCCCGGCGCCCGGCGCGTACTCGACGATCTCCAGGCCGAGCGCGCCACGATCACCCGCACCGCGGTAGGTCGCCGACCCGAACTCGGTGATCGCCACCGGTTTCCCCTGCAAGCTCGGGCTGCGCATACCCTCGGCGAAGGTCTCGGCGAACGTCGCCGCGATCTCCGCCGAGCGGTAGACGTCCATCGCGACGATGTCGAAAGGCGTCCAGTCGACCCGGTCGATCGGCACCGACGCATAGGTGACCTTGCCGCCGAACCGCTCGCGAACGACGGCGACGGCCTCGGCGAGGAAGGCGTTGACCCGGGCGCCGACCTCGCCGATCATCTCGCGCAGCCGGTGCGGTTGCTGAAGCAGGGCGAGCCGCTCCTCCATCGTGTCGCCGGGCAGGAAGCCCTGGTTCATCAGGCTGAGCTCCGCGCCGGTCACGAACACGACCTCACCACCACGCTGCCGCAGGCGCTCCGCCCGGTCGGCACAGTCAGCGAACAACGTGAGCATCTGCTCCCCGGTCAGCTCCAGCGGATAGGGCGAGAACCAGACCTCGAGACCCAGGCCTGCCGCAAGCTCCGCGGCGACCTCCAGCCGGTCGGCATCACCACCAGTTATCCGTACGGCCGAACAGTGCAATTCCTCCCGGATACTCAAAAGCTCCCGCTCGGCTGTCCCGGCATCAAAATGCCGCCGCGAGTTGACACCGTGCCGGACAAATCCGGTGTCGTAGGTGATGCCTCTGCCACGCATGAGCGCTCCCTCATCAAGACGCCCTCGAACTGTTGCGCTGCGCCAACCAGCATTGGAATTCACCGCTGGGGATCATCCTGCACGACCTGATGGCGGCGGCCGGCGGCGAATGCCTGTCCGGGGCCGCCACAGACCGGACACCGCTGTAGCGACTGGGAGGAAACGGTCAACGGAGCCTCCACCT
The DNA here is from genome assembly GCF_042666575.1 of Actinoplanes sp. GCM10030250. NCBI lineage: Bacteria > Bacillati > Actinomycetota > Actinomycetes > Micromonosporales > Micromonosporaceae > Actinoplanes > Actinoplanes sp. GCM10030250. Next base: position 84,016 of record NZ_JBHTDO010000038.1, on the reverse strand, counting down.
CAGTCAGTGGGACGAAAAGGTCAGACGGTGATGGCGGGGATCGAGGCGATCAGGGACCAGTCGTGACTGATGTTCGCAGCGGTACGGAGCAGCATCGGCAGGTGGTCGTCGACAAGTGTCTCGACGGAGGTCTCCGCCGCGTGCACGGTCACGTTGATCGCGGCGACCACCCGCCCCTCACCATCGCGGACGCCGGTGGCCACCGAGCGGATGCCCGGCGCCAGATCCTGGTCGGCGAGAGCCCAGCCCTTCACCCGTACCTCTCGCAGTGCCCTGTCGAGATCCTCGGCCGAAGGCTGCCAGCGCGGGGTGATGCCGGACCGCGACGGCTCGGCGAGCACGCCCGGCAGGTCCGCCGCCGGCAGGGCCGCGAGCAGGACCTTCCCCATCGACGTGGGCGGAGCAGGGAAGCGGGTGCCGATGTTCACCGCGAGCGTGACGATCTTCGGCACGGCCACCCGCGCCACATAGACGATGTCGCTGCCGTCGAGCTGTGCCATGGAGGTCGACTCGCCGGTCTGTGCGACAAGCTTCTCCATGTGCGGCCGGGCGACCTGCCACAGGTTCAACGAGTGCACGTAGGCCATGCCCAGCTCCAGCACCCGGGGAGTGAGGGCATAACCCCGGCCGTCGGCCCGAACGTAGTTGAGCTGTTCGAGGGTGATCAGAATCCGCCGCACGGTCGGCCGCGCCAGGCCGGTGAGCGTGGCGATCTCGCTGAGCGTCATGGCCGGGTTGCCGGAACGGAAGGAGCGCAGCACGTCGAGTCCTCGGGCAAGCGCCTCGATGAAGTCGGGAGCCGCGCCCCTTCCGATGTCGGTCATGCGCTCAATGCTTCCATTGCGCCGAGCCGGCGTCGTACTCGGTGTACTGGTACGGGTTCTCCAGCACACTGGCCTCCGGGATGTCGGGGTTCATGCCCCGCTGCCACGCCTCCTCGCCGAGCGTCTCGCGCAGGTGGTCCAGGGTCGCGCCGACCTTGGCCCGGGCCGCCGCGAGATCGGTGCCGACGAGCTTGCCGTCCTGCTTGACCAGGCGGCCACCCACCAGCACGGTGTGCACGTCGCCGCGCTGGGCCTGGAAGGCGACGTGGCCGTAGGGGTTGAGGATCGGGAACATCGCCGGTGACGCGTCGTTCTTGATCAGCACGATGTCGGCCTGCCGGCCCGGGGTGAGCGCGCCGACCTCGGAATCCATCCCGAGGGCCTTGGCACCGCCGCGGGTGGCCCAGTCGACGACGTGCTCGGCCCGCAGGTGGTGGTGGGTGACGGTCTCCTTCTTGCCGTGCGCCTCGAGGTGCTCACGGACCCGGTCGGCGCTGAGCGTGGTGCGCATCGCCGAGAACAGGTCACCGCTCCACCAGACGCTGGTGTCCATAGAGAGCGAGACCGGAATCCCGTGGTTGCGCAGCTGCCAGGTGGGCGGATAGCCCTGGCCGGCGCTCTGCTCGCTCTCGGTGGAGACGGAGACCGAGCCGCCGGTCGCGGCGATCCGATGGTACGAGTCGGCGGCCAGCGTGGCGGCGTGCACGTAGACGGTGCCGGGCGTCATGAAGCCGTTCTCATACATCAGGCGGATGCCGTCGTCGTTGGTGGCACCCCAGACGCCGGCGTGCGTGGTGACCGTGACGCCGAGCTCTCGGGCCACCTCGAAGGCGGCCTTCTCCGGGAACGCCGGGTCGCCGGTGACGTCGAACGCCATCTGGAAGCCGGCCAGTCTCCCGCCGTCGACGCGGCGCCGGTGGAAGTCGCGGAACGCGTCGGAGGTGGACCACTCCCACGGGCCCTGCTGGATGTTGCCATAGGCCAGGACGAACCGTCCGGGCACCGCTTCCAGGGCGTCGACCGCGGCGTCGGCGTGATCGGCACTCTGCAGGCCGTGCGACCAGTCGACGGTCGTGGTGACCCCGGCGTCGATCGCCTCGATGGCGGACAGCAGGTTGCCGGCGTAGATGTCCTCCGGGCGGAACAGTTTGCCGGATTCCAGGTAGTACCAGACGAAATACTGGGTGAGTGTCCAGTCGGCCCCGTATCCCCGCATCGCGGTCTGCCACATGTGCCGGTGGGTGTCGACCATGCCGGGCATGACGATGCCGCCGGACGCGTCGATCTCCACGGCGCCATCGGGCGCGGTGAGGCCGTGGCCCACCTCCGCGATCCGGTCGCCGACAACAAGCACGTCGGCGCCGGGAAGCACCGTGTGTGAGTCGTCCATGGTGAGAACCAGGCCGTTGCGCAGCAGGACCGGCCGGTTGTTGGCGCTCATCCCTCTCCCCCTCTCGGACATCCCTCTCCCGCTCTCGGACGGTTGTCCGCCTGGCGGTCATCGAGGTGGCGTAAGTGTGGTCCCGGTCACGAATCCTGTCAAGAAGTCATTGACATCGAGCTGTCCGCCGGGGATTCTGATTCAGCGGACAGGTGTCCGCAGGACGGGCGGTAACGATGGCGCAGCAGAAGACCGGGCCTCTGGACGGCTTGCTCGTGGCGGATTTCTCCCGGATCCTCGCCGGGCCTTACGCGACGATGCTCCTGGCCGATCTGGGCGCTCAGGTGATCAAGGTGGAGGGCCCCTCCGGCGATGACACCCGCACCTGGATGCCGCCGGTCCGCGACGGCGTCTCCACCTACTACCTCGGCATCAACCGCAACAAGCGGTCGATCGCCCTGGACCTGAAGGACGCTGACGACCGGGCCGCCGCCCAGGAGCTCGCCCGCCGTGCCGACGTGCTGATCGAGAACTTCAAACCCGGCGGGCTGGCGCGCTTCGGCCTCGACTACGACACCGTCGCGGCGGCCAACCAGCGGTTGATCTACGCGAGCATCAGCGGCTTCGGCACCGGCGCGGGCGCCGACCTTCCGGGTTACGACCTGATGGTCCAGGCGATCTCCGGGCTGATGAGCCTCACCGGCGATCCCGGCGGCTCTCCGTACCGGGCCGGCATCTCGGTCTTCGACGTGATGACGGGGATGCACGCCAACATCGGCATCCTGGCCGCTCTGCACCACCGCGACCAGACCGGCAAGGGCCAGCACATCGAGGTCAACCTGCTGTCGTCGGCGTTGTCCGGGCTGGTCAACCACTCCAGCGGTTATGTCGCCGGCGGCACCGTCCCCTACCGGATGGGCAACGCGCACCCCAGCCTCTTCCCGTACGAGCCTTTGCCCGTCGCCGACGGCGAGCTGATCGTGATCGCCGGCAACGACGGCCAGTTCCGCAAGTTGTGCCAGGTCCTGGGCCTGCCGGAGCTGCCGGAGGACCCACGGTTCGGCCGTAATCAGGACCGTACCGCCAACCGCGAGGCCCTCCGGCCACTTCTGGTGGAACGGCTGGTCAAGCGGACCCGCGACGAGTGGTTCCGCGATCTGATCGCGGCGGGCGTGCCGTGCGCCCCGATCAACACCATCGACGGCGGGGTGGCCCTCGCCGACGAGCTGGGGCTCCAGCCCGTGGTGGAGACCGGCGGGGTGCCCGGCGTCCGCAACCCCATCACCTTCTCCGAGACCCCCGCGCGGTATGAGTTGCCGCCACCCGGGCTCGACGAGCACGGCGAGGAGATCCGCGCGTGGCTGAGCAACTAGAGTTCCCGACCGGTCTCGGCACCTCCGACGCGACCACCATCTCGCTGCTCGGCCAGGACCTGGCCGGCGACCTGATGGGGAAGGTCGGATTCGGTGAGCTGGCGTTCTGGCTGGTCGCCCGGCGCCGGCCGACCCCCGGTGAGACCCGGGTGTTCGAGGCCGTGCTGGTCGCGCTGGCGGATCACGGGTTCACCCCGACCGCGATCGCGGCGCGCCTGACCTACCTCTCGGCCCCGGAAGCCCTGCAGGGCGCCCTGGCCGCCGGTCTGCTCGGCGGCGGTTCCCGGTTTCTCGGGGTGACCGAGGACTGCGGCCGTTTCCTGGCCGACACTCTCGCCGAGGCGGGCGAGGTCGAGGACTACGACGAGGTCGCCCTGGAAGCGGTGAAAGCGGCCCGGGCCGCCAAACGCTTCGTGCCGGGGCTCGGGCACCCGGTCCACAAGGAGCAGGACCCGCGCACACCGGTCCTCATCAAGATCGCCCAGGACGAGGGGTATTACGGCCCGCACCTGCGGCTCTTCGAAGCCATCGGCCGCGTGCACGAGCAGGTCCTCGGCCGGAGGCTCCCGCTCAACGGCGCCGGAGTGTGCGGCGCCGCCCTGGCCGACCTGGGCCTGCCCATCGATCTGCTGCGCGGATTCGCGCTGCTGGCCCGCGCCGCGGGCCTGCTCGGCCACCTGGCCGAGGAACGTCGCCGTCCCCTCGGCAACGACATCTACCGCACCGTCGACCGGAACGCCGTCTACGAGCCGTAAGGATTGACTATGGCCAGCATTGTCGCGGTCATCGCCTCCACCCACCACCCGTTCTACTATCGGGCCAGCACCGCCACCGGCGAGGATCGTCCCCCGTTCGCCGATGAGTGGACGCGCAAGATCCTGGCGTTCCGGGAGACCCTGACCAGGGCCAACCCCGACGTCCTGGTGATGGTCGGCTCGGATCACTTCCACCAGCTGTGGCTCGACAACATGCCGCAGTTCCTCGTCGGCAAGGCGCCCTTCTACGACGCCAACTGGTACAACGAGGAGCGCGAGTTCGGCCTGCCGCGGATGCTGCTCAAGGGCCAGGAGGACCTGTCCTCGCACATCCTGCGGGCCGGCCTTGACGAGGGCTTCGACCTGGCGTTCAGCAACGAGCTGCGAATCGACCACAGCATCACCTGCCCGATCATCACGCTGCGGCCCGAGGCCGACCTGCCGATCGTGCCGATCTACACGAACATCTTCGCCCCACCGCTTCCGCAGCCGTCCCGCTTCGTGAAGCTGGGCGAGGCCATCCGCAAGATCATCGAGGACTGGCCCTCCCACCTGCGCGTCGCGGTGATCGGAACCGGCCACCTGTCACTCGAGCTCGGCGGACCGCGCCAGTTCGGGCCGCACGGGCCGGACCCGGAATTCGACCGCCGGGCCGTCGAGTGGATCGCCACCGGCGACCTCGACAACTGCCTGCGCGAGGTGACACTCGACAGCCTTCACTCCCCCGGCAACGCCACCCACGGCTTCATGGACTTCATGCTCATGATGGGCGTGGCCGGCGCCGGCGCGAAGGCGGACCACGTCGACACCCTCGACCTGTTCCACACCATGGAGGCCTACTTCACCTGGTACCCGAACGGAGCACCGGCGTGAACGACAGCAAAAAGTTCACCAGGCCCAGCGCTTCAGGTCGTGCCGGCTCGCAGCGACGCGGAACGCTCATCACCAGGCTCAGCGCCTCCACTCGCGCCGGCTCGCAGCGACGCGCAACGGTCTTCACCAGACCCAGCGCCTCAACCCAATCCGGCTCGCAGCGAAGCGGAGGAATGGCGTGAGCAAGTATCTGCTGAACAAGTTCCTGTACACCGTGGACCGGGATCCGTCGCTCGTCGAGCGCTACCGGGACACTCCCGGCGAGTTCGTCACCTGGTGGGAGCAGGATCGCGCCAACGCGGTGCTCAACTGCCACACCGGTGAGGCAAGCACGTGGCTGCGCTTCACCGACGACGAGCGCGAGGCCCTGACCAACCACGATCACGTACGTCTCTTCGAACTCGGCGCGCACCCGTTCCTGACGCTGACCCTGTTCATCGCCATGTTCGAGCGGGACAACACGGAACCTCTCGAGTATCAGAAGGCGTACGGCGCACGCCTCGCGCACTTCGACATGCCCTACCCGGACATCGCAACGTGATCCGGGCGGCTGTCCTCAAGGTCTGCGGGCAGCCGCCCGCGGTCACCCCGCGCCCGGTGCCGATAGCGGCCGCGGGCCAGGTGCTGATCGCGGTGTCCGCCGCGCCGATCACCCCACTCGACCTGCTCTGCGCCTCGGGCACCAGCTACTTCGGCACTCCGGCCACGCCCTACGTGCCCGGGGTGCAGGGAGTCGGCCACCGCCCCGACGGCACACCGGTCTGGTTCGCCACCTCCGCCGGGATGCGCCCCGGCGACGGCAGCATGGCCGGTGCCGTAGCCGTGCCGGAAAACGACGTCGTCCCCCTCCCACCGCAGGTTCCCCTCGCAGCCCTCGCCGCGCTGGGCCTCTCCGCCGTGGCCGCGCACTCCGCCCTCACCCGAACCGGCGGCCTGACCGCCGGCGAACAGGTAGTGGTCCTCGGCGCCGGCGGCGTGGTCGGCCAGGCCGCCATCCAACTCGCCCTCCTCGCCGGCGCCCGCCGCGTCATCGCCGTCGCCCGCTCCGAGACCGCATGCTCCCGCGCCCTGGAACTGGGCGCGGCGGCCGCAGTGCAGCTGAACCCCAGCACGGGCACGAGTGCGGGCGCGGGCGCCTCAGCCGGTGCCGGTGCCGGTGCTGGTGCTGGTGCCGGTGCCGGTGCCGGTGCCGGTGCCGGTGCCGGTGCCGGTGCCGGTGCCGGTGCCGGTGCCGGTGCCGGTGCGGGTGCGGACGACGTATCGGGCCTGGCCGCGCGCCTGCGTGAGGCGGCGGACGGCCCGGTCGACCTGGTGCTGGACCCAGTGTTCGGGGTTCCGGCAGCAGCAGCGCTGCAGGTCCTGCGGCCGGGTGGGCGTCTGGTGAACCTCGGCAGCTCCGCCGGGCCCACCGCGCCGATTGACTCGGCGACGCTGCGCAGCGGATCTCTGCGGGTTCTCGGTTACACGAACAACGCCCTGACCATCGAGGAACGGGCATCCTCCCTGACCACCGTCGCGGAGCACGCGGCGGCGGGCCGGCTCTCCGTGACGCATGAGGTGATGCCCTTCGAACAGGTCGCGCAGGCCTGGTCCCGCCAAGCCTCGGGAGCTGCCACCGGACGCATCGTGCTCACCTTCTGAACGCACGCCCCGCACGACGCACGACGCACGACGCACGACACAAGACACACGACACACCGATGCCCGAGACGACGCCAGCGTCGCCTGGTATCCGGAACGCTCGGCGGCGTCCGACTCCGCCGATGTGGGGCCGAAGGTGAGTCGGCGCAGAAGGTGCGCAACCTCGCTTCTCTCTGGCATGCGGCGAAGCTGATGCGTCGATGTAAGCGTCCGGTAAAGACGCGAACCGAGCCGAGTAAGCGTCGGACGGACCCAGCCGAAGTCTCAGGCGGACCGGGCCGCCGGCGGCTCCGAACCCAATTGCTTGTCGGGGCGGGGCTTGCCGGTCAACTCGGTGAGACGCTCGTTCAGCAGGCCGGAGAGTCCGGCCCGATAGTGCTGCGCGAACCGTCCCAGGTCGGCGATCTCCTCAAGGGCCGCCACCCGCTTCTCGGCGATGCCGGCGATCCGCTCGGCGTGGTTGTGCCGGGCGTCGGCGACCAGCGTGGACGCCCGCAGCTCAGCGTCGCTGGTGAGCTGGTCGGCCTTGGTGGTGGCCTGGCGCAGCACGGTCTCGGCCTCGTGCTGGGCTTCCGCGAGGTGCTCGTCCGCCGTCCGCTGGGCCAGCTCCAGAACGCCGGCGATCCCCGGTCCCCCGATCGCGGGCGGCGGTTCGGCTGCCGCGGCCGCGGCGCGGGCCTGCTCCAGTTTGGCGCGCATCGCCCGGGCATCCCGTTCCGCGCGGGCACAGCTCTCCTGCAGCCGCTGAAGCCGTTCGGCCAGCTCTTCACGCTCGGCCACACCGGAATTCAAAGCCCCGGAGCGCCCAGCCGGATCAGTACGCCCGGCGAACTCCAAACGGCCCGCCTTGGCGCTCAGCGCCTGGTTCTCCGCGGTGAGCCTGCGCATCTCGTCCGCGACAGCGTCCAGGAACGCGTCGACGTCGGAGTCGTCATAGCCACGCGAACCAGCCGGCGGCGACCGGAACTCGACGTTGTCGACATCGGCTGGAGTCAGTGGCATGGGTTTCGATTCCTCCCGGACCGCGACCTCGGAGGGCGTCAGACAACGTTGTCAAAGGAGTAGACGCGCCCCGACCTTCAAAGTCAACACCACGTATCTTGCAGCATTGCTTTCCGTTACTCCACCCGTCCGCGGGCCGTCTTGATCCGTATCCACGGGCAGCACAGACCGCTTGCCGAACGGGAGGACGCGGATGCCCGCCAACGCATCGACCGGTGTCACCGGCCGTCCCACGATGAACGACGTGGCACGTCTCGCCGGTGTCAGCCTCAAAACAGTCTCGCGAGTGGTCAACGAGGAGCGCCACGTCTCCTCCTCAATGGCGATCCGGGTACGCGACGCCGTCGACGCCCTCAACTACCGCCCCGACCTGCACGCCAGCACGCTACGGCGCACCGATCGGCGCAGCGAGACGATCGGGCTGCTGCTCGAGGATGTCGGCAACCCGTTCTCGGCCGCGTTGCATCGTGCTGTCGAGGACGTGGCGCGGGCTCACGGCGTACACGTTCTGATCGGCAGCATCGACGACTGCCCCCGCCGCGAAGGCGAGCTGGCGCGGGCCTTCACCATGCGCCGCGCCGACGGCCTGATCATCGTCCCCTCCGGCCCGGACCAGAGCTACCTGGCCACCGAGGTACGCGCCGACACCCCGGTGGTCTTCGTCGACCGCCCCGGCCACGGCATACCGGCCGACACGGTCCTCGCGACGAACGCCCAAGGCGCCGCCGAGGCCACCCGGCACCTCATCGCGCACGGCCACGAACGGATCGCCTGCCTCGGCGACCACACCCGGGTCACCACCGCCCGGCAACGCGCGGAGGGCTGCCTGGACGCCCTGCGGTCCGCCGGCCTCCAACCCGACCTCTCGCTGTTCGTTCCCGGCCTCGGCACCACCGCCGACGCCGAACGCGCGGTCCTCGACCTGTTCCGCCGGCCGAACCCGCCCACCGCCCTGTTCACCTGCCAGAACCTGGTAACGGTCGGTGCCGTCCGCGCACTGCGCCGCCTCGGCCTGCACCGCAAGGTGGCACTCGTCGGCTTCGACGACTTCCCCCTGGCCGACCTGCTCGAACCGGGCGTCACCGTGGTCGCCCAGGACCCGATCACCATGGGCCGCACGGCTGCGGAGGCGCTGTTCCGCCGCATCGCGGGCGACTCCGGGCCACCGGCGGAGGTTTGGATCCCCACCTGCCTGGTGCAGCGAGGCTCAGGAGAACTCCCACCAGCGCTGCCCTGAAGCCTTGCGCGGCGCTCACCTCAGTCCGGTGGTGGCGATGCCCTTGACCAGGTACTTCTGGCCCGCGAGAAAGAACCCGATGACCGGCGCGAGCGACAGGTCGAGGCACCGCCGGCCGGCGACACGTTCCCCGGCGGCTTCCCCGGTCCGCACTGGACCTGGCCGGCCAACTCCGACCGTGGAATCCTGCTCGCCCAGCCCGGCGGGCACGGCCTGCGGCTGGCCTGCCGGCCCGGCGACGGCGACCTGCGCGCCGTCACGACTGTTCTCGGACAGCGGCTGCCGAGCCCGCGATGCCGTGCGGAGACCAGCGTGGAACTGAGCGCCCCGGCCGGTGCGCGGGCAGGGGTGATCGTGTGCGGTCACACGTACACCTGGATAGGCCTGGAAGAACGGCCCGGCGGCACGACGCTGGTCTGCAAGACTGCCGATGCCGGAGGCGAGGCGGAGCGTGACGTCGGCGAACCCCTGATGGTCGACGGCCCGGTGCGGCTCGCGGTGACCGTGACCGACGGTGCGGTGGCCAGGTTCGCGGCGGACACCGGCAGCGGATGGGTGGAACACGGCCCACCCTCCCTTCCACGTCACCGCAGCCTGAGGGACCGAACGATCCACGACTATCCTCCTTGCGTGACCGGTGACAGTCCGGCGGTTCTCCGCATCTACGACGAGGCCGTCCTCGAGTACACGTGGCGCCCCGACCTGCCCGTCGCCCTGTCACCGCGGCCCTACCTGCACCCGGTGCGCACGATGAACGGTGTCGCCGTGACCGAGCTGATGCCGGCATCGCACCGCCACCACCTGGGGGTCAGCGTCGCGGTCGCCGAGGTGGACGGCGCCAACTTCTGGGGCGGGCGCACCTTCCTGCCCGGGCACGGACCCGCCTGGCTGGACAACCAGGGCAGCCAGCAGCACGTGCGGTGGCGCCGCCGCTCGGCCGCCCGGCTCGCCCACGACCTGCGCTGGAACACCATCGACGGCACCACCCTGCTGTCCGAGCACCGGGTCATCTCCCGCCGGCAGCTCGACCCGGACGCCTGGGCTCTCGACTTCGCCTTCACCCTCACCAACGTCACCGGCCGGGAGCTCACGATCAGCAGCCCGGCCGCGCACGGCCGGGCCGGCGCCGGATACGGCGGGTTCTTCTGGCGGGCACCATCGGGCGGCGACTGCCGGATCACCGCCGAGACGGGTACGGGCGCCGAAGCCGTCCACGGCCGGACCGCCCGCTGGCTCTCGGTCGCGGGCCACCGCTGGACCCTGGTCTTCCTCGGCGCCGACGAGGACACCCGGGCCGACCCGTGGTTCGTCCGCACCCGCGACTACCTGGGCATCGGCTCGGCCCTCGCCTGGGAGCGGCCCCTGCTGCTGCATCCGGGCGCCAGCCTGGCCCGCCGGGTCATCACCGTGGTCGCCGACGGCACCGTGTCACCCAGCGACGCCGCCGGCTACACGGATCACCTGACCTCATGACCCGGCCGGTTCACCGGGTCGCGCCGAGCACGGACATCCCGATCCGGCAGGACAGCCTCCGCGCGCACAACCTGGTCCTGACCTTCCGGCAGATCGCCGGAGCCGGGCGGGCACCGATCTCCCGCAGCGAACTGGCCGCCGCGACCGGGCTGACCAGGCCCACCATCTCCCGGATCGTCGACGAGCTGCTCGCCGCGGGGCTGATCGAGGAGGCCGGGCCGGCCCGGTCGGGCAGCAGCGGGCGGCCCCGGGTGGGGCTGCAACCGGCGCGCACCGGGCCGGCCGGGCTGGGGCTGGACATCCGTGCCGACGTGCTGTCGGCCTGCGTGGTGGATCTGACGGGTACGGTGCGCCACCTCGACTTCGTACCGCTGTCGTCGTGGAGCCCCGCGCCGGTGCTGGCGGAACTCGCCGGGATGGCGCGACGGGCGATCGCAGCGGCGGCCGCGGAGAACCTGACCGTCGTCGGTGCGACCCTCGCGGTGCCGGGGCCGGTGCGGGACGGCGTCGTGCGGTTCGCGCCGGCCCTGGGCTGGCGGGACGTGGACGCGGGTGGTGCGCTGGCGCCGCTGGGGCTGCCGGTGCTCGTCGACAACGACGCGCGGCTGGCGGCGCTCGGTGAGCTGTACGGCGGCGAGCCGGAACTGCGGGACTTCGTGTGTGTCAGCGGGGAGTTCGACATCGGCGCGGGGCTGGTCCTCGACGGTGTTCAGCTGCGCGGCTGGGGCGGCGAGATCGGGCACGTGATGGTGCGCAGCGACGGGGCGGCGTGCGCGTGCGGTGCGACCGGGTGCTTGCAGGGCCTGGCCGGGCTGGGGGCGATTCTTGCGGCTGTCCCGGAGGTGGAGCGCGATCTGCGTACGTCTCCCGCGGTGCAGATCGACGCCCTCGTCGCCGCCGGCGACCCCCGGATCCTGACCGCCCTCGACGAGGCCGCCACCGCCCTCGGCATCGCCGTCTCCGCCCTGCTCAACCTGGTCGACGTCGGCACCGTCCTGCTCGGCGGCGGCTACTCCCTGCTCGCCTCCTGGCTCACCGACGGCATCGGCCGCGAGGTCCGCCGCCGCGTCCTCACCGCCGCCTGGTCCCCGATCGAGATCCGCCCGGCACCTCTCGGCCCCGACGCCGCCGTGATCGGCGCCGCCCTCAGCGCCGTCGACCGCGTCCGCCGCGACCCCAACGCCTGGCTCGCCGGCCTGCGCTGATTCGCTTACCTCAGCTCCGCTTGCCGGGGATCGCACCGGCGCGGGCCGCTGCCAGGGTGATCGCGGTGGCCCGGTCGGCGAGAAAGTCGTCGAGCGGCTCCGCGGTGACGAGCAGCCGCAGGTAGATCGGTGCGATCAGGGTCTTGATCAGCTCAGCGGGATCGATGCCGGCGGGCAGTTCACCCCGGCGGACAGCTCGATCGATGAACGGCTCGGCCCGGCGGATCCGGTCCTCGAAGAACCGCTGCTTGATCCCGGCGATCTCGGGGATCCGGGCGGCGCCGGCCAGCATCGTGCCGGCGATCGCCTGCCCGGTGGGACCGGCCAGCGTGCGGATCAGCGACCGGGCGAAGGCCCGCAGGTCACCGTCGATTCCGCCGGTGTCCGGGATCGGCACCTCGGCGGCGATCTGATCGGTGATCGCGTCGGCGACCAGGGACTGCCGGTCCCGCCAGCGACGGTAGACGGTGGTCTTGTTCACGCCGGCCCGCTGCGCCACACCGTCGACGGTCAGATCGGCGTAGCCGCGATCGGCGAGTTCGAGCATCGTGGCGGCGAGTACCGCGGCGCGGACCTTCGGGCCCCGGCCGACTGTCATTTAACGCAACTCCCCGTTGCTTTGGGTCCGGTCATCGTGTGACGATCAGCTTATCGCCACAACGAGTTGCGATAGGAGGCCGTCATGGCCACGCTCAGCGCATGGATCCGGCGGTACGCCGTCACCGCCGATACCCTGGACCCGGATGCCCCGCTCGACGACCTGGAGCCGCTGCGGGACCTGATCGGATCCGCCCGCGTGGTCGGCATCGGCGAGAACGCCCATCACGTGCGGGAGTTCTACCTGCTGCGGCACCGCCTGCTCCGGTTCCTCGTCGAGCGCTGCGGATTCACCACGCTGGCCTTCGAGGCGCCCTTCACCGAGGCGCACACCGTGAACGCCTGGGTCCGCGGTGGCCCGGGGACGGTGCAGGCCGTCGCGGCCGCCGGCGCGGGAGCGGGCGGGCTCGGCGAGTGCACCGAGATGCACAACCTGCTGACCTGGCTGCGTGACCACAACAGACGGGCAACCACTCCGGTACGGTTCGCCGGCACCATCATCTCGACCCGGCAGGCCGCCCTCACCGCCCTCGCCGGCTACCTCCGCGAGGCCGACCCCGATGCCCTGCCGCTGCTCGACGAGGTACGCGAACGCGCCGCGGCCTTCCACCCCACGTCGATCTTCGCGGTCCTGCACCAATACACCGCAACCAGCCATGCCGACCAGGACGCGATGACCGCCGCACTGAGCCGGCTGCTCGGGCGGATGCAGACGATGACCGCGTACCAGCGCACCCGGGGACGCGAGCGGGAACAGGCCGCCGCGCTGCACCAGATGCGGGGTCTCTGGTACGGCGACCACGCGCTACGCGACTTCGCCGGGCGCGGCATCCCCGCCGGGTCGTCCGCCACCGACGCCTTCCTCGCCGAGTCGGTACTGCGCCTCGCCGACGACGGCCCGGTTGTCCTGGCCGTGCACAACTGCCATCTGCGCAGGACACCGGTGCACCACGACGGGGCCTTCGGGCTGTTCCCCGCCGGCTATCACCTCGCGCAGGCCCTCGGCGACGACTACCTGGCCGTCGCCGTCACCGCGGGGTCGGGCCGCACCGCTCAGGTCCGCCCCGACCCGGACCACCCGCTGGGCTTCCGGGTCCTCGAGCATGCGCCGGCACCGCTGACCGCGGGCTGCGTCGAGGCGGCCTTCAGCGACCGGCCGGTGGTGGCCTTCGCCGACCTGCGCGCCGCCCGGTCCGCCGTGACCGACGGACCCGCCTACCAGCAGATGCGGATGGAGCACTACCTCACCGACGTCGACGTCCTCGACGCCTACGACGCGGTCTGCCACCTCCGGGAAACCACCTGCACCGACTACCCCTCCCGGAGCGTGACCGGGTAGGACGCGCGGCCGGCGTCAGTGGGTGACGGGCCGGCCCAGGTCAGTTCGATCTCGTACGCCGTACCCAAGCGCCTGGTGACCGCGACCGTCAGCCGCGCGCGTCCCTCGCTCACCTCGGCGACGTCGCCCTCCCGGTACGGCGCCTCGTAGAGGTCGCCGTACGTCTCGCTGTAGCTCTCCACCCGCGGGATCACCACCACCGGGCACTCGCCGCTCTCCACTGTGGCGTCGACCGTGTAGACCAGGATGCCGTCGCCCCACGGCTGGTCGTCGGAGCCGATCACCGGCTGGGCCGGCTCGATCACGAAGACCTTCGACGGGCAGGCGGTGTCGTCGACCGGCAGCACGATCATCGAGAGGCCGTCGGCGTCGGTGAGCGGGTGCAGGATGGTCCGCCAGCGGCGGCGGCTCTCGGCGAGGTAGGTCTTGCGCTGGTCCGGCAGCCAGCCGTTCTTGTGTGTGTCGAGCGAATAGCAGTCGCCGTACGAGGAGGCGCGCACCGCGAACGACTCGTCACCCAGCGGAACGAAATGCCACCGCTGCCCGATGCTGTCGCCGGTCGCCGCCATCTCGAGCCAGTTGCCCGCGTCCAGCGACTGGTTACCGCACCGACACCTGAGACGTCCCTTTGAGCAGGTGAAGCACCGTCGCCGACGTCACATTCCGGTTGTCACCGCGCGGCCGATCCGGCCTACCGCTCGGGATCGAGATCTGTCAGGATGATCATTCTTTTGGGAAGGACTCAACTTTTTGAGCCCCGCTCACGTCTTACCCTGTAGGGCCCATGGATGGCGCCGGTTGACATCCCCTCGAATGTGAGAGTCATGATTCAGCGACGCAAGGTGATTATCGGCGCGGTCGGCGTGGCCGCAGCAGCCACGGCTGCCGGGTGCTCCTCCTCGGACAAGCCGGGCAGCGGCACCACGAACTGGGTCGAGCCGGCCGCGAACATCGAACCGGCCCCCGTCACGCCCGTCCGGCTCACCGTGACCCCGGCCGCCGGCGACACCGACGTGTCGCCGGTCGACCCGATCACCGTCAGCGCCGCGGACGGCACCCTCCAGTCGGTCACCGTCACCGCCGGCAAGGCGAAGATCGACGGCGCGATGCAGGACGACGGAACCTGGCGCTCGACCGACGACCTGGCTTACGGCAAGAAGTACAAGGTGACGGTCACGGCCGCCGACAGCGCGGGCACGGCGACCACCCAGGACACCACCTTCACCACGCTGAAGCCGGCGAACGTCGCCCAGGTCACCTTCCAGGCCAACTCGATGCTCGCCCTCAAGGAGGGCAGAACATACGGCGCCGGCCAGCCGGTGATCGTCGCCTTCAGCCGCGCCGTCAACAAGAACGCTGCGGAGAAGGCCATCGAGATCAAGACCTCGCCGGCCGTCGAGGGCAAGTTCTACTGGAAAGACGACAAGACCGTGCACTGGCGCCCCGCGAAATACTGGGCAGCCGGCACCACAATCAAGGTCAACGTCACCATGTACGGCGTAAAACTCGGAAAGACGACGTACGGCGCGAAAAACGTCTCGACCAACTTCAAGATCGGCCGCCAGTTGATCGCGATCAGCGACAACCGCACCCACCTGACGAAGGTCTACATCGACGGCAAACTCGTTCGCACGATGAAGAGCAGCCTCGGCAAGGGCGGCGGCACCACCGGCGCCAACGGCGAACGCATCAGTTACTGGACGGCCGGCGGCCCCCACGTCGTCCTGGGCAAGAAACGCAAACACACGATGAGCTCCGCGAGTTACGGCGTCTCCGACCCCAAGGACCCGAACTACTACGTGTCCGAGAACATCGAATTCTGCACCCGCATCAGCTACTCCGGCGAATACCTCCACGCCGCCCCTTGGAACGGCTCGCTCGGCCGCGCCAACCTCTCCCACGGCTGCATCAACCTCAGCACAGCCGACGCAAAATGGGTCTACAACACCTTCCTCATCGGCGACATAGTAGACGTCAAGAACACCCCCCGCGACCTCCCCATCTGGAACGGCCTGGGCGACTGGACAGTACCCTTCGACAAATACGGCCGCGACCAATAAACAAAGACAATAGAAACAAGAACAAAGAACTCCGACCCGCCTACACTCACCCCTGCCACAGCATGGTGACCCACGCGCACCCGGACCGGCCCGACAACACCGACTGCCACATAGACCACAATCCCGCAACGACCACCCAAATTCAATAAAAGCCCAGAGCAAGCCAATCGTCGCAGCGACGACTCCCACAGCCCTGTCCCACGACCGGACCGCCAATCCCCGCGCAGCTCGGGATGGCAGGCTCACCATCGAAGATGCCGGCGGAGTGGGCGCAGGCGGCGGAGTGGGCACGGGCACCGCGGGCGGCGCAGCTGCCGCGGGCGGCGCAGCTGCCGCGGGCGGCGCAGGTGGCGGAGTGGGCACGGGCGGCGCAGGTGCCGGAGTGGGCACGGGCGGCGCAGGTGCCGGAGTGGGCACGGGCGGCGCAGGTGGCGGAGCGCGCCCAGCCACCGCGGGCTTACTTGCGTCGGCAGGCGCCGTCACCGCCCCCGACCGGCTCTGCTCGATGCGCCGAAGCTTCTCGGCATGCCGCTGCCGCAACCCCCAAGCCCGATGCCTTTCATGCTCCCGGCGAAATGCGTCACGCTCGGCGGAATAATTGCGAGAAGCGGTCCGGTCACGCATCACCGCAATTTCAGTCCGACTGAAGAACGACGCCTGCCTCATGCGAATAATTATTCCGCACCCGCGCCCCGAGCTGTAAGCATTCGATCATGCCACATTGCATTCCTGGCATAGCCCGTCAATCGCAGGCCGAGCGGAAGACCAAGGCCCCGGCATCCTCACAACCGAGGAACCGGAGCCCGATCAGAAGAACCGATATCAGGTGTCGCCCACACAACGCACGTTCGACCCACCGTCTGCCAGGTCGCTCTCACGGATCCAGCCGCGCTTGTTCTGCCCGACCACGACAACGTAGGTCCAGAACTCGGTATTGTCGATGTCCCGCGTATAGCAGTGGTAGTCGAGACGATCCGACTGGAAGATGTAGTTCTCCTGAATCGCGCAGCGCCGGGACGAGCCGACGCGCGACGGGACAGAGTTGTAGTAGACGATGTGGTTGCCGCTGGTATCCCTATCCGAGGGAGCGGCCCTCCCGCAGCTCCAGTGCGCCGAGGCCGGCGCCGGAGCAGCGAACGCGCCGAAAGCAGCGACAGCGATAGCCGCGGCAACGGCCAGAGGTCGGTTCACCGGTCTGGTCATGATCTCTCCTTTGAGGACGGACACGACGGCCCAGGCGCCGACCCAACCGATCTTGCATCGACATCCATCACTCTCGCAACCCCGCCCGCACTCCGCCCGCACTCCGCCCGCAATCCGCCCGCAATCCGCCCGCACCCCGCCCGACAGCCCGCCAGCCGCCGACCAGCTGGCGCGCCGTAGCACTGTCCGAAACATCACTCACCGCGGCGTTCCTCAAGACCGGAGCGCCGATGGCGATAGACCCTGCGTGGACACGCCAAGGACCTCGCGCACCGGGCATCGCCATGTCCTGGTCCCGCTGGTGTTCCTCCTGGTGGTCGCCGTTTTCACCTTCGGGCACATCACCGGCACCGCCCCCGTACGCCTGACCCTGCTCTTCGCCTCCGGCGTAGTCGCAGCAATCGCCGTAGCAGTAGGCATCCGGGTCAACCGGGTGACCGACCGGCGACCCTGGCGCCTGGTGATCGGCGCGCTCACGCTGCTGAGCATCTGCAACGGCCTCTGGACGCTGCCTGTCGTACTAGACACCGGCTGGTCCCGCCCGCCCGATCTGCTGGTGGCCCCGCCGCAGATCGGCGGGTACGCGCTCCTGCTGGCCGCCAGCCTGATGATCGTGCTGCGGCACGCGCCGAAGGACGGCAGCGGAACGATCGACGCGGCCGTGTGGGGTATCGCGGTGGCCGCACCGGTGTGGGAGTTCCTGTTCCGCCCCCGGCTGCTGGACGCGCACGCCGGCACCGGCCAGCAGCTGATCGTGCTCACCCAGATTCTCGTACTGTTCGGCATCTGCGGTTCCCTGCTGCGGGTCGCCCGGACCTGCGGCGCCGGCCGCGCCTGCCTCGCGTTCCTGTTCGCGGCGCTCGGTTGCACAGTCGTCGGTATCGCCACCGTCAACGCGCTGCCGTCCGCCGCCGAGCATCAGGCCACCGTCCCGGCACTGTGTTTCGCCCTCGGATACCTCTGCCTGGGCGCGGCTGCGATGCACCCCAGCGTCATCGTGCTGATGGAGCCGAGCGCCCCACAAGTTTCCCGGTCGCCGCGGCTACAGCTGAAGATGTTCGGTACGGCGATCCTGGTGGTGCCGCTCGTCGGCGCGATCGGTCAGGTGGTCGGCGTACCGCCGGACGGGCTGCTGCTCACCCTCGCGCCGATGCTGACCGTGCCGCTCGTGATGATCCGGATCAGCCGGCTCAGCGCGCAGCGTGCCCGCGACCAGCAGGCCCTGGCGCATCAGGCGGCGCACGACGAGCTGACCGGCCTGATCAACCGGCGGCGGCTGTTCCAGGTGATGGAGGAGGCGATCACCCGGCACGCTGCCGGGCGGGCCGGCGAGCTGGCGCTGATCTATTGCGACCTCAACGATTTCAAGCCGATCAACGACGGGTACGGGCACGAGGCCGGCGACGAGGTGCTCCGTTCCACAGCGGCCCGGATCAACGCGGTCGTCCGTACGAAAGACGTTGTTGCCCGGATCGGTGGCGACGAATTCCTGATCTTCTGTCCGGACACTGATGAGGCTTCCGCGTACGCCCTCGGTGATCGCATCGCCGAAGCTGTCGCCGCACCACTTCCCTGGCGTGGGCACACGCTGCGGGTGACCGCGGCCGTCGGCGCCACGCTCTGGACCGAGCGCCGCCAGGTCGCGCCCGATGTGCTGCTGGCGGCGGCCGACGACCGGATGTACGCGAACAAGCGCGCCCGCAAGGTGGCCCGCACCGCGTGAACCTTCCACCCGGTCTGAGCTGGGCCGGGTTTCGCGGTGTGGTCGCTGACCCGGATGCCGCTGTTCGCCCTGGACCTGGTGGTGGCCGGGTGGCTGGCGTGCGGGTTCAGCACGCTGACGGCGGGGTCGCGGTCGCCGTCGCGACCGTGGCGCCGGGCCCGGTCCCGCTGACGGTCGCCGCCACCGGACTGGGGTGCGTGGCCGCGGCGGAAACGGTGCTGCGGCGGGCCCGCGCGCGACGGGCCGAGCTGACAACGCTGGCGCGGCGGCTGGAGCAGGGCTAATCCCGCTCAGCTTTCGCCCGATCATTACTACGTGCCGGACCAGATCTACCTTCTCGGCAACCTGATGATCATGATGGCCTACGCGGCGATCATGATGGCCATCCTCGTGCCCGTGAGCCGGGCGGGTCAGCTGCGCACCAACAAGCTGGCGGTCGCCACCGCCATGATCTTCTTCAGCTGCGCGGTCGGGCACGGGCTGCACGCGGTGATGGGATACCGCACCATCATGAGCGAGGCCGCGTCCCTGCACGGGCACCCCGGCCGGGAGTGGATCTGGGCAATGGCGTCCTGGGACGCGGTCACCGCGATGATCGGCGTCTACTACTGGTCACTGCGGCGGGGGTACGCCGTCCTGCTGGGGCCGGGGGCGATCTACGTCGACCCATGGGGCCAGCACCGGATCAACGAGGCGAACGCGCGGGAGACTGCGGCGCGGGAGGCGGCCGAGAGCAACCGGGCGTTCCTGGCCACGGTCGCCGACCACATCGACGACGCGATCATCGGCGCCACCCCGCGCGGGATCGTCACGGCGTGGAACCGGGGTGCGGAGCGGCTGTTCGGCTATCCCGCCGAGGAGATGATCGGCCGGTCCATAGCGGTGCTGACCGACCCGGACACGATGGGACACCAGCGGTCGGCGCTCGCCCGGATCAACGCCGGCGAGACCGACATCCACTACACCGGCCGGCGTGTCCGCAAGGACGGCACCAGGGTCGACGTCGCCTTCGACGTCGAGCCGATCCACGACGCCACCGGCGCGCTCAGCGGCGTCGCCGTGGTGGCGCGCAACGTGACCGCCGCGGTGGAGGCCGCCGAACAGCAGCGGGCGATGGCCGAGCGCAGTCACCAGGCGCAGCGGATGGAGAGCCTGGGCAAGCTGGCCGGCGGGGTGGCGCACGACTTCAACAACATTTTGGCGATCATCACCAACTACACCGAGTTCGCCGCGGAGCAGTGCGAGGACAAGCCAGAGGTACGGGCGGACCTGTCACACGTGCGGACGGCGGCCGGGCGGGCCACCAACCTGACCCGGCAGCTGCTCACGTTCACCCGGGGCGACGCGATCCAGCCGCAGCTGATGGACCTGAACCCGGCGGTCGCCGAGGTGCAGGCGATGCTGGCGCGGACCATCGGGGAGGACATCGCGCTGATCACCGTACCGGCGGCGGAGCCGGTGAGCGTGGTCGCCGACCCCGGCCAGATCCAGCAGGTGCTGCTCAATCTGGCGATCAACGCCCGGGACGCGATGCCCGGCGGCGGGACGCTGGTCCTGGAGGTGAACACCGCCGCGCTGGGCGGCGACGAGATCGACATGCAGCCACCACTGCCCGCGGGCACCTATGCCCGGCTGCTGGTCAGCGACACCGGCGAGGGGATACCGGCCGAGGTCGCCGAGCACATCTTCGAGCCCTTTTACACCACAAAACCCCACGGCAGGGGTACGGGACTCGGCCTCGCAACGGTCTATGGGATCGTCACCGAGGCCGGGGGCAGCATCAACCTGTACTCCGAGCCCGGCATCGGCACCACCTTCCGGATCTACCTGCCGCTCGCGGAGAGCGCCGCCCAGCTCGACACCTCACGCTCGCGCCCGGCACCCCGGGACGGCGCCGGCCGTACGGTCATGGTGGTCGAGGACGAGCCCGCCCTGGCCCGGGTGGTGACCCGGATTCTCGGCAACGGCGGCTACCACGTCGTGACGGTGGAGAACGGCCCGGCCGCCCTGGCAGCGGACGCCGAGCACCCGTGCGACGTACTGCTCACCGACGTGATCATGCCGGAGATGTCGGGTCCGCGGCTGGTGGAGCTGCTCCGGGAGGGGCGGCCCGATCTGCCGGTGCTCTACATGTCCGGGTACAGCAACGGGCTGCTCGGCACCACCCATGTGATCGACGAGGACATCGCGTTCATCGAAAAGCCGTTCACCGGGCCTGATCTGCTGCAGAAGCTTCAGGATGTGCTGGATGAGGTGGCGGGCGCTTCAGCCCGCCAGTGACAAGGCTTCTCCTGCTTCGCTCCGGCCGTTCTCACTGCGGTCCGTTCCGGTGGCGGGTCAGCCGAGCTCGCCGCGGCCCTGGATGGCGATGATCGCGTTGAGGTTGTGCTGGCGGGTGCATCGCTCCAGCTCGGCGGGGTCGACGTCACCGGCGCGCAGTTGGCTCAGGATGCCGTCGTGCTCGTCGACCGCGCTCGCCAGGCGGCGCGCGGGCCAGCTGGAGACCAGAACGCGGGACGCGTCGATGCGGTCCCACACGCGGTCCAGGGACTCGATCAGGTACTCGTTGTCGGCGTGCGAGTAGATCGTCCGGTGAAAGGCCCGGTGCAACCGCATGACCTCGTCATGATCGGCCGGGCCGTCCGCATATCGGCGGAGCGCGTCGTTGAGCCGCTGCGCCTCGGTGATGGCGGCCGGGGTGATCGCGAACTGGGCACGACGGGTCGCATAACCGTCCAGCACCGCCAGGGTCTCGACGAGCTGTTCCCACGTGTCGTCGTCAAGCGTGTTGACCCGGGCACCGACGTTGCGCTCGAAGGTGACCAGGTTCTCCGCCTCCAGCCGGCGGATCGCCTCGCGGACCGGCACCGGGCTGACATCAAGATCCCGCGCGATGGCGCTGAGCACCAGACGGCTCCCCGGCCTGTAGCTACCGTTCAGGATCCGCTCACGAATCTTCCGGTACACCGCCTCGTGCTTGGACGGCGGGGACGTCTCGGTGACCTCTCGAGTGCGCTGCACGCTGAACACTCCCCTCTGGACGCCGTGCAGCGGATCGTATACCATCCCGGAAATCGTATACGATTCTCCGTGCTCTCGAAGAGCGGTACGGGGGCGGCCCGGCACGCTGGGGGGTGCCATGCCGGGTCACGCTCTTCGAGCCCGAACGCGGGGTGGCTCCGGCCGCCCCGCGTTCCCTTTCCCGCATCCTCCCCGCCGCTCTCCCGCGGTCACGTTCCCTTCGTCACTCTGGCCTTTATATACCCCCCGGGGGTATTCTCGGCACATGGCTGACAACGTGCACCCGACAACAGCACCCTGGCGCCCGGCGATCCAGGCAACGCTGCACTGCCTCACCGGCTGCGCCATCGGCGAGGTACTCGGCATGGTGATCGGCACCGCCCTCGGCTGGTCCGCCGGCCCCACCGTGGTCCTAGCCGTCGTACTCGCCTTCGTGTTCGGCTACGCCCTGACCATGCGCCCGCTGCTTCGCTCCGGCATCAACCTGCGCACCGCCCTGAAGGTCGCCCTGGCCGCCGACACGGTCTCCATCGCCGTCATGGAGATCATCGACAACGCCGTGATGCTGGTCGTCCCCGGCGCGATGGAGGCCGGCCTGTCCAACTGGCTGTTCTGGGCGTCGCTCGCCTTCGCCCTGGTCGTGGCCTTCGTACTCACCGTCCCGGTCAACCGCTGGCTGATCTCCCGCGGCAAGGGTCACGCCGTGGTCCACCAGCACCACGCCCACTGATCCCGGCCCACTGACCCCGGCCCTCCGCGCCTCGTCCGACCTCGCGCTTCGCCCCACCGCCCGCCACCCCACCGCCCGCCGCCCCACCGCACTCCGGTGAAAGAACCGGGCCGCGTCGGCGGAACCTCGGAAGTGCCTGAGTCAAACGCCTGAGCCGAGTGCCCGCGCTCGGATGCCGAGGACGATCGGTGTGGGGGTGCCGCCCTCGGCGAGGCGGTCGATCGTCAGGCCGGCGGTGATGAACGCGTTGAGCAGGCCCGGCAGGGGCCAATGGCCGGCGCCGACTTTGTCGCGGATGCCCTGGTCGGTCCAGGAGTCCGTGGTCCAGTGGCCGTCACGGTAGCCGGGGCGGATGACGATCGCGTCCTGGTTGGCCCGGTCGGCGAAACCGCCGCAGAAGCACGGGTGGACGCCGACGTGGACCAGGACGCCGCCCGGGCGCAGGACGCGGGCCGCCTCCCGCAGCACGGCCGGATAGTCGGGCATGTCGGTGTGGGCCATCACGGTGACCACGGCGTCGAGCGAACCCGGGGCGATCGGGAGCCGGGCGGCGTCGGCAAGCGCGGTGGGTAGGCGGCCGCGGGCGTGGCGCAGCATCCCGGCGGAGAGGTCGACGCCGATGGGTGCCCATCCGAGGCCGCGGAGCTGGTCGGCGTAGACGCCGGTGCCGCAGCCGATCTCCAGGCAGGTGCCGCCCCTGCCGGGACCGAGCAGATCGGACAGCGCGCTGCGGATGCCGAGCGGGTCGCCGTCGGCCTGGCGGGGCAGGAACTCGTGCTCATACCAGTCGGCGATCTCGTCATATGCGGCTGTTGACGCCATCGCTTGCCTCCTCCCCGTCGTCCTTTCCCGACCTTAGCGGCGGTTCCTGAACCGTGGGGGGCACGCCGGGACCGGCGGGTCAGCCGACGGGAAGGCAGTCGGTGGTCTTGGCGGTCTCGCGGGCGACGCGTTCGAAGTCGCCGCCGGACCAGCGGTAGGTGTAGGTGAGCTTGAGATCCGGGCACGCCGGCACCCCATCCGGGCTCACGCCGTAGGCCTGGATGACGACGAGGTCCGCCTCCACCTTCAGCGAGCGGTACCACGGCAGGTCGGTCGCCCCCGCCTCGTCGAGCAGGGTCGCGATCCGGCGCGGTTTCTCGCCACCGGCCAGGCCGTC
Source organism: Actinoplanes sp. GCM10030250 (assembly GCF_042666575.1). Classification (NCBI taxonomy): domain Bacteria; kingdom Bacillati; phylum Actinomycetota; class Actinomycetes; order Micromonosporales; family Micromonosporaceae; genus Actinoplanes; species Actinoplanes sp. GCM10030250. The sequence goes on along the minus strand of NZ_JBHTDO010000038.1, from coordinate 60,420 downwards.
GAAGACCTCGACCGTGCTGGGCAGGTAGGACGTGCTGGCCTCACAGGTCCGCGCGACCAGGGCGTCCTTCACGTTGTCGCCGGTGACGTCGGCCTGGATCAGCCTCTGCACCTCCGGTTCCTGACCCTCGTCAGGGCAGTCGGCGAGCGCCGAGAACCAGTTCCCGCCGTCCCCGGCATCACCAACAGCAGCCGGGACACCGGACGGCGACGACACAACCGCAGACGGCGAGACGTCAGCGGGCAGGGGCGAGACAACCGCCGGCGACCCCGCGGCGTCTGACGAGCCGGACCGCGACGGTGACGACGAACAACCAGCGACCAGCGCCGCGGAAAGCACAACGGCGACAGTCGGCACAACGGCTTTGCTCATCACGCGGGTTCCCCGTCATCGCAGGTGACGGCCCCCTCGGACCGTCCTCCCGATGACTGTAGGAGCCCGCGATGATCAGCCCCTCACCGTTTCGTGCCATCCAAAATCGACTCGGCGGTGCGTGACGCCAGCGCCAGAATCGTGATCATCGGATTCGTACCCGAGGAGGTCGGAAACGCGGACCCGTCACCGATCCACACGCCCGGAGTGTCGTGCAGTTCGCCGCGCGGGTCGGCCACGCTCGTCGCCGGGTCGGTGCCCATCCGGCAGCTGCCCATCTGGTGCGCCGAGAACAGCGTCGCACCACCGGCCCGCAGCGGCAGCTGCTGGGCGCGCGAGATGTAGGCGTCGAGGTCGTCGCCCCGCTGCCAGGGTGCGAGGCCGCGGGCCAGCACGCGGATCGCGCGGGCACCGGCCGCGTGGTGCAGGCGGATCTGGGCGGACAGGGCACGCTGACTGTTCCGTACGTCTACCGCGTCCTCGACCGCATACCAGGCCACCGTGTTCCCACTCGCGTCCACGGTGACCCGCCCGTGGCCGTGATCGCGGACCAGCCCGATGAACGACCCGTTGCCGCGATAGCCGGCCATCGCCTGCTTGTGCTCGGCCGCGGTGCTGAACGGCACCGAGGACGCACCGAGCGCCGTCGTGTACTGGACGCTCTCCATCAGGAACCCGTACCCGTCCTCCACGTCGGCGAACTCGTTGACCAGCCCGGCATGCGGCGCTCCCCACCAGGCTTTCATGTCGGTGCCGTAGTCGCCCATGGTCACCGTGCACGGGTGCAGCCGCAGGTACTCCCCCACCGCGGGCCCGCCGATGCCGGAGCGCAGCAGCACACCGGGTGACTCCAGGGCTCCGGCGGCCACGACGACGATCGGGGCGCGGACCGTGACCTCCGCCGACCGGGTGCCGTCCTCGCTGGTCCAGCGCCCGGACACGCCCGCCGCCCGGCCACCCTCGGTCAGGACCTTCACGGCCTGGCAGCCGTCGACGACGCGGGCGCCGTGGGAAAGGACGGCCGGTTCCAGGTAGACCTTGAGCGTGGAGCGCTTCGCCCCGGACCGGTCGCCGAAGCCGAGGTGACCTGCGATAGCGGCGTCGTGGCGCTTCTCGTCCCAGTTGCGGGTGACGGTGGCGAACGACCAGCCGAGCGCGTCGGCGCCGCGCTGCATCGCCTCGTGGACGGGGTTGAGCTCCGAGCACTGCCCGTTGACCGACAGCTCCTGCCACACCGTGTCGAGATGGCTGTCGAACGCGGCCGTGGCGACGTCGGTGAGGCCGTGCTCGGCGGCCCACTCCCTGCGTACGGAATCCTTGGTCCTGATGCAGTTGGTCCAGTTGATGACGGTGCCGCCGCCGACGCCGCTGCCGGCCATCAGCGTGAGGTTGGAATCGCCGGTCGGCGTCGGCCCGCCACGCCAGTACGAGTTGCGGTAGGCGGCGAGTTCGAGCTGGTGGAAGTCCTGCTCCGTGCGGTGACGGCCGGCTTCGAGGACCACGACGCGGGCACCGCCGGCGGCGAGCCGCCCGGCGATCAGGCCACCGCCGGCGCCGGAGCCGATCACCACGACGTCGGCGTCCAGTTCGAGGTCGCCGCCGGGACGCAGCGGGGTGATCGCGGGCGGTTCGGCCCGCGGTGCGGGGGTGACCGGTCCGGGGTAGCCGAGCCGGGTCCAGTTCGGATTGCGGCCGCTGCTGTCGGTGATGCCGTAGGTGAGAAGCAGGATGAGGCTGGTGAGCCCGGCGATGCCGGCGGCGGCCTGTTCGGAGGCCGCGGACAGGCCGGCCAGGATCTGTTCGCGGGTCTCCTGGGTGGCGTCCGGCTGGAAGCCCTGGGCCGCGAGGACGTCGAGCAGGCTGCCGATCGCCTCCCGCTGCTCGGCCGGCATGGCGCCGAGCATGGCGAGGACGCCGTGGTCGGCGCCGACGTCGGTGGCGCGGCGGGCCCAGAACCCGTCGGTGTCGTCCGGGTGGTTGATGGCGGGCACGATCGTGTCGCACAGCAGGCGCAGGATCTGGATCTGGTTCGCGGGAAGGATGTCGGTCACGATGGGGTCCCCCGGCTTCGGTGGAGAAGGGTGGGAGCCATCAATGTAAGGCCGAAGTGTGCAGGTCTGGGGCAGGTGTTGTGCACGGGCCCGCCGGGAGGGGTTCCGGCGCCTAGCGTGCCGGGGCATGCGGAGAGTCGACGTCGTGGTGGTGGGTGCCGGGCTGGCCGGGCTGCACACCGCCCGCCTGCTGGCGGAGCGGGACCTGAACGTGCTGGTGGTGGACCGGCGGCGGACGCTGACGGCGGGTATTCGCACGACCGGGATCTTTGTTCGGCGTACGCTCGACGACTTCGATCTGCCGGAGCATCTGCTGGGTCCGGGCGTCCGGGATGTGCTGTTGTACCCGCCGTCGCGCAGGGAGCCGATCCATCTGGTCAGCGATCGGGTCGAGTTCCGGGTGGCCGATATGGCGGGCGTTTACGCACATGCCCGAGCTGGGGCCGAGGCGGCGGGGGCGGAGGTGCTTTTAGGCGTACGCCATCGCGGTTTTGCCGATGGTCTCGTGCGACTGGCCGGCGCCGAACCGGTGGCCGCGCGGTTTGTGATCGGTGCTGACGGTGCCCGGTCGACGGTGGCTCGTGATCTCGGCCTGAGCGTCAACCGGCGGTTTCTGATCGGTGCGGAGGTCGTCCATCCGGTGGCGCCCGGTGCTCGGCCGGCGTTTCACTGCGTGCTGGATCCGCGGCTGGCTCCCGGTTATCTGGGCTGGGTGATCGATGACGGACATCATGCGCATGTGGGGGTGGCCGGGGATCCGGCGGCGATGCGGTCCGGGGTGCGGCATCTGCTGGACGAGTTCGCAGCGAGCGCGCCGGGTCCGCCGGCGGTGGCCGGATCGGTGGAGAAGCGTGGCGGGCCGATCCCGGTCGGTGGTGTGCTGCGGCGGCTGGCCTGCCCGGACGGCCTGCTCGTCGGTGACGCGGCCGGTGCGGTGTCGCCGCTGACCGCCGGTGGCCTGGACCCGTGCCTGCGGATGTCGGAGCTGGCGGCGTCGGTCACCGCGGAATACCTGCGCACCCGAGATCCGGATGTCCTGCGGGACTACGACGGTGGTGCGCTGCGGTCCCGGTTCCGGGGGCGGCTGGCGCTGCGCCGCGCGTACGCCGGCCTGCGCTCCCCCGCACTGACAGAGGCCGCTGTGGCGATGATGCGCGGCCGGGCCGGCCGGGCCCTGGCCGCGCGCATCCTGTTCGGCGACGGATCGTTTCCGGACGTCAGGCCCGTGAGCTCAGCGCGTTGAGCTCCGGATAGGCCGCGCCGCCCTCCAGTGCCCGGAAGGTGCCGGCCTCGAGGATCTCGCGGGCGGCGCGCTCGGCGAGACCGTAGGCGGCCTGCGCGATCGCGGTGCCGACGCTGATCCGGCGCACGCCGGTGGCCGCGAGCTCGGCGACGGTGGGCCCGCCCGGACCGGCCATCGCGTTGATCGGCAGCGGCGAGGACTTGACCAGCTCGGTGAGCGTGCCCAGGTCGAGCAGACCGGGAACGAACAGGCAGTCGGCGCCCGCCTCGGCGTAGGCCGCCGCCCTCTCCAGGACGTCGTCGAGCCCGCCAAGACCGAAAAGGAACACGTCGGTGCGCGCGTTGATCACCACGTCCGCGTCGGCGTCGCGGGCTTCACGCAGGCGCGCCGCCTGCTCACCCACCGGCCGCAGCGAGCCGGCGACGGTGTCCTCGATGTTGACGCCCGCGGCCCCGGCGCCGGCGATCGCCCGGATCGCGCCCGCCACGTCGTCGTAACCGTGCTCGATGTCGGCGGTCACCGGTACGTCCACGGCGGCGGCGATCCGCCGGACCGCCGCCGTCATCTCGTCGCGGCCGAGGACCTGGCCGTCCGGCCGGCCCAGCGACCAGGCGACACCGCCGCTGGTGGTCGCGATCGCCGGGGCGCCGGCCCTGGCGATCAGCGCGGCACTCGCGGCGTCCCAGGCGTTGGGCAGAACAAGCGGGGTACGGTCGTGCAGCGCCCGGAAGATGCGGGCCTTGTCGTTCGGCATGCTCCGAGTCTTCCCGCACCGCCCGGGCGAGGCTGGCGGATTTCGGTCATCATCGTCGCGATGACTACTCCTTGCCGGAACCCGGCTCGGCCATCCGGCGGTGCATCTCGGCCTTGACGCTGTCCGGCATCACCTTCGACGCCACACCCTGCGCCTTGGTCTTCAGCGAACCGGCGACGACCTTCTCCCGGTCCTTGCGCATCGCCTCGAAGCCCTGCTTGGCGACGTCCGCCGGGTCGTCCTTCTTGCTCGACCCGACCCGGGTGTCGTCCATCTCGGCGCGGTGGAAGAAGTTCGTGTCGGTCGGGCCGGGCATCAGCGACGTCACCGTCACGCCGGTGTCCTTGAGCTCGGCGCGCAACGCCTCCGCGAACGACTGGACGAAGGACTTCGACGCGTTGTAGACCGCCTGGTAGGTGCCCGGCATCGTGGACGCGATCGACGAGGTGAACAGCACCTGGCCGGCGTCGCGGGCCACCATGTCCGACAGGACGCGCTTGGCGAGGTGCACGGTCGAGGTGACGTTGACGTCGATGACGTTCAGCTCGTCGGTGAGGTCGGTGTCGCGGGTGAAGTCACCGCCGATGCCGCGGCCGGCGTTGAGGGCGATCGCGTCCACGTCGCGGCCGGTCTCGCGGATCGCGCCGTAGACCTGCTCGACACCCTCGAACGTGGCGAGGTCCGCGCGGACCGCGGTGACCTGGTTGCGGCCGTCGCGCTGCAGGGCGGCGGCGGCCCGCTCGATCTCGGCGTCCTCCGCGATGATCAGCAGGTCGTAGCCGTGCTCGGCGAACTGCCGGGCCAGTTCGTAGCCGATCCCGCTGGAGGCTCCGGTGACGACAGCGAATTCGTTCGTGGTTGTCATGGTCGACGGATGCCCCGCCGGGGCGCGGATAACCGCGCCCCGGCGGGTAGGTCACGCGACCGTCACCGGGAACCGTTCCCAGACCCGGTGCGAGGCCATCAGCTGCTGGACGGACTGGAAGACAGTCCCGTCCTCGGCGGCGACCACACCGGGGGTCCCGGCGACGCCGGCGGCCTCCAGCACGGCCGCGCCGCCGCCCCAGGCACCGATCGCCTTGGCGTGCCGCCAGCACTCCTGCACCATCAGGATCACGCGGGGATCGATCGCCGCGGTACCCGGCGCACCGGCCTTCTCGTCACGGCCGGGCAGGGCGTCCGGCGCGGGGACCGGCGCACCGGCCACGATGAGGGCGTCGAACTCCACCGAGCGGGCCGTCGCGAACGTGCGCTGCACCGGCATGCCGCCGACCGTGCCGCCGTGCGGTGCGATGAGCAGCGGGACCATGCCGGCGGCGAAGACCGCCTGGCGTACCTCGGCGAGGTCGCTGTCCAGGTGGTCCGGGTCGACGACGATGCCGACCATGCGGCCGTCACCGGGCCACTGCCTGCCGACCTGGGACAGCACCGGGCTCGGCGTGACCTCGGGCAGCGGCACCGTCGGCTGCGGCACGGGCAGGCCCAGGCCGGTGGCCACCTGCTCGCACAGCACCGGGTCGATGTTGGCCAGGCACTGCAGCTGCCGCTCCTTGATCGCCTGCTCGTAGCACTTGCCGAGCTCGAACGTGTACGCCCGGATGATGTGTTCCTTCTCGACCGGGCTCATGCTCTCCCAGAACAGGCGCACCTGGCTGTAGTGGTCGTCGAAGGAGACCGGGTTCGCCCGGATCTTCGGTGCCTCGGCGACCATCACCGGCACGTCGAGGAACGCGTTCTCCGCGTCGCCCGCCTCCGACGGGTTGCCGCCGTCGAGCGAGTTCGGGCGGTAGGGCGCGACACCCGCGTGCACCGCCTGCTGGTGGAAACCGTCGCGGAGCATGTCGTTGACCGGCGCGTGCGGGCGGTTGATCGGGATCTGGCCGAAGTTCGGCCCGGCCAGGCGGGTGAGCTGGGTGTCGAGGTACGAGAAGAGCCGTCCCTGCAACAGCGGGTCGTTCGTCACGTCGATGCCGGGCGGCAGGTGCCCGAGGTGGAACGCGACCTGCTCGACCTCGGCGAAGAAGTTCGTCGGCGTACGGTCGAGCACCAGCTTGCCGATCGCCTGGACCGGCGCCAGCTCCTCCGGCACGATCTTGGTCGGGTCCAGCAGGTCGATGCCCGCGAAGGTCTCCTCCGGGGTGTCCGGGAAGATCTGGATGCCCAGCTCCCACTCCGGGTACGCCCCCGCCTCGATGGCGTCGTAGAGGTCACGGCGGTGGAAGTCCGGGTCGATGCCGCCGAGCATCTGCGCCTCCTCCCACGTCAGGGAGTGCACGCCCAGCTTCGGCTTCCAGTGGAACTTGACCAGGACCGTCTCACCGGCCGCGTTCACCAGCCGGAACGTGTGGACGCCGAAGCCCTCCATGTGCCGGTACGAACGCGGGATCCCCCGGTCCGACATGTTCCAGATCGTGTGGTGCTGCGCCTCGGTGTGCAGCGAGACGAAGTCCCAGAACGTGTCGTGAGCGCTCTGCGCCTGCGGGATCTCCCGGTCCGGGTGCCACTTGGCGGCGTGGATGACGTCCGGGAACTTGATGGCGTCCTGGATGAAGAAGACCGGCATGTTGTTCGCGACCAGGTCGAACGTACCCTCGTCGGTGTAGAACTTGGTGGCGAAGCCGCGGGTGTCCCGGACCGTGTCGGCCGAGCCCCGCGACCCCAGCACGGTGGAGAACCGTACGAAAACCTGGGTTTCCTTGCCCTTGGCCAGGAACCCGGCCCGGGTGACGCCGTCGGCCGTGCCGTAACCGGTGAACGTGCCGTGCGCGCCGGCGCCGCGGGCGTGCACCACCCGCTCCGGGATCCGCTCGTGGTCGAAATGCATGATCTTCTCGCGGAAGTGGTGATCCTGCATCAGGATCGGGCCCCGCGGCCCCGCCTTCAGCGAGTGGTCGGTGTCGCGCAGCCGCGCACCCTGTGCGGTGGTCAGGTAGGCACCCTGCTGCGACTTCGCCGGAGCCGGCAGGCCGGTCTCGGCGCCGGTCGGGGTACGGGTGTCCGGCGTACCCTGCTCCCGCTTGGGCGGCAGCGGCTCGATGGGTGTTGTCGGCTCCTCGACGGTGGGAGTCCCACTGCCCGGGGAGCCCGGTACTCGGTCGGTCAGGCTGTCGGCGATCTCGGCGACCTTGTGAGCGGCCGCCTCCACCGCGTCCTTCACCACACGACCCGGCTTGCTGTCCATCTGTGTCAGGCCTCCTGTAGCGATCATCGGCAGTCGCCGACGAGTACCCCGCTCCGGCCCGGCATAACGTGCATCCCGCGACCAAACCGGCGTCAGCCCGCCGCCCTCTTGACCAGCTCGGCGATCCGGGCCTCGTTCTCCGCGGTCAACTCGGTCACGGCGAACGCCGTCGGCCACATCGAGCCGTCGTCGAGCAGCGCGTCCTCGTTGAAGCCGAACGTCGCGTACCGGGACTTGAACTTCTCGGCGCTCTGGAAGAAGCAGACGACCTTCCCGTTGTCGCCGGCGTAACCGGGCATGCCGTACCAGGTCTTCGGGGTCAGGCCCGGTGCGTTCTCCTTGACGATGGCGTGGATCCGCTCGGCCAGGACACGATCGGTACCGGACATCTCGGCGATCTTCGCGAGGACGTCGGCCTCTCCGTCCGCCTTCTTCCCACCACGGCGGGCGGCGGCGCGCACCTCCTTGGCACGCTCCTTCATCGCGGCCCGTTCCTCTTCGGTGAAGCTGGTGTCGGTCATCTCGGTTCCCCTTCGCCGTCGCTCGTTCCGTTTGCTGCTCCAGCATGGCGACCAGGCACCACGGAGCGCATCCGTACTCACCACGGAAAGAACTCCGTGGCCCAGCCCGCCGAACCAGCTGGCCCTCAGCGGTGCCCGAAGACCGAAAACACCCCGCTCACGCCCAGCCCACCGAACCAGCTGGCTCTCAGGGGTGCCCGAAGAGCGAAAACACCCCGCTCACGCCCAGCCCGCCGAACCAGCTGGCTCTCAGGGGTGCTCGAAGAGCGAAAACACCCCGCTCACGGCCAGCCGGGCGGCCAGACCGGGCGGCCAGACCGGGCGGCGGAACCGGGCGGCGGAACCGGGCGGCGGGACCCGGGCGGCGGGACCCGGGCGGGCTTGATCTTTTGCGGCGCCGGGGGGCTGTTTCGGGGAAGGCCGGTAGGGCATGCAGGCGGCATGACGACGCTGAAGGCACTTGTGCTTTGCTGCTCCCTCAAGCCCTCGCCCGCACCGTCGAGTTCGGAACTGCTCGGGCGTGAGGTGCTCACCGCCCTGGCCGACCACGACGTGGACGGGGAGGTCGTCCGCATCGTCGACCACGATGTGCGGTTCGGCGTGTCCACCGACGAGGGGGACGGTGACGAGTGGCCGGCGATCCGGGAGAAGATCCTGGCGGCGCAGATCCTGATCGTGTCGACGCCGATCTGGATGGGGCAGCCGTCGAGCGTCTGCAAGATGGTGCTGGAGCGGCTCGACGCGGAACTGTCCGAAACCGACGACCAGGGCCGGCTGCTCACCTACGGCAAGGCCGCAGCCGTGACGGTCGTCGGCAACGAGGACGGCGCGCACCACGTCACGGCCGAGGTCTTCCAGGCGCTCAACGACGTCGGTTTCACGATCCCGGCGGCGGCGTCGACCTACTGGGTGGGCGAGGCGATGGGGTCGGTCGACTACAGCGACGCCGGACCGAAACCTGACACCACCGGCAAGGCAACGGCCACTCTGGCCACGAACGTGGCACATGTAGCCCGCCTGATGGCCACGCAGCCTTACCCGGCCTAGTAGCGTGACGGGAATGGATCGTGTTCTGGTGATGGGCGGGCATGGCAAGGTCGCGCGGCTTCTTCTGCCGCTGCTCGTCGCGTCGGGGCGGGAGGTGACCGCGGTCTTCCGGAACCCCGACCATCTCGGGGACGTGGCGTCGACCGGCGCGGTGCCGCTTGTCGTCGACATCGAGCGGGCCGGCATCGACGAGCTGGCCGAGCTGCTCAACGGGCAGGACGCGGTCGTCTGGTCGGCCGGTGCGGGCGGCGGTGATCCTTCGCGGACCTATGCGGTCGACCGTGACGCCGCGATCCGTTCGATGGAGGCCGCGGCGGTGGTCGACGCCCGCCGCTACGTCATGGTCTCCTACTTCGGTGCCAGGCCCGACCACGGCGTTCCGCCGGACAATCCCTTCTTCGCGTACGCGGAAGCCAAAGCCGCCGCCGACCAGCACCTGACGTCCACGTCTCTGGACTGGACGATTCTCGGCCCGAGCCGGCTGACCGACGACCCGCCGACCGGCCGGATCGAGACCGCCGGGCAGGGCGCCACGGCCGGCTCGGTGAGCCGCGCGGACGTGGCCGCCGTGGTCCTGCAGGTCCTCGATGACCCGGCAACGATCGGCCACACGATCCGCTTCAACGCCGGCGCCACACCGATCCCCGAGGCCGTCCGCCCCTGAGATTCCGCTCATAGGATCGCCGCATGGCACTGCGACCTGTTCAGGTGAACATCAAGGCTCTTGACGCGCCGGCGATCGGCCGGTTCTGGGCGGCGGCGCTCGGCTGGACCGCGCACCAGCCCGGCGTCACCACCTATGTCGGACCCACCGCGGACCTCGTCTGGCCGGATCCGGTAGTCGTCGGCATCGACGTCGTCCCTGTCCCGGAAGCCAAGACACCTGTCCCGGGAGCCAAGACACCCGTCCCGGGAGCCAAGACACCCGTCCCGGGAGCCAAGACCGCAGCGAAGAACCGGGTGCACCTCGATCTCGCCACCACCTCGGCCGCCCATCAGGCCGAGTTGATCGAGCGCCTGAGGGATCTCGGCGCCACACGCGCCGACGTCGGCCAGGGCGACGTGCCGTGGACGGTCCTCGCCGACCCGGAGGGCAACGAGTTCTGCGTGCTGGAGCCGCGGGAGATCTACCAAGACACCGGGCCGATCGCCGCCATCGTCGTCGACTGTGCGGATCCGCGGGCGATGGCCCAGTTCTGGGGTAGGGCGATCGACTGGACCCCGCACGAAGCGACCGACGGCGCGGCGGTCTTCCGTTCCGCCAAGGGCTCCGGGCCGTACCTCGAATTCCTGCGCACGCCCGGCGCGAAGTCAGCGCCGGACCGGGTCCATCTCGACCTCCTGCCCTACCCCGGTGACGACAAGGAGGCCGAGGTGACCCGGCTGCGGGCCCTCGGCGCCGCAGACCTCGACCTGGGCCAGGGTGACGTCCCGTGGACGTGCCTGTCCGATCCGGACGGCCACGAGTTCTGCGTCCTGGGCCCGTCCTGATGATCGCCGCGGGCAGACTGACGCGACCGGATAGCCGGCTGCGTCAGACCTGACGCGGGAGATCACCCCACAGCGCCCGGGTGGCAATGGCCTGCCGCCACGGCCGGACAGCCTTGGGCGGCAGGCCGACGGCGAGAGCACCGACCAGCCGGCCGTCCCTGCGGTAAGCGGCAAGGAACCGCCGTGACCCCAGATCTCCCTCGACGATCTCCACCAGGTCGTGGTCGCGGAGGTGGCCGAACGCCTGGATCCGCAGGTCGTACTGGTCGGACCAGAAGTAGGGCACCGGCGCGAACGGCTTGCGCGCGTGCGGGTTGAGCAGGTTGCGGGCGGCGGCCATGCCCTGTTCGGCGGCGTTGGTGCGATGCTCGACGCGCATGTCCACACCGAACAGCGGGTTGTGCCAGCGGGCGACGTCGCCGGCGCCGTAGACACCCGGTGCCGCCTCGCTGTACCGGTTGCAGACGAGGCCGTCGTCGACGGTCAGGCCGCTCCCGGCCAGCCATTCCGTGTTGGGTCGCGACCCGATCGCCACCAGCACCTCGTCGGCGTCGGCCAGCACGGGGTCGCCGAGGTCGTGGACCATGACGCCGGTGCGCAGATCGACGCCGTTCTCCCGGTGTGCCGCGGCGAGCATGCTGCCGATCCGCGTGCCGACGGCGTGGGCGAGCGGCACCGCGGCGGGTTCGAGCAGGACGACCCGGCAGCCGAGACCGCGTGCGACGGCGGCGCATTCCGCGCCGAGGAACCCGGCCCCGACGATGGTCAACCTGGTGCCGGGACGCAGGCTCCTTCGCAGATCAAGAGCATCTTTGATCGTACGCAAGAAGTGCGCTCCTGACCCGGATAGTCGCCGCGGCCGAACTCCCGTCGCAACGATCAGCCCGTCGTAGGGCACCTCGGTCCCGTCATCAAGACGCACCACCCGACCGGCGAGGTCGAGCCCTGCCGCACGAACACCGAGACGCAGGTCCAGCCGGAGCGCGGTCAACTGCTCGAGGGTGCGCAGCGCCAGCCGCTCGGCGTCCCACGTCGACGCGAGTATCTGTTTGGAGAGCGGCGGACGGTCGTACGGAAGATCGATCTCCGCACCGATCAGCGTGACGGTGCCCGCGAAGCCCTCCCGGCGCAGGGTTTCGACGGCCGCGAGGCCGGCCGCCGACGCACCCACGACGACGATCCGGTTCACGGCTCCACCAGCCCAATGACCGCGGCCGGGCTCACTGCTCCACCAGGCGGATGGCCGCCGCCGGGCACACGGCTGCCGCCTCACGCACCGCCTCATGGTGCTCAGGGCCGGGAGCCTCGTCGAGGACGATCGCGACACCGTCGTCGTCACGCTGGTCGAAGACGTCCGGCGCGACCATCGCGCACTGGCCGGCGGCGACGCACTTCGGCTCGTCGAACTCGATCCGCATGATCGTCCCCTTCACCACGTGACCGGAAGTGATTTGAGCCCGTAGGCGACGCCTTCCATCGCGAACTCGACCTCCTCGAACGGCACAGCGAGGGCCAGCGCCGGAATCCGCCGGTAAAGGGTGCCGTAGACGACCTGCAGCTCGACCCGGGCGAGCGACTGACCGAGGCACTGATGGGCGCCGAACCCGAACGCGTGGTGCGATCGGGCGGGCCGCGCCAGGTCGAGGCGGCCGGGATCGGGGAACTCGGTGGCGTCCCAGTTCGCGCCGGAGAGGTCGAAGATGACGCCGTCGCCGGCCCGGATGACAGTGCCGTGCAGCTCGATGTCCTCCACCGCGATCCGGCGGATGCCGCTGTGCACGATCGTCAGGTAGCGCAGCAGTTCCTCGGCGGCACCCGCGACGAACCGGGAATCGTCGCTGCGCTCGCGGAGCAGGGCCAGCTGGTCGGGATGCCGCAGCAGCGCGAGCGTGCCGAGCGAGATCATGCTGGCGCTCGTCTCGTGCCCGGCGATCAGGATGGCGCTCGCCATCGTGACGGCCTCGGCGTGGGTCATCTCGCCGGCCCGCACCTTGGCGGCCATCTCGGAAAGGACGTCGTCGGCGGGGTCGCCCATCTTCTTGACGAGCAGGTCGCTGAGGTATTCGCCCAGTTCCTGGCCGGCCCGGGCGCCCTCCCGCGGGTCGGTCTCGTGGCTGATGGCGCGGTGGCTGGCCTCCTGGAAGAACAGATGATCCTGGTACGGTGCGCCGAGAATCTGGGTGATCACGAGCGTGGGCACCGGCAGTCCGATCGCCTGCACCAGGTCGGCCGGTTTCGGGCCGGCGAGCAGGTCGTCGATCAGGCCGTCGAGGATGTGCTGGATCCGGGGGCGTAACGCCTCGACCCGTTTGACCATGAAAGGCGCGTTCACCGTACGGCGTAGGCGGGTGTGCTCCGGCGGGTCGGTGTTCGTGATCAGCGCCGGGATGTGCGGTGCCATCGCGGCGCGGCTGCGGGTCATGTGCGGGTAGCCGGGCTTCTTCTCGTCGATGCTCAGCCGCGGGTCGTTCAGCAGGGCGCGCTGGTCGGCGTGTCCCGCGACGAACCACGGGGTGCTGCCGTCCCAGATCCGTACCTTGCCGACCGGCGGCATGTCGCGAACCTCGGGAGCGGGCGCGAACGGGCATCCGGCTTCCCGCTGCATCGGGTAATACGGCGTTTCAGGCATGAACCGATGCAAACAGAGGAACCTGACCACTGCCGGACGCGAACCTGACAGGAGCCTGACGTGGCCCAGGTCACACCAGCTGGTAGCCGTCACACCAGCTGGTAGCCGTCACACCAGCTGGTAGCCGAAGCCGCGGTGGGTCTGAATGAGCGCCGGCGGCGTCTCGTCGACCTTGTGCCGCAGCCGGGAGACCAGGCGCTCCACGGCGTTGACACCGCGGGCCTCGCCCCACACCTGCCAGGCCAGCTGCTCCTTGGACAGCACCTGACCGGCATTGATCATCAGATGGCGCAGCAGCCGGTACTCGGCGGGCGTCAGGTTCAGCGGCCGGTCACCCCGCCGGCCCCGGCACACGATCTCGTCGAGGAACAGTTCCCCGTGCCTGACAGCGGCGGGCCGGGCGGTCCGGTCACGCAGGAGCACCTGTACGCGGGCGAGCAACTCGGCACCGTGGAACGGCTTGGTGACATAGTCCTCGACCTCGGCGCCGAGCGCGGGAACCAGCGTCCCGAGAAACTCGCACGCCGTGACACAGAGGACCGGCGGCCGGTCGGCGAACGCCGGGCGATCCCGGGCCAGCGCCTGCAGGTCCGGGATCTCCACGTCGACGACGATCAGGTCCACATGGTGCTCACCGAGCAGCCGCACGGCAGCGGCGCCGGTGGCGGCGGAGGTGACCAGATAGCCGGCCGAGCTGAGTTGCGCCGTCAGCGAGCCGCGAACGTCAGGTTCGGGGGCGACCACGAGAAGACGCGACTCGTACGGCATCGCCCGACCCTCTCACAACGCGGGCGCGGCTCGCGTTCCCAGAAATGCCGCAGCCCAGTCAGCCGGCGTGACTCAGATTCTCGCGGCCCAGTCAGCGACCGTGACGACGTCCGCCTGCATCGGGAACACCTTCTCGGTCAGGACCCGGTGCACCTCCGGGTCGTTGTCGAGGCAGGCGTCGGACAGAACGGTGAGCCCGAAGTCCAGGTCAGCGGCCTGCCGCAGGGTGGACAGAACAACACCGCTGGTCGCGATGCCGGTCAGCACCAGATGATCGATGCCGCCCGCACGCAGCACCACGTCGAGATCGCTGCCGGCGAACCCGCTGACCCGGCGCTTGGTGACCACGATGTCTCCGTCGGTGGGCGCGACATCCGGGTGAATCCGCATACCCTCCTCGGCCGCGGGGTGAGCAGGCTGCCCGGCGAGCCTGCCGAACATCCGGTTGCGGGCACTGACCTCCGGCGCCCCCGGCCGGAACCCGACCACCACGTAGATCACCGTCAGCCCGCCGGCCCGCGCCGCATCGATCGCGGTCCGCAACGTGGGCAGGTAGCCGGGGTCGGCATAGCGCGCCACAACGGCCATCTGAACGTCCATCACAAGAAGTGCGCTTACGGGGGGACGCTCGTTGATCACCGTCTCCCCTGGTCCAGCCACTGTTTCCGAACTCACGGACACCTCCACTAGATCGCTTAGGTGCGACACTATGCCGCCCTACATCCAGGCCCTCGTCCACGGTGATCGTCCGCGCGACCTGAACCGTCTATTGTTCGATCATGAGCGATGCGGAGTGGGTGGTGATCCTGTCCAGCGCCGGCGACATGCCGCAGCGCGAGTGGCACCGGGCCTGGCAGGGTTGACTGCGAGGCTGGGGGATCGACTGGAGCCCCTTCGACGCCACTGAGATCCGCATCGACCAGTACCGCATCCGCAAGCCCGACGGAACCATCGGCTGCCATCGCGTCTGCCGAGTCCGGGCCACCGCCCTCCACCGCCTCGGCATCCACCCTCCGAGCCACCCGACCAACAGCTCCGGACACAAGGCGCGGTTGGGTACCTCACCGACGGCTGAGGCGACGCAGCCGTAGCCGCGACACGTAATCGCCGGCGCATTCGGTGCCTGAGCGACGGCCGGGGCCGGGCATTGGCGCCGTCAGCGGCGGAGGCGCCTAGCTGTCGACGCTGACGAGGCCTGGGTGGTCGACGAGGAAGGGGGCGATGCGGTCCTGGGCGACCGCGGCGAAGAACGGGCCGACGGCTGGGGGGAACTGCTCGCCGCGGTACCTGCCGTCTTCGAAGAGCGGCCCGCCCGGCAGGCCGATCGTCGTCATTTCCCTGACCCGGAGGTCGTTGAGTTCGGCAGCCCAGTCCACAGCGGTGCGCCCGCCGCCGACGAAGGTGAAGGAGCTGCCGGCGGAGGCCGTGACCTTCAGCAGGTAGCCCGGGTCGGAGCGCAGGGACCAGCGCAGTTTCTTCGCCATCGCCCTCACGAACTGCCTCTGGTGACGCTGGCGGTCGTAGTCGGACCGGGGCAGGCCGTAGCGCTGACGGACGAAGTCGAGGGCTTCCCAACCTTTCAGGCGTACGGGAGAAGTGCTCTTGGGGTAGGTCTTCTGAGGTCCGGTGTAGGGCCGGAGGCAGTCGCTGTGGACCGGACACTGCGGCAGGCGATCCCGGGGCGTGCCGTCGGGCTTGCGGTGCTCGGACACGACGTCCTGGTCGACGGCCACCTTGACGCCGCCCATCGTTTCGACGACCTTCTTGAAGCCGCCGAAGTTCAGGATCGCCCCGGCGTCGAACCGCGGGATCCCGGTCACCCCGCCGACCGTCCTGGCCAGCAGTTCGAAGCCTTGCGCGGCGCTGTACCGGCGGTCGCCGGTGCGGCTGCCGAGCGCCATCGCCGCGTTGATTTTGGCGCGCTGGGCGACCGTGCCGTTCGTCGCGAAGGCCGGGATGTGCACCACCAGGTCACGGGGCAGCGAGAACAGGTACGCGCCCTGCCGGTTCGCCGGGATGTGCGCCACGATGATCGTGTCGGCGAGCGGGGCGGTGTGTTCGTCGCGCGGATCGATGCCGACGAGCAGAATGTTGACCGGGCCGGTGGTGCCGGCCCGCACCGCCCGCTCGGCGACGAGGGTGCCGCCGGCCGGGATCAGCAGGAGGCATCCCGCGGCGACACCGAGCCGCGCCCACAGCGGCGCACGACGTTTTCCGGACCTGACCACTTGATCTCCACCCCCGCTACCAGCCGACGAAGCGGATGATCGCACGGTCGCGGGCGTTATCACCGCATAATAGACGGGAAGTACGCTGATGCCCGATCGCATCGTCGACTGGAACGCCGCCGAGCTGTCCGCCGCGATCCGCACCCGCGCGGTGAGCTGCGCCGAGGTGATGGCCGCCCATCTTGATCACATCGACCGGGTCAACCCCGAGGTCAACGCCATCGTCAGCTTGCGCCCGCGCGCCGATCTGCTCGCCGAGGCGACCGAAAAGGATCGCCTTTTGCGCGAGGGCACCCACCAGGGCTGGATGCACGGTTTCCCGCACGCGGTCAAGGACCTCGCCGACGTGGCCGGCCTGCCCACCACGGCCGGGCTGATCCCACTCACCGGTCTCGAGCCGGCCACGACCGACTCGCTCTTCGCCGAACGTCTCCGTGCGGCCGGCGCGATCTTCATCGGCAAGACCAACGTGCCGCAGCTGGGACTGGGTTCACACACCTACAACACCATCTTCGGTACGACCGGAAACGCCTACGTTCCGACCAGGTCGGCCGGTGGCAGCAGCGGCGGAGCGGCGGTGGCCACGGCCCTGCGGATGGTCCCGGTCGCCGACGGCAGCGACTTCATGGGCTCCCTGCGCAACCCGCCCGGCTGGAACAACGTGTACGGACTGCGCCCCTCCCCCGGCCGCGTGCCCTCGGACGGCGGCGAGCTGTTCGTATCCCAGGCCGGCGTCGCGGGCCCGATCGCGCGCACTGCCACCGACCTGGCCCTGCTCCTGCACACCATGGCCGGGTACGACGACCGCGCTCCCCTCTCCCTGCACGGCGCCCCGGCGTCCCCTCGCGGCAAGCGGATCGCCTGGTTCGGTGACCTCGGCGGTTACCTGCCGATGGAACCCGAGGTCCTCGACGTCACGACCCGGGCGCTCGGCCACTTCACCGCGCTCGGCATGACCGTGACGACCCTCGACGACCTGCCCTCATCCGGTGCCTTCACCGGCAAGCGGGATCTCTGGCCGGCCTGGCTGACCTACCGGCACTGGCTCGCCGGCTCCAGCATCAAGGCGGTCCACGACATCCCCGAGTTGCGCCCGCTGCTCAAACCGGAGGCGATCTACGAGTACGAGGGCCTGACCGGGCTCACCGCCGCCGACGTCTTCAAGGGGTCCGCGCTGCGCAGCGACATGTATCGCGCGTTCCGTGAGCTGTTCCGGGCGTACGACTTCGCGGTGCTGCCGACCGCCCAGGTCATGCCGTTCGACGCGAGCCTGCACTGGCCGGACCGGATCGGCGGCACCGCGATGTCGTCCTACCACCGGTGGATGGAGGTGACCGCGATCGGCACCCTGATCAACGCGCCGGTCCTGGCCGTCCCCGCCGGCTTCGGCGCGTCCGGCCTGCCGATCGGCCTGCAGGTCATCGGCCGCAACCACGACGACGAGGGGCTGCTCGACCTGGCCCGCGCCTGGGAGACGCAGACCGGCCACCTTCAGCGGATACTGCCACCGCTGCTGGGCCTCAGCTGACGGCGGCGCGCAGCCACTCCCCCGCCGGTGTTCGCACTTCGAGGCCCACCACCGCCTCGCCCTCGCGGACGAACCGCACGTCGGGGCAGCCGTCCACCACCGGCTGCCAGCCGCCGGCCGGGTCGTGCACCGCGTGGCGGCGGCAGTGCTCCTCGTCGACGTAGCCCCAGGCCATCAGCACCTCCCGCCCCCGGTAGGTGTAGTGGCCGACGGAGGCGATCCGCTCGCCGTCGGCACGGCGGTAGAAGTCGGCGCGCAGGCCGGGCACCGCCGTGCCCTCGAAGTCAGCGTCGGGGTTCGTGCGGTGCGGCGTGTACGCCGTGAGGTCGGGAAGGGACACCGTTGTTCCTTGTCAGCCGGGACTCGGATCGGCGCCGTCCGGCGGCGCCACTCGATCAAGTCGTCCGGCGGGCCCGGTTGGTTCCCAGGTTCACTCTGATCTCTGCTTCAGACGCGTCGGCGGACATCGCGGACATCGCCCGCCGATTGAGAGCCGAGTGAGAGCCGGGTGCGAGGCGGTGAGGCGCGCCGGGCGTCACCGTCGCACCGCTTACCCAGTTGAGCCGCGCTGAGGACGTCGCCGCAGATGAGCGGCATCGGCGATGGCGTACAGCGGCAGGTGCCTGCCATGATCGAGGTATCGGCGATAAAGCGGGGCTCGCGGCATTGGCGCGGGAAAACTGGGCAGAGAGTGCGGTCATGACGGGCTGGAGTATGCGGCGTCCGCCGAGCTTCGACGAGGAGCTCGCGCGCTGGACGCTGGGCGAGGCCCCCGAACTGCATGCGCTGCGCGCCGCACTGCAGAAGGTGGTGGCGGAGCGGCTGACCGATGCCGCCGACCGCCAGGACCTGACCGAACGGCTCACGATAGTCGCCACCGAACTCGCCGGGAACGCGCTGCGGCACGGCCGCCCGCCGGCGGTGGTGATGCTCCAGCGCTCGGACGGCAAGCTGGTCATCGACGTTCTCGACACCGGCCGTGAATCCACTCCGGCGGTCGACGACCGGCGGCCCGTCGGCGGCCTCGGGCTGGTCCTGGCCCAGCGTCTCGCCAAGGAGGTCGGCTGGTACCCCACCGAGGGTGGTAAGCGGGTCTGGGCGACGTTCGAGATGGCGTGATCCACGTGGGCTGAGTCACACCGCATGCCTATCCGATCGGGATTACCCGATCGGGTGGGTTTAGAACCCTGTCCACCGTGGCATTACTTGCCTCACAGCAAATTTGGCCTCAGCGCCGAGCCGGTAGCAAATGCAAGGAGCCCCATGACCGCCACTGCCGTTCCCGTCAGCCGTACGCAGGTCAAGCCCGACTCCACAGCGACCGCCGACCGGGCGAGCGAGCTGATCGCGGCGATGACGGCTCTGCCGGAAGGGCACCCGTCGCGGCCCGCGCTGCGGGACCAGGCGATCGAGGCGTGGCTCCCGCTCGCCCGCCACCTGGCCAACCGGTACGCCGGCCGCGGCGAGCCGTTCGACGACCTCCAGCAGGTCGCCGTGATGGGACTCATCAAGGCCGTCGACCGTTTCGACGCCGAGCGCGGCTTCGAGTTCGCCGGGTTCGCCATCCCCACCATCGTCGGTGAGCTGAAGCGGCACTTCCGCGACCGCACCTGGTCGATCCGGGTGCCGCGCCGCCTCCAGGAGCTGCGGCTGTCGATCACCGCGGCCAACAGCACCCTGCACCACACGCTGGGCCGCTCCCCCACGGTCGCCGACATCGCCACCCACCTGGAGATCTCCGAGGAAGAGGTGCTCGAGGGCCTCGAGGGTGCGCGGGCATACAACTCGACGAGCCTCTCCACGCCGGCCAACGCCGAGGGCAGCATGACGCTCGGCGACACGCTGGGCGAGGAGGACTACGGTTTCGCCCTCGCCGAGATGCGGTTGGCTCTCGGTCCCGCGATGGCCAGCCTCGACGAGCGCGAGCAGAAAATCGTCAGCCTGCGCTTCTACGGCAACCTGACGCAGACCGAAATCGCCGACCAGGTCGGAATCTCCCAGATGCACGTCTCCCGCCTGCTCACCAAGGCTCTGGCTAAACTGCGCAGGCAGATCGACGGCGTCGCGGCCTGACCCGTCGAGCAACCGAGCGATAACGAGGTGGCGGTCTTGGTGAGTGTCCGGGCTCTTGACGTTCTGGTCGTCGACGACGACGACGCGGACGCCTTGATGATCGAAGAGGCACTCGAGGGGTCCGCGGTTCCGCCCGTCGTGCACCGGGTTGCCGACGGCAGCCAGGCCCTGGAATACCTGCGGCGCGAAGGCGACTATGCCGGGGCGAAGCGGCCGGACCTGATCCTGCTCGACCTGAACATGCCCCGCATGGGTGGTCGCGAGGTGCTCCTCGAACTCAAGGGCGACGCCGAGCTGACGGCGATCCCGGTGGTCGTGCTGACCACCTCCAACGCCGTGCCGGACATCGTCTCCAGCTACGCCGGCCACGCCAGTGCCTTCGTCACGAAGCCGCTCGACCTGGTCGACTTCGAATCCGCCGTCCAGAAGATCAACAAGTTCTACGGCGACATCGCCACCCTCCCCTGAGCGGATCGGCACAGACAGGCGAAACGGCCGGGACCACATGGTCCCGGCCGTTTGCCGGCCTGAGGCGTGTTTCACCGGGGATGGCGCCTCAGAAGTCGTCGTCGAAGGTCACGGTTCCGGTTACGCCGACCTGGTAGGCGGAGACGCGGCGTTCGAAGAAGTTCGACAGCTCCTGGACGTCCTGCAGTTCCATGAAGGCGAACGGGTTGCTACTGCCGTAGACCGGTGCGATGCCGAGCGCCGTGAGCCGCCGGTCCGCCACATGCTGGAGGTATTCCCGCATATCGGCCGGCGACATTCCGCTGACGCCCTGGTCGAGCAGGTCGGCGGCGAACTGCACCTCACATTCGACAGCCTCGGCGAGCATGTCGCGCACCTGCTGTTCCATCTCGGCGTCGAACAGATCCGGCTCCTCGGCACGGACCTGGTCGACCACGTCGAAGGCGAAAGCCATGTGCATGGATTCGTCACGGAACACCCAGTTGGTCCCGGACGCCAAGCCTTGGAGAACACCGCGGGACCGCAGGAAGTACACGTAGGCGAAAGCGCCGTAGAAGAACAGCCCTTCGATGCACGCCGCGAAGCAGATCACGTTGAGCAGGAACGCCCGCCGGTCCTGTTTCGTCCGCAGGGCGCGCAGTTCGAACACCGAGTCGATCCACTTGAAGCAGAACTCGGCCTTGCGGGCGATCGACGGGATGTTCTCCACCGCCGCGAACGCCGCGAACCGTTCCGCCTCGTCGGGGACATAGGTGTCGAGCAGGTTCAGATAGAACTGGACGTGCACGGCCTCCTCGAACAGCTGCCGGGACAGATAGAGGCGGCCCTCCGGCGAGTTGATGTGCTGATAGAGGTTGAGCACGAGGTTGTTCGCCACGATGGTGTCACCGGTGGCGAAGAACGCGACGAGCCGCGACACCAGGTGCTGCTCGGCGGGGGTCAGCCTGGCCAGGTCGGCGAGGTCGGAGTGCAGGTCGACCTCCTCGACGGTCCAGGTGTTCTTGATGGCGTCCTTGAACCGGTCGAAGAAGTGCGGATACCTCATCGGCCGCAGGGTCAGGTCCATTCCGGGGTCGAGCAGCATCACTGGCAGGCCTCACACGATTCGGGGTTCTCCAGGGAGCAGACTTCGGCGGGTGTCATCGCGGGGATGAGCGACACCGTCGCCTGCTGAATGCGCGTCGCGGGGCGCGACCGCAGGTAGTACGAGGTCTTCAGGCCGGCTTTCCAGCCGTAGAGGTACATCGACGAGAGCTTGCCGATGGTGGGTGCGCTGAGGAACAGGTTCAGCGACTGCGACTGGTCGATGAACGGTGCCCGTGCGGCGGCCAGATCGATCAGAGCCTTCTGCGGCAGTTCCCAGGCGGTGCGGAACAACTCGCGCACCTCCGCGGGCAGTTCCGCGATCGCCTGCACCGAACCTTCGGCGCGCCTGATCTGCTCGCGAATGGCGGCGGTCCACAGATTTCGGGCCTTGAGTTCCCGTACCAGATAAGTGTTGATCTGAAGGAACTCGCCGGACATCGTCTCGCGCTTGAACAGGTTGGAGACCTGCGGCTCGATGCATTCGTAACAGCCGGCGATGGACGCGATCGTGGCCGTCGGCGCGATCGCGACGAGCAGCGAATTACGCAGACCGTAATCGGCGATCTTCGATCGCAGCGCATTCCAGCGCGCGTTCTGCGAGACCGTGGCACCCCACAGGTCCGGATGCAGGTCACCCTTGGCGGCACGGGTTTCGGCGTACGCGGGATGCGCCCCGAACCGTTCCGCGAGGGTGGCCGACGCCTCCAGGGCGGTGAGGAAGATCTCCTCCTGCACCCGGGTGGACAGCTCGCGCGCCGCCTCCGAGTCGAACGGCAGCCGCAGCGTGAAGAACGCGTCCTGCAATCCCATCAGCCCCAGGCCGACCGGCCGCCAGCGCGGGTTCGACGCTTCCGCCTGCCGCGACGGGTAGAAGTTGATGTCGATGACCCGGTCGAGGAAGGTCACCGCTGTGCGTACCGTTGCCCGCAGTTTCTCCCAGTCCACGCCGCCCGCGGTGACGTGCGCGCCCAGGTTGATCGAGCCGAGGTTGCACACCGCCGTCTCGTCGTCGGAGTTGACCTCGAGGATCTCGGTGCACAGGTTCGACAGGTGGATCACGTTGCCGGCCGCACCGGTCTGGTTCGAACACGCGTTGGAGCGGTCCTTGAACGTCATCCAGCCGTTGCCGGTCTGCGCGAGCGTGCGCATCATCCGGCCGTACAGGTCCCGGGCCTTGACGGTTTTGACCGCCTTCTTCTCGGCCAGCCGGTAGGCCTCGTCGAACGCCGCACCGTAGAGATCCGGCAGCTCCGGCGCGTCGGACGGATCGATGAGCGACCAGTCGCCGTCGGCCTCGACCCGGCGCATGAACTCGTCGGGGATCCAGTTCGCCAGGTTGAGGTTGTGGGTACGCCGGGACTCCTCCCCCGTGTTGTCCCGCAGCTCGAGGAACTCCTCGATGTCCGGGTGCCACGGCTCCAGGTAGACGCAGGCCGCACCCTTGCGCCGCCCGCCCTGGTTGACCGCCGCCACACCCGCGTCCAGGGTCTTCAGGAACGGGACGATGCCGTTCGACCTGCCGTTCGTGCCGCGGATCAGCGCACCCCGGCCACGCACCCGCGACCAGGAGATGCCGATGCCGCCGGAGAACTTCGACAGTCTCGCCACCTGGTGGTACCGCTCGTAGATCGAGTCCAGCTCGTCCTTCGGCGAGTCGACCAGGAAGCACGACGACATCTGGGTGTGCCTCGTGCCGGAGTTGAACAGGGTCGGTGAGCTCGGCAGGTAGGCGAGCGACGACATCAGGCGGTAGAAGCCGATCGCCTCGGCCGCGGTCTGCGACAGGCCGCAGGCGACGCGCAGCAGCCAGTACTGGGGTGTCTCCACGACGATCCGCTGCTGGGGGTGGCGCAGCAGGTAGCGGTCGGCGACCGTACGCAGGCCGAAGTATTCGAACCGCAGGTCACCGGAGACGTCGACGGCGTCGTCGAGCTTGCGGGCGTTGCCGGCCACGAAAGCGGCGGTCTCGTCTCCGATCAGGCCGAGCGCGTGGGCGTACCGGATCGACTGGCTGAAGCTCGCCACGCC
The DNA here is from genome assembly GCF_042666575.1 of Actinoplanes sp. GCM10030250. Taxonomy (NCBI): domain Bacteria; kingdom Bacillati; phylum Actinomycetota; class Actinomycetes; order Micromonosporales; family Micromonosporaceae; genus Actinoplanes; species Actinoplanes sp. GCM10030250. Next base: position 36,952 of record NZ_JBHTDO010000038.1, on the reverse strand, counting down.
CTGCCCGCGGACCTCCTTGTCGACGAAGGCCGCCAGCAGCCGGGCCGCCAGCCGCGAGTACTGCGGCTCCTCGCTGATCAGCTCGGCGGACGTCTGGATCGACAGCCGGTCCAGTTCGGCGGTGCTCGCGCCGTCGTAGAGCCCGCTGATCGTCTTCGTGGCGACCCGCAGCGGGTCCACCTCGTCCAGGTCGGCGACCCAGAGCTCGACCGCCCGTACGATCTTGTTGACGTCGACCGGTTCCAGGTCCCCGTTGCGTTTACGGACCTGCATCGCGTGCCGGCGTTGCTCCGGCACCGTGGTCTTCTCCGGTGTGACCGTCACGGCCCACTCCTCCATGCCCTCTCGACAGGGCCGAAAGACACGCGGGGTGACGCCACCGGCCCGCGCGGGGCGGCCGGTTCCGTGGCGTCAGCCGTCCCACGCGGCCTTCGACCGCCGCACGCGGTACGTGCGGCGCGCTGGCAGGTCTTCGGACTCGTGGGCGTCCCGCTCGCTCCTACTGGCCGTCGCTTCCCAGGCCGGGGCCCAGTGCTTCGTTGACGGCTGTCGTTCCCACTCACCGCTGCGGGGCAGTCCCGGTATCACACCGGGTTCCCTGTTGCCTCGGCCGGGCCCTTGAGCGGACCGGCCGAACCAGCTGCGGGGCACACCATATATGGACGGCAGAGACGAAGTCACACCCATATGGTGTGTCGGATAAAGATCACTCCCCAGAGCGCAGCGCGGCGGCCCAGGTGCGGAGCCGGGCCGGTTCGGGGGTCAGGACGCAGTCGCCGCACGTGCCGCCGCCGGGGATCCGGTAGTAGAGGCAGCAGTTGTTGCGGACCAGGAACCAGCGTGCCTTCGCCGGGTCGGGACGGATCAGCCGGGCGGTACCCCGCAGCGGCTCCAGGTCGAGCACAGCCTCCACAACGGACGCGGCGCGCTCGGCGCAGGAGGGTGCGGCGTCGGCGATCATGCCGGCGGCACCGCCCAGGGCTGACGCGACGTTGCCCCACAGCACCTGGGGCGACAGGGCGAACCGCTCGCGGAAGACGTCGAGCACCGGTTCGACCAGGCCCTGGATCGCGGTGCGGGCGAGCGTCGGCGCCGCGCCCACGCGGGTTTGTTGTGCCGTCAGACCGCGCGCGGCGATCGGCATCGGGCCGCCCTCAACCGGGCGCCACCACATCCGCTCCCGGTCGGGGATCGGCAGCGCACCGCCGACCGCCACTGCACCGAGCACGGGTGAGAGCAGCCGGGACGCGAGGCCGAGGAAGATGATCGAGGCGGCGGCGCGTTCCTCGATGTCGCGGGGCGCGAGGCCACCCATTCTCGCCAGGGTCCGCCGGCCGGCGCCGACCCGCTCCGCGATCACCGTGGGGTCGAGCAGTGTCCGCAATGGCCGCCAGCCGGGCCCGTCGTCATACGGTTCCCAGGTGAAGTAGGGCCCGAGCCGCGCCGCCGACCGCAGAGCGGAGGCGGCGGCATCGTCGTCAGGCACAACCTCGACGGTACGCGGGTGCTCAGAGGGACAGCAGGTCGGACACCTGTGGCGAGTAGGTGGCGTAGAGCACCAGGGCCGCCGCGCCCACCACCGCGGCGTCGGCGCCGAGCGGGGAGGACTCGACCTTCGCCGTCCGGATGTTGCGGGCCAGCGTACGGGTGGCCAGGGCGTGTTCGGTGGCGCGGCGGAAGCGGTCCTCGACGTGGCGCAGGCTGTGCCCGCCGAGGATGACCAGGTCGACGTCGAGGATGTTGACTATGTCGACCACCGCGGTGGCGAGCCAGCCGGCGGCGGTCTCGACCACCTCGATCGCGAGCTGGTCACCGGCGGCCGCGGCGAGGCGTACGGCGGTGTAGTCGACAGCGGCCGGATCGTTGCGGAACAACCTCTCCAGCTCGGAGCTCTGCCCGTCGGCGAGGCGCCGCCGGGCGTCGGCCGCCAGGGCGAGTGGGTTGATCAGGCTCTCCAGGCAGCCGGTGTTGCCGCAGTAGCACTGCGGCCCGTCCGCCTTCATCGACGTATGGCCGAACTCGCCCGCGTTCATCGAGCCGCCCCGATAGATCTGGTGGTTCAGCACCAGGCCGCCGCCGACACCGGCGCCGAAGAAGAAGTACGCGAAGTCCGCCACCCCCCGGCCGGCACCGGCCCACCGCTCCCCGATGGCGGCGGCGGTGGAGTCGTTGTCCAGCGTGACCGGCAGTCCGGTGGCCTCGGCCAGCATTTGTTTGAGCGGCACACGTTCCCATCGGGTGAGCTGTGGTGGCCCCACGAGGACACCGAGCGAGTGATCGATCGGCCCGGGTGTGGCCAGGCCCAGCCCGAGCACCTTGTCGCGCGGGACCCCGGAGGTCAGCAGAACCTCGTCGACGAGTTCGGCGATGGCCTCGGTGACCCGCTCCGGCCCGGCCAGAGGCGGGGTCGGCCGATGCATCGCGACCAGCGGTTTTCCGTTCAGGTCGACAACGACGCAGGACAGTTCGAACGGGTCGAAGTGCACGCCGACGGCGAGCCCGGCGCCGGCGTTGATGCGCAGCAGGGTGCGGGGCTTGCCACCGGTGGATGCCTGCGAGCCGTCCTCGCGGACGATGCCCTCGTCGATGAGCCGGCGGACGATGCCGGACACGCTCTGCGGGGTGAGCCCGGAGTGCTCCGCGATCTCGATGCGGCTGATCCCGTCGGCCAACTGGATCTGGTCGAGCACGACGGCACGGTTGTACAGGCCGACCTTGGGGAGATTTGTCCCTGTTCGTCGCACGTGATCAGCCCTCCATGGTTCCGTAACCTCAATGATGCGAAGATCGATTGACTTATTAAAACAATTAGATTTACAGTCCCAACACACGGGCGTTACATACGAGACTCATCGATTCGTCCCGGTTTGGAGGCGAACATGGAGGGTGCACCTCCACTGCTCGAGATGCGGGCGATCACCAAGGAATTTCCCGGCGTCAAGGCACTGTCGGACGTCAACCTGGCGGTCCGGGCCGGCGAGATCCACGCGATCTGCGGGGAGAACGGCGCCGGCAAGTCGACACTGATGAAGGTGCTGAGCGGGGTCTACCCGTACGGCACCTACGACGGGTCGATCATCTATCAGGGCTCGGAGGCTCGGTTCGCCGACATCCGGGCCAGTGAGCACGCCGGCATCGTGATCATCCACCAGGAGCTCGCGCTGGTACCCGGCATGTCGATCACCGAGAACATCTTCCTCGGCAACGAACCTCGCCGGTTCGGGCGCATCGACTGGAAGGCGGCGAACCATCAGGCTCTCGAGCTGATGGCCAGGGTCGGTCTCGACGAGGACCCGGACACGCTGATCAAGGACATCGGTGTCGGCAAGCAGCAGCTCGTCGAGATCGCCAAGGCGTTCGCCAAGGACGTCCGGCTCCTGATCCTCGACGAGCCGACGGCCGCTCTCAACGAGAACGACTCGCAGCACCTGCTGGACCTGCTGCGCGGGTTCAAGGGTCGCGGCATCACATCGATCATGATCTCGCACAAGCTCAACGAGATCGAGGCGATCGCCGACTCCATCACGATCCTTCGCGACGGCCGGTCGATCGAGACGATCGACGTCCAGGGCGAGGGTGCCGACGAGGACCGCATCGTGCGCGGCATGGTCGGCCGTGACCTGGAGAGCCGGTACCCGGATCACACCCCGAACATCGGCGATGTGTTCTTCGAGGTTCGCGACTGGACGGTGCGCCACCCGATCTCCGCGGAACGGCTGGTGTGCAAGAACTCCAGCTTCACCGTGCGGCGGGGCGAGATCGTCGGCTTCGCGGGCCTGATGGGCGCCGGCCGCACCGAACTGGCGATGAGCCTGTTCGGCAGGTCGTACGGCGTGTATCTCGGCGGCAAGATCTTCAAGGACGGCCGCGAGATCGAGCTGAAGTCGGTGGCCGACGCGATCCGGCACGGGCTGGCCTATGTCAGCGAGGACCGCAAGGCGATCGGCCTCAACCTGCTCGACGACATCAAGACCTCGGTGGTCGCGGCGAAGCTGTCGAAGATCACCAAGCGCGGTGTCGTCGACGAGACGGCCGAGTACCACGAGGCCGAGGCCTACCGGAAGAGCCTGCGTATCAAGACGCCCACGGTCGACGAGGGTGTCACCAAGCTCTCCGGTGGCAACCAGCAGAAGGTCGTGCTGGCGAAGTGGATGTTCACCGATCCCGACCTGCTCATCCTCGACGAGCCCACCCGTGGGATCGACGTGGGTGCCAAGTACGAGATCTACGGCATCATCCAGAAGCTCGCCGACGAGGGGAAGGGCGTCATCGTCATCTCCTCGGAACTGCCCGAGCTGATCGGTCTCTGTGACCGCATCTACACCGTTTTCGAAGGCACCATCACCGGCGAGATCGCGCGCAGCGAGGCCGAGCCGGAACTCCTCATGAAGCAGATGACCTCGACGAAGAAGACGCCGACACGATGAGCCGCATCAGAGACCTGCAGAAGAACCTCTTCGGAGGCTCGACGTCCAACGCCCGCCAGTTCGGAATGATCTTCACGCTGGTGGCGATCATCCTGTTCTTCCAGATCCGGACCGACGGGCTCACGCTCACCTCGGGCAACCTGATCGCACTGACCCAGCAGTACGCGTACATCTCGATCCTGTCCATCGGCATGCTGATGGTCATCGTCGCCGGCCACATCGACCTGTCGGTCGGCTCGGTGGCGGCGTTCGTCGGCATCGTGGTGGCCAAGGCGATCACCGAGCACGACGTGCCGTGGCCGCTGGGCATCCTGCTCGGCCTCGCCGTCGGCGCGCTGATCGGCGCCTGGCAGGGCTTCTGGGTCGCCTACGTCGGAATCCCGGCGTTCATCGTGACCCTGGCCGGCATGCTGCTGTTCCGCGGTGGCAACCAGTACATCGGCAACGCCGACACGGTCCCGGTGCCCGAGGGCTTCCGTGAGATCGGCGCCGGTTACCTGCCCGAGGTCGGCCCGAGCACCGGGTACAACAACCTCACCCTGCTGCTCGGCCTGGTCGCCTGCCTCGCGGTGATCTGGCGTGAGCTGCGCTCCCGGAAGGTCCGCCAGGAGATGGAGGGCGCCGAGCCCTCACCCCTGTGGGTCTCGATCCTGCGGCTCGCCGTGATGGTCGGCGTGATCGTCTTCGCCACGCTGCGCTTCGCCGGTGGCCGGGTCGGCACCAGCTTCCCGATCTCCGGCATCATCCTGGCCGTCCTGGTGATCGGGTACTCGTTCTACACCCGCAACACTGCCGGTGGCCGGCACATCTACGCGGTCGGCGGCAACGCCCGCGCCGCGGAGCTGTCCGGCGTCAAGCTCCGCCGGGTCAACTTCCTGGTCATGATGAACATGGCGGTGCTCTCCGCACTGGCCGGCATGATCTTCGTGGCGCGGTCCGCGGCCTCCGGCCCGCAGGACGGCCTGAGCTGGGAACTGGACGCCATCGCCGCGGTCTTCATCGGTGGCGCGGCGGTCTCCGGCGGCCTCGGCACGGTCAGCGGCGCCATCGTCGGCGGTCTGGTCATGGCAGTGCTGAACAACGGCCTCCAGCTGACCGGTACCGGCTCCGACATGGTCCAGATCATCAAGGGCCTGTTCCTGCTGGGCGCGGTCGCCCTGGACGTCTACAACAAGAAGCAGGGCCGTTTCTCGGTCATCGGATCGCTGATGCGACCTTTCAAGCGCGAACCGGCGGGTGACCCCGTCGCAGGCGCACAGGTCGGCACCGAGCAGGAGAAGACTCCCGCCTCGCGCTGACCGGTTTTCACCCCCCGAAAAGAAACCTGACAAGAAGGGTTCCATTCACCATGCGCAGTTTCCTCACCAAGGGGTTCGCGGCCGGTGCCGCTGCCGTGCTCGCGCTGAGCATCGGCGCCTGCGGCTCCAACGAGCGTGACGGCGAGACCGGTGGCGACGCCGCCGCTCCCGCCAAGGGCTTCGCCGCCGACTCGCTCATCGGCGTCGCGCTGCCGTCGAAGACCTCGGAGAACTGGGTGCTCGCCGGTGACCTGTTCACCAACGGGCTCAAGGAGGCCGGCTTCCAGGGCGACGTCCAGTACGCGGGCGCCTCGACCACGGTCGCCGACCAGCAGGCCCAGATCACCGCGATGGTCACCAAGGGTGCCAAGGTGATCGTGATCGGCGCGACCGACGCCGCTCAGCTCTCCACCCAGGTGAAGCAGGCCAAGGAGTCCGGCGCGGTCGTCATCGCCTACGACCGGCTGATCACCAACACCCCGGACCTGGACTACTACATCGCGTTCGACAACTTCAAGGTTGGCCAGCTCCAGGGCCAGGCCCTGCTGGACGGCATGAAGGCCAAGAAGGCGACCGGCCCGTGGACGATCGAGCTGTTCTCCGGCTCGCCGGACGACAACAACGCCGGTGTGTTCTTCAACGGTGCGATGGACGTCCTCAAGCCGGCCATCGAGAAGGGCGACGTGATCGTCGGCTCGAAGCAGACCGACGTCAAGCAGACCGCCACCCAGGGCTGGAAGGCGGAGAACGCCCAGAGCCGGATGGACTCGCTGCTGAACTCCACCTACACCGGTGACAAGACCATCGACGGCGTGCTCTCGCCGAACGACACGCTGGCCCGCGCGATCATCACCTCCGTCAAGGGTGCCGGCAAGCCGGTTCCGGTGGTCACCGGTCAGGACTCCGAGGTCGAGTCGGTCAAGTCGATCGTCGCCGGCGAGCAGTACTCCACGATCAACAAGGACACCCGCAAGCTCGTCGCCGAGACCATCACCATGGTCAAGGCCCTGCAGGCCGGTAACGACCCGCAGGTCAACGACACCAAGTCGTACAACAACGGCGTCAAGGTCGTCCCGGCCTACCTGCTGGAGCCGGTCATCGTGACCAAGGCCAACGCGGCCGAGGCGTACGCCAACGACCCGAAGCTCGCCCCGCTCACCAAGTAATCAAGCCCCACCGGTAAGCGACCCACAGTGACGAAATCGGGTGTCTCCGCCTTCGGCGGGGGCACCCGGTCGTCGCAGCGACGGAGGATCATGGCGTGGCACTCTCCCCGCAGGAGACGATCCACCGGCAGAACCTCGGCGCTCTCCTACGGTACGTACACCTGCGCGGCGGCACCTCCCGCGCCGAACTGACCGCCGGGCTCGGGCTCAACCGCAGCACCATCCGGGCACTGGCCACCGAGTTGGCCGCCGCCGGCCTGGTCCACGAGGACCTGCCGCCGGCCAACGGGCGGGCCGGTCGCCCGTCACCGGTGGTCCGCACCAACACCAGCCGCTGCTACGCCTACGCACTGACGATCGAGGTGGACCGCCTGCGGGCCGCCTGCGTCGGCCTCGGCGGGCAGGTCCTGGACAGTTTCACCGTACGGCCCTCCCCCGGCACCGGCCCCGAGGCTACCGTCGACATCCTGGGCCGCCTCGTGCGCCGATTACACACGCAGGCCCCGGACAGCGGCACGCTGCTGGGGTACGGCGTGGCTGTCGCCGGCACCGCCCGGGATGCTTGGACCGACCCGGGCGTCGAAGCGGCCCTCGTCGAAGCGCTTCCCCACGACCGCCCGCTGCTGGTCGGTAACCTCGCCGACCTCGCCGCCCGGGCCGAACACGTCCGCGGCGCGGCCCGCGGCCTCGACAACGTCGTCTTCCTGCACGGGGACACCGGCATCAGCGCCGGCATCATCACCGGCGGCCGGGCCGCGACCGGGCACGGCGGCTTCGGCGGGCAGGTCGGGCACATGGTCGTCGACCCGGACGGGCACCGCTGCCGCTGCGGCTCGCGCGGCTGCTGGGAGACCGAGGCGGGCGAGGCGGCGCTGCTGCGGACCTCCGAGGCGGGCGAGGCGGCGCTGCTGCGGACCTCCGAGGCGGGCGCCCTGGCGGTGGTCGCGGCAGCGCGATCCGGTGACGACAAAGCCCAGAGCACGGTACGGGAGGTCGCGCGCTGGCTCGGCCACGGTGTCGCGAACCTGGTCAACATCCTCGACCCCGAGATCGTGCTGTTCGGCGGCGTCCTGCGCGAAATCTACCTCGCGGCGGCGGACGACGTCCGGGAGCGCGTGTCCGGCATGGTGCTGCCCGCGTTCCGCGAAGGCGTGCGCCTGGGTGTCCCGCTGCTCGGCGCCGACGCTCCCCTGGTGGGCGCGGCCGAGCTGGCGTTCGAACATCTGCTCGCCGATCCACTGAGCGCCACCCAGCCCGCCTGATCCGCGCCGAGCGGCGGTGCGCCGCCCCGCGGGTCAGTCGTCGCTGTCCTTCTTCACCGTCGCGGTGATGAAGGAGCCCGCGTCCACCATCGCGCCCGCCTCCGGGTCCTGTGACACCACGATCCAGTTCGCGTCGAGCACCGGTATCCGGTTCTCGCCCGTCGCATCCTTCGCCGGCGCCACGTGCAGTCCCGCAGCGCGCCAGAGGTCCTGTGCCGACTGATAGTCCAGGCCGACCCCGCGCGGCACCTCGATCTTGGCGGCCTTCGGCACCTGTGTCGGGGAACTCGCTACCGCCGCTGTGGAGGGCTCGGCGGCCGGCCCGGGAGCCGACCCGGAAGCAGCGTCAGACCCACCGCAGGCCGCCGTCGCCAGCAGGGTCGATGTCATGACCGTCGCGGAAATCGCCAACTGCAAACCGTGCGTGAAGCGTCGACCACTCACGTTTCCTCCATACGGTGGACGGGACTGCCGTGACGGGACTTTGGCGCGGTTAGAGTCTCGGCCTACCGCCCGGGTCCGCCGACGCACACGGGGTCCGTCCTCATAGCGCGGCGTGCCGCGGTGAGCCGCTTCCGGATACCGATGGTTGCTGTCCGCGGGCGAGTGCGCGGGATGCGCTCGAGCCCGTTGTGCAGGGTGGCCGGGTGCGGTTCTGGCCGGGCGGGCGGCGCGCTGGCAAGGCCTGTTGGGATCGAGGGACATCGGTGTGGTCAGAACCGCACCGACGTTCCGCACAACGGCATACGGCCGAGCTCGTGCTCACCATGAGTGGTCCGGCGCCCGGCGCGTCGCGTCGGGCGGTGCCGGGCCATCGATTGCTGTCCGACCCGGGAGTCCCGCGGCATCAGCCTCGGGCCATGGCCGTGACCTACGCCGTCACGATGACACGGCTCACCGAGATGCCGCCGGCTCGGTCGCGGGATCGTCTGCTGACAGCACTTCCGGGCAGTGAGCGTCAGAGGTGAGGGGGCCGCCGCTCGCCCGAGCCCCGCGTGACCAGGGCGGTGGGGATCACCACGGTGCGTGGCGGGCCGGTGTAGCCGCCGATTCGGGCGTATGCGAGCCGCGCCGCCTCCCGTCCCATCGCCGTCATGTCGTGCGCCACCACGGTGGTACCGACGAGGTCGGCCAGGTCGAAGTCGTCGAAACCGACGAGGGCCGGAGGCCGCGGCCGCCCGGTCAGCGCCCGCATCGCCCCGGTGGTCAGCCGGTTGTTCGTGGTGAAGAACGCGGTCGGCGGCCGGTCCAGCGCCAGCAGTTCGCCGACCGTGCGCTCCGCGGTGACCGCGTCGTGGACGTCGGTGCGCAGGTACGGTTCCCAGTCCGCGTTGCCCGCTGCCCGCATCGCCGCGGTGAAGCCCTCGATCCGGGCCTGCTGCGACGCCGTCCGGACCAGGTCGGCGACGAGGGCGATCCGGCGGTGCCCGCCGGCGAGCAGGTGTTCGGCCGCCGAACGCGCTCCGCCGTCGTTGTCGATCAGCACGCTGTCGGCGGCCAGGCCCCGGGGCGGCCGGTCGAGGAAGACCAGCGGGACCCCGGCGGGCAGCTGCGGGCCGGCGCCGCTCGGGACGATCAGCAGGGCGCGCACCCGGCGTTCGAGCAGGGCGCCGACGAGTTCGTGCTCGCGTTCGGCGTCCTCGTCGTTGTTCGCGGTCACCAGCAGCAGGCCGTGCCGGCGCAGCTCACGCTCGGCGCCGCTGGCCACCGCCGAGTAGAACGGGTTGGCCAGGTCGCCGCTGATCAGGCCGACCAGCGCTGACGTCCCGCCGCGGCGCAGCTCGCGGGCGAGGCCGTTCAGCCGGTAGCCCAGCTGGTCGGCGGCCTCGCGCACCCGCCGCCCGGTGCCGACGGCCACGTTGGGCTCGTCGTTGAGGGCGCGGGACGCGGTCTTGAGGCTCACGCCGGCGCGAGCCGCCACCTGGCTCAGGGTTGGCGGCCGGGCGGCCGGATCCTCCTCGGACATGCGGCCCAGTATGGCGGATCTTCGATTCATAAGGTTTCGGAACAGTAAACCGTTGACACGTCCACACCGTGCTGCAAGCGTACTGACAACGATGTCATAGACGACTCTGGATGCCCGGGAGCGGCCCATGAAGATCCGTGCGCTGATCGGCGTGACGACCCTGCTCGCCGGTCTGATGACCGTCATTCCCGGTAGCCCGGCGGCCGCCGCGCCGGGCGACTTCAGCTCCGGCTTCGAGACCGGGCAGACGCAGCCGACCTGGACGAACAGCACCGAGTCGAGCGCCGGCGTCGGCGGGTACTGCTGCGCGCTGACCGGGATGGAGAGCGGCGTACGCAACGAGACCGCGATCGGCTCGGCGGCGCTGATGTACTCCGGTAACGACCAGAGCACCACCTCGTCGTACTCGTACCAGCGGATCTTCGATGTGGACCTGCCGGTCAGCGCGGCCACCACGCTGTCGTACTGGGTGTATCCGCAGTCCGGCGGCCACCTGGACGTCGCCCTCGACCTGGCCTTCACCGACGGCACGTTCCTGCGCGACTCCGGCGCGGTCGACCAGCACGGCGTCCGGGTGCACCCGACATTCCAGGGCAGCGGGTCGGTGCTCAACTTCGACACCTGGAACCCGGTCACCTCGGCGATCGGCGGTTACGTCGCCGGCAAGACGATCGACCGGATCCTGATCGGCTACGACCAGCCGGCGAGCACCGGAACGTTCCGGGGCTACTTCGACGACATCAAGATCTCCCAGGACGCCGTCACGGCGCGGCTCAGCGACTACGTGGAGACCCGGCGCGGCTCCGATTCCACCAGCGGGTACTCGCTGGGCAACACGTTCCCCGGCGCCACCGTGCCGCACGGCTTCAACTTCTGGACGCCGATGACGAACGGTAACAGCGACAACTGGCTCTACGAGTGGGACGACACCACAGTGCAGGGCTTCGGCGTCAGCCACGAGCCCAGCCCGTGGATCGCCGACTACGCACAGCTCCAGGTCATGCCGATGACCGGCGCGGTCAAATCCACACCGGACGCCCGTAAGTCGGCCTTCAGCCACGCCAACGAGGTGGCCAAGGCGCACTACTACAAGACCCGGCTCGACACCTACGGCATCACCGCGGAGATCGCGCCCACCGACCACGCCGGTGTGATGCGCTTCGCGTTCCCCGCCACCAGCGAAGCGGTGATCCTTTTCGACACCGTGGACAGCGGCAGCGGGTCGCTGGCGGTCGACACCGCGGCCCGGACGATCTCCGGCGAGATCACCCACCGGGGCCAGCGGATGTTCGTGCACGCCACCGTGGACAAGCCGATCACCGCCTCCGGCACGATCACCGGGCAGGGCGCGACGAGCTGGGTCCGGTTCGCCACCGGCGCGGGCGAGCAGGTCACGCTCCGGATGGCCACCAGCTTCATCAGCGTGGCGCAGGCTCGCAGCAACCTCACGCAGGAGGTGGGTGACAAAAACCTGGATACCGTACGGGAGGAAGCCGCCGCCCTGTGGGACACCAAACTCGGTGTCCTGAACATCGAGGGTGCCTCCGCCGACCGGCTGATCACGTTCTACTCCAACCTGTACCGGGCGTTCATGTACCCGAACAATCGCTCGGAGATGGTCGGCGGGGTGCGCCGCCACCACAGCCCGTACGACAACCAGGTCCACGACGGGCAGATGTACGTCAACAACGGCTTCTGGGACACGTCGCGCGCCGCCTGGCCGCTCTACACGCTGCTGGAACCGACCAGAACCGGCGAGATGCTCGACGGGTTCGTCAACGCGTACAAGCAGAGCGGATGGACGCCGCGCTGGTCCGGGCCGCACAGCGTCGGCCTGATGGTCGGCAGCAACCAGGATCTGGCGTTCGCCGACGCGTACCTGAAGGGCATCCGCAACTTCGACGCCGCGGCGGCGTACGCGTCGATGGTGAAGAACGCGTCGGTCTGGGCTCCGGCGTCGCGCGACGGCCGGATCGGCAACCAGGTGTCGCTGTTCAAGGGATACGTGCCCACCGACACGGCCGGCGAGTCGGCGGCGTGGACGCTCGAGGACGCGACGAACGACTTCGGCATCTCGCAGATGGCCACGGCGCTCGGCAAGGGTGAGGACGCCGCGTACTTCCGCAACCGGTCGCTCGACTACGCCAACCTCTACTCCCCCTCGGTCGGCTTCTTCCGCGGCAAGCAGAGCAACGGGAACTGGCGTACCAGCGACGCCGACTTCAAGCCGAACAACTGGGGCTGCGAGTTCACCGAGGGCGCCGCCTGGCACTACGCGACGCCGGCGCCGCACGACCCGCAGGGCATGGCCAACCTGTACGGCGGCCGCGCCCAGCTCGCCGCGAAGATCGACTCGGTGTTCGCCGCGTCCCGCGACTACCTGCCCGGCTGCTACGGCGGTGTCATCCACGAGATGCGGGAGGCCTACGACGCGAACATGGGCCAGTACGCGCACTCCAACGAGCCGATCCACCACATGCTCTGGATGTACAACTACGCGGGCACCCCGTCCAAGACCCAGGACCGGGTCCGCCACGTGCTGACCACCCAGTACGGTCCCGGCCCGGGCAGCGGCTACCTCGGCGACGAGGACAACGGCCAGATGTCGGCGTGGTACGTGTTCGCCGCGCTCGGCTTCTACCCGGCCCGGATGGGCAGCACCGACTACACCATCGGCGCTCCGCTGCACCCGCGGGCGACGGTCAAGCTGGAGAACGGGCGCACCTTCACGGTCTCGGCGCCCGGGGTCAGCGACACGAACCGCTATGTGCAGAGCGTGAAGCTGAACGGCGTGGCGTACGCAAAGAATTTCTTGACCCACAATGACCTGCTCGGCGGCGGCACGCTGGAGTTCGTCATGGGCCCGAACCCGTCGTCGTGGGGCAGCGCCGCCGCCGACCTGCCGCCCTCGCTCACCACCGGCACCGGCCGACCGGCCCAGCTCACCGACCGGGCCACCGGCGGCACGCTGACCGTGACCGGTGAGAACCCGCCGAACGAGACCAAGGCCGCGCTCGTCGACGACAACTCGGCGACGAAGTGGCTCACCACGGCGGCCACCGCGACCCTGACCGATCGGCTCGCCGGCGCGGTCGCGGTCAAGCAGTACACGCTCACCTCGGGCAACGACGCCCCGGAACGGGACCCGCGAAGCTGGACGCTGCAGGGGTCGGCCGACGGCACGACCTGGGTCACGCTGGACACCCGCACCGGCCTCGACTTCGCGGACCGGCGGCAGACCCGGGCGTTCGTCATCCCGGGGAATCCGGGTGCCTACCAGCACTACCGGTTGCAGATAACCGCGAACCACGGTGCGCCGATGACCCAACTCGCGGAGTGGCAGCTACTGGGCTGACCCTACGAGGCCACCACCAGGGTGATCATGAGTGGGCTCCACCACACTGTTAGGTTAGGCAAGCCTAAACAGTAGAAGTGGAGCCCCCCACCATGCGCGCAAACCGGTTCCTCGCGGGAATCGTCGCCCTTGCCACCGCCGTCACGCTGACCGCGTGCGGCGACTCGTCCGACAGCGAGCCCGCCACCGCGGAGTCGGGTGCCGCCTCGGCGGCCTTCCCGGTCACGGTCACCCACGCGTTCGGCACCACGACCATCGCGAAGAAGCCCGAGCGGGTCGCCACCGTCAACTGGGCCAATCACGAGGTGCCGCTGGCGCTCGGGATCGTCCCGGTCGGTTACGCCAAGGCCAACTTCGGTGACGAGGACGGCGACGGCCTGCTGCCCTGGGACGCCGCGAAGCTCAAGGAGCTGGGCGCCGCCACCCCGGTGCTCTTCGACGAGACCGACGGTGTCGACTTCGAGGCGGTGGCGAACACCAAGCCGGACGTCATCCTGGCCGCCTACTCCGGGCTGACCAAGCAGGACTACGACACCCTGACGAAGATCGCGCCGGTTGTCGCGTACCCGAAGGCGCCCTGGGCCACCTCCTGGCGCGACAGCATCAAGCTGGAGAGCCAGGCCCTCGGCCTCGCCTCGCGGGGTGACGCGCTGATCGCGACGATCGAGAAGCAGATGACCGACTCGGCCGCGCGGTACCCGAAGCTGGCCGGCAAGTCGGTGATGTTCCTGACCCACATCGATCCGACCGACCTCAGCAAGGTCAGCTTCTACACCACCCACGACACCCGCGCCCAGTTCTTCACCGACCTCGGCATGAAGCACCCGGCGAGCATCGAGAAGGCCTCGGCCTCGACCGACGAGTTCAGCCTCACGCAGAGCGCCGAGCAGGTGCAGAACCTCAGCGACGTCGACATCATCGTGACCTACGGCGACGCGCAGGGCACCACCCTCGCGACCCTCCAGAAGGACCCGCTGCTCTCCAAGATCCCGGCGATCGCCCGCGGCTCGTTCGTCTCGCTGCCCGGCAGCACGCCGGTGGCCACCGCCGCCAACCCGACGCCGCTGGCCATCTCGTTCGTGCTCAACGATTACGTGGACCTGCTCGGCAAGGCCGCCGACAAGCTCTGATGACACAGCTCGCCATTCCGTCCGGGCCGGGCGTCGCCGCCGTGCGGCGCCCGGGCCGGGTACGCCTGATGTGGTTGCTCGCCGTCCTCGCGGTCCTGGCACTCATCCTGCTGGCGTCGGTCGCCTTCGGCTCCCGCGTCGTCGGCTGGTCCGACATCACCGCCGCGCTCGGCGGCACCGACGACACGCTCGACCAGGCGGCGGTGGTCAAGCGCATCCCGCGGACCGTGCTGGCGGCGCTCGTCGGCGCGGCCCTCGCACTGTCCGGCACGGTCATGCAGGGCGTCACCCGCAACCCGCTCGCCGACCCCGGCATCCTCGGCGTGAACATGGGCGCCATGCTCGCGATCGCCGTCGCCATGACGACCATCGGGCTGTCCACCGCCACCGAGTACATCTGGGTCGCCATCGCCGGCGCCGGGCTCTCCGCCGTGTTCGTCTACGCGGTCGGCTCGCTCGGCCGCGGCGGCGCCACCCCGCTCAAGATCGCGCTGGCCGGTGCCGCCACCTCCGCCGCGCTGGCCTCCCTCGTTGTCGCCGTCGTGCTCCCCCGCGGCGACGTGGCCGAGAACTTCCAGTCCTGGCAGGTCGGCGGGGTCGGCGGCGCGAGCTGGGCGTCGATCGCCAACGTCGCGCCCTTCCTGGCCGCCGGGCTGGCCGTCTGCCTGCTGTGCTCGCGGTCGCTGAACTCGCTCGCGCTCGGCGACGACCTGGCCGCCGGACTCGGCGAACGGGTCGCCGTGGCCCGGGGCGTCGCCGCCCTCGGCGCGGTGGTGCTGTGCGGCGCGGCCACCGCTGTCGCCGGCCCGATCTACTTCGTCGGCCTGATCGTCCCGCACATGTGCCGCCTGCTCGTCGGGCTCGACCACCGCTGGCTGCTGCCGTTCTCCACGCTCGTCGGCGCCGCGCTGCTGACCGCCGCGGACGTCGTCGGCCGGGTCCTGAACCGGCCCGACGAGATCGCCGCGGGCATCATCACCGCCCTGATCGGGGCACCGTTCTTCATCTGGATCGTCCGCCGGCAGAAGGTACGCGAGCTGTGAGCACCACGACCCTGGCGGCCGTCACCCGCGGCCGGGTACGGCGTAACCGGCGGCGGCAGACCGTCCTGTCGGTGCTCGCCGTGGCCGTGACCGCGATCTTCGCCGTCTCGCTGATGGCCGGGCAGACCTTCTACCCGCCCGGCGAGGTGCTGCGGGTGATCCTCGGCGAGACCGTGCCCGGCGCGTCCTTCACCGTCGGCGAGCTGCGGCTGCCCCGGGCGGTGCTCGCGCTGCTCACCGGGCTGTGCTTCGGCATGGGCGGCGTCACCTTCCAGACCATGCTGCGCAACCCCCTCGCCAGCCCCGACATCATCGGCATCAGCTCCGGCGCGAGCGCCGCGGCGGCCTTCGCCATCGTCGTGCTCGGGCTCGGCGACACCGGCGTGTCCGCCTTCGCGATCGCCGCCGGCCTGGGCGTCGCGCTCGTCATCTATCTGCTGTCGTTCAAGGACGGCGTGGCGGGCACCCGGCTGGTGCTGATCGGCATCGGCATCGCCGCGATGCTCAACAGCGCCACCTCCTACATCCTCGACCAGGCCGGCCTGTGGGATCTGCAGGCCGCGACCCGATGGCTCAACGGCAGCCTCAACGGTTCCACCTGGGACGAGGCCGTTCCGGTGCTGCTCGCCGTGCTGGTGCTCGGGCCGGTCCTGCTGACCCAGGCCCGCAACCTGACCATGCTCCAGCTCGGTGACGACACCGCGGCCGCCCTCGGCACCCGCCTGGAGCGCACCCGGCTGGTGGCGATCGTCGCCGCCGTCGGGCTGATCGCGTTCGCGACCTCGGCGACCGGGCCGATCGCCTTCGTGGCGTTCCTCGCCGGCCCGATCGCGGCCCGCCTGGCCGGCCCCGGCGGCTCCCTGCTGATCCCGTCCGCCCTGGTCGGATCGCTGCTGGTGCTGCTCGCCGACTTCCTCGGCCAGTTCGCCTTCGACACCCGCTTCCCGGTGGGCGTGATCACCGGGGTGCTCGGCGCCCCGTACCTCATCTATCTGCTCGTTCGCACGAACCGCGCGGGAGGCTCGCTGTGACCACCAACCACTCGCTGACGGTGGAGAGACTGACCGTCGGTTATGCCGACCGGGTCGTTCTCGACTCCCTCGACCTGCTCGTGCCGCCCGGCGCGATCACCGCGATCGTCGGCGCGAACGCCTGCGGCAAGTCGACGCTGCTGCGCTCGATGTCGCGGCTGCTCGCCCCGCGCGCCGGGCACGTCCTGCTGGACGGCCGCGAGGTGCACCGGATGCCGGCCAGGGAACTGGCCCGCACGCTCGGCCTGCTCCCCCAGTCGCCGATCGCGCCGGACGGCATCACCGTCACCGACCTCGTCGGCCGCGGCCGCAACCCGCACCAGCGCTTGCTCTCCCGCTGGAGCCGGGACGACGACCAGGCTGTCGCCGACGCCCTGGACGCCACCCGGACCGCCGACCTGGCCGACCGCTCGGTCGACGAGCTCTCCGGCGGCCAGCGCCAGCGGGTGTGGATCGCGATGGCCCTGGCCCAGCAGACCGAACTGCTGCTGCTCGACGAGCCCACCACGTTCCTCGACGTCAGCCACCAGGTCGAGGTGCTCGACCTGCTCACCGATCTGAACGCCGGCCGCGGCACCACGGTCGTCATGGTCCTGCACGACCTGAACATGGCCGCCCGGTACGCCGACCACCTCATCGCCCTGGCCGACGGCGCCGTGCACGCGGCGGGCAAGCCCGCCGAGGTGCTCACCGAGGACTGCGTCCGCGCGGTCTTCGGCCTCGACAGCCAGGTGATCACCGACCCGGTCTCCGGCGCACCGCTGATGCTGCCGATCGGCCGCCATCACGTCCGGCCGGCGGCCGCCGGCGTCTGACGCGTTCCTTGCACGCTGTGCATGTATGCACGGCGTGCAAGCGGCGGTAGGTTTCCTCCAGTGACGTCCGTCGATGGAGGGATGGCTGATGACAACCCCCGACCAAGCCCGGATGAACGCCTCCACCACCGCACTGCGCCAGCTGCTGCCGTCCGACACGGTGGAGCGGGGCGGCTGCCCGTTCGATCCACCCGCCGGGCTCCGGCAGCGGCGCGCCCAGGGCGCGGTGCAACAGCTCAAGCTGGCGAACGGGGCCACCGCGTGGCTGATCCTCGGTGCGGAGGAGGCCCGCGCCGTCCTCGGCGACGTCCGGTTCAGCTCCGACCGGCTGCGCCATCCCGACGTCACCCAGGCGAACACGGCACCGCCGCAGGTCGAGAGCCGCAGCGACGGCATGTTCCTGTTCATGGATCCGCCCGAGCACACCCGGCTGCGGCGTCTTCTCACAGGCCAGTTCACCGTACGGAGGATGCGTGCCCTGGAATCGCACATCCGGGACATCGCGGGGCGGCACATCGACGCGATGCTGGCGGCCGGGACCGAGGCAGATCTCGTTCCCGCGTACGCGATGCCCATTCCCTCGCTCGTGATCTGCGAGTTGCTGGGCGTCGACTATGCCGACCGGGCGGTGTTCCAGGAGCGGACCGCGCTGGCGCTCAACAGCACCACGCCGCCGGAGGAACGCCTGCGCGCGAGCGGGGAACTCTACGGCTTCATCCGGGAACTGGTGGCGGCGAAACGCACCGCGCCGGGCGAGGACCTGCTGTCCGGGCTGGCCCGGGACGCCGACCCGCCGCTGACCGACGCGGAACTTGTCGACATCGCCCTGGTCCTGCTCGGCGCCGGTCATGAGACCACCGCCAACATGCTGGGCCTGAGCACGTTCCTGCTGCTGGAGAACCCCGGTCAGCTCGCCGCTCTGCGCAACGACCCGGGCCTGCTGGACAACGCGGTCGAGGAACTCCTGCGATACCTGTCGATCATTCAGATGGGCGTCAGCCGGGTCGCCACCGAGAGCATCACGGTCGGGGAAACGGAGATCCCCGCCGGCTCCACGGTCATCATCGGTACGCCCGAGGTGAACCGCGACCCGCGCCTGTGGGACGACCCCGACCAGCTCGACGTGCGCCGCGACCGTACGTCGCACCTGGCCTTCGGACACGGTGTTCACCAGTGCCTCGGCCAGCAGCTGGCCCGGGTGGAGATGAAGGTCGGCCTCGGGGAGCTGTTCTCCCGGCTGCCCGGGCTGCGGCTGGCCGTCCCGGCCGAGCGGGTGCCGCTGCGCGACGAGATGCTCATCTTCGGCGTGCACTCCCTGCCGGTGACCTGGGCCTGAGCACCACCTGACGCCGGGCGGCAGTGGAGACCAGTGCCGGCCGGCGCGCAACGGTGGGTCAGAGCTGGGCATTCGTCATCGAGTACCAGGTCGGAACGATCATGGTAAGTACCACTACCAGGAGCACCGCAAGCGCCGTGAGGGCCCGGCGGCGGGTGAGCGGCGCCGCCGTGATGGGGCGCCGGCGGGAACGGCCCACGGCGATGAACGCGGCGACTCCGCCCAGGACGAGGTTCACCGGGACCAGGGCGTATTCGCCGCGCAGGAGGTGGAAGCAGGTGGCCAGGACCATTGTGACGGTCAGGCCGGCGGCGGCGAGCGGGGTCAGTCTCGGCCTGACCCGGGTGATGGCCGGCAGGATCAGGCCCAGGCCGCCGAGCAGCTCGCACACACCGATGAAGAAGATGAGCGGTTGCGGCACCGCGGCGAACCAGGCCACCGACTGGGGCGCTTGCGCATAGAGATCCGCGTCGGCCAGCAGCACCTTGCCGAAACCGTTGCCGGCGAAGAAGAAACCCCACAGGATCTGAAGCGCCCACAGTACGCCGTTGAGGGTCACCCTCAGTTCGCGCCGTTGATTGGTGACGGCGAGCTGGTCCAGGCTGGTTTGCGAGTTCATGGCTTGTCTCCCGTTCGAGTGGCTGAGGAGCTCAGCGTCTCGTTCGGGACCACGGGTCCACATCCGTGCTCACCACGGAAGCGGCTACTGAATCGGCGCGGCCGGTCGGATATGCACCATATTGGTCGTTCAGTGGCCTTTAATAGTGGAATATGAACAGCTCACGTTTCGCGGCACTCACGCTCGCCGCTCTTATCACGCCCTCGTCCTCGCTGCTCGGCGCCCGTCCGGCGCTGGCCTCGACCAGCGCCGTCGTGGATTCTTCGCGGGAAAGTGTCCTGGTGACCGGGACGGGCCGGGTGTTCGGGGAACCGGACACTCTGGCCGCTGAGTTCGGGGTGGAGACGACGGCTTCCACGGTCGGGGAAGCCCTGAAAGGCGCCAATACGGCGGCCACCCGGATGCGGGACGCGCTGGTTCGCGCCGGGATCACCAAGGCCGACCTCCAGACGTCGAACGTGAGCATCAACACGAAGCAGGACGACGATCAGAAGGTCACCGGGTACACCGTTGTTCAGGGGCTCACCGCGAAGATTCGAGAGCTGCCCCGGGCCGGGGAAGTGATCTCCGCGGCCACCGCGGCGGGCGGTGATGCGGCACGGCTGAACGGGGTGTCGTACGCGATCGAAGACGACGCCGCGCTGCTCACCGACGCACGCAAGAAGGCGTTCGCCGATGCCCGCGGGAAGGCCGAACTGTATGCCCGTGAGGCCGGCCGGACGCTTGGCCGGGTGGTCAAGGTGAGCGAGGGAAACCCCACCTACGGCGGGCCGGGTGACCGGGACAAGATGGTCGCGGCGATGCCCATGGCGGACTCGTCCGTTCCGATCGAGCCTGGTAGGCAGGCGTTGACGGTGAGCGTCACCGTGGAGTGGGCCTTCACACCTTCGTGACTTGGCCTCCCCTATCCGGATTCCGGCGCGCCTTGATCGGGTAACTGTGGGATACGTGATTCGAGGAGGAACCACCATGGCAACACTCGCCCAACGTGTCCGCACCTTCCTGCAGGGCCCGCAGGGCCGGCGGCTGGTGGACCAGGGCCGCCGGCAGCTGGCCAAGCCGGAGAACCAGCGCCGCCTGCGCGGCCTGTTCAGCAGGATGCAGAGCCGGCGCCGCTACTGACCCGGTAGTTGTGCGGCGCGCGATTCGAGGTAGCGCTGTTCGGGCCGGCTGAGCGTGAGCCGCGCCGCGCGCCGGTATTGCTCGCGCGCCGCGGCCCGGTCGCCGGTCAGCTCCAGGAGATGGGCCCGCACCGCCGCGGTTCGGTGGTGCCGGGCCAGGACCGGATCGTCGGCGACCTGTTCCAGGGCGGCGAGGCCGGCTTGCGGGCCGTCGACCATGGCGCGTGCCACGATCCGGTTCAGCGTGACCATCGGGTTCGGGGCGAGGGCGTGCAGCATCCCGTACAGGGCAAGGATCTGTGGCCAATCGGTGTCCTCGGCGCGCGCCGCCTCGTCGTGCACCGCCGCGATCGCGGCCTGTAGCTGGAGCGGTCCGATCGGTGCCCGCGTCAGCGTGTGGGTGATGATCGCGACGCCCTCCGCGATCGCGGCCACGTCCCAGCGGCGCCGGTCCTGCTCGGCCAGCGGGACCAGAGTGCCGTCCGGGCCGGTACGCGCGGGCCGGCGCGCGTCGGTGAGCAGCATCAACGCGAGCAGGCCGGCCACCTCGCCGTCGTCCGGCAGGCGCCGGTGCAGCTGCCGGGTCAGCCGGATCGCCTCCCGGGTCAGCTCCACCCGGTTCAGGGCGTCGCCGGAACTTGCCGTGTAGCCCTCGTTGAAGATCAGATAGAGCACGTGGCGGACCGCGGTGAGGCGCTCGCCGAGCTCGCCGGGCGCGGGCATCTCGAACCGGGTGCCGGTGTCGCGGATCCGCTGCTTGGCCCGGCTGATCCGCTGGCCGACGGTGGCCTCCGGCAGCAGCAGCGCCCGGGCGATCTCGGCGGTGGTGAGCCCGCCGACCGCCCGCAGGGTGAGCGTGACCTGAGCCGGCACGCTCAGCGCGGGATGGCAGCAGAGCAGCAGCAGCGCCAGCTCGTCGTCGCCGCGGACCTGCGGCGCGGGCTCGTGCTGGACCGCCTCCTCGCGGCGCCGGCGCGCCGTCTCGTTGCGCAGCAGCTCCACCCGCCGGCGGCTCGCCACGGTGATCAGCCAGTTCCGCGGCTGCTCGGGGACACCGGTCTCCGGCCACTGTCCGGCGGCCGCGATCAGAGCCTCCTGCACCGCGTCCTCGCAGGCCTCGAAGTCGCCGTAGCGGCGCACGACGGCGGCCAGGACCTGCGGCGCGCATTCACGCAGCAGGTCCGGCAGGCCGGTCACCGCTCCCATGCGCTCATGTCTCCCATGCGCTCAGATCTCCCGCGCGCTCAGATCTCCCATGTGCTCATGTCGAGGATCGGGCGGACTTCGACCCGGGTGTACGCGGCGTCCGGCGCCTTCGCGGCCCAGGCGACCGCCTCGTCGAGATCCGCGACGTCGATCAGGTAGAAGCCGGCCAGGTGCTCCTTGACCTCGGCGTACGGGCCGTCGGAGGTGATCGTCCTGCCGTCGCGCACCGAGACCTGGGTGGCCAGGGCCGGATCGCCGAGCCCTTCACTGGCCACCAGCACGCCGGCTCCCCGCATCTCCTCGGTCAGGCGCAGGTGACCGAGGCCGAAGTCGGTCCGCTGCTCATCGGTCAGCGTCTCCCAGACGGCGAGCGACTGCGGGTTGGACTGGATCAGGATCAGGTATTTCATGACTCTCTCTTCCCCGGCCAAGTTTCTTGCTTCTCTCGGCCTTCTTGCCTTCTCTCGGCTTCTCTCGCTGGAACGTCGAAACCGGGCGGTCCGGTTTCGACATCCCGGGCAAGAGAGAAAGGTAGGTCCTGTCATGGACGAGATCCGGGAAGCCATCGAGGGCAAGGCCGCACTGCTGCAGACGGGTGACGCCAAGGCCATCCTGTCGTACTACGCCCCCAGCTTCGTCGAGTACACGCTCGCCCCGCCCCTGCGCCAGCCCGGCGACGCCCAGAACCCAGCGGCGCTGGAGGCTTGGATGGCCACCTTCGAGGCGCCGCCGCGCCGGCAGGTCACCCAGTTGGAGATCACCACGGACGGCGACGTGGCGTTCGCGACAAGCATCGACTGCCTGAGCGCTGTGCCGCGCGGCTCGACCGAGGGCTTCAGCCTGTGGTTCCGGGTGACGCTGGGGCTACGCCGCATCGACGGGCGCTGGCTGGTGACCCACGAGCACGAGTCGGTGCCGTTCGAGATGGACGGCTCGATGCGCGCCTCCACCGGCCTGACCCCCACCGGCTGAGGCAACTCGTGCGCCCGGGCTCGGCAACGGCTCGGGTTGGACGTGAGCGGTGCCCGCAACACCCCGGAGCACCGCTGAGAGCCAGCCGGGCCGCTCGGCTGAGCGTGAGACGGCGCGGTGGGTGTCGCCCACGACGAGGGATGGCCTCTCTACCTGGCCCGTTACGCGGCGCTGTTCAGCCGGGACCGGGGCCGGGACTGACCCGGGAGCGAAGCCGGCGGGTGGCCAGGACGCCGCCGATGCCGGGGATGAGCGAGAGCAGCCGCGCTGTGCGGTCGGCCGCCGCGTCGGACAGGGTCAGGATCACGACGAAGAGGTAGGCGCAGCCGTGTACCGGGCCGCCGAGGGAGGTGATCGGGGGCAGGTGCACGGTTACCAGGTTGATCAGCAGGACGAGCAGGGAGAGCAGTTCGGCAGCGGCGGCGATGTCCAGGGGGCGGCGCACGGTCAGGCTCCCGTCGTGGAGCCGGGGCGGACGATCATCAGCACGACGACGGTGGCCCACAGCAGGTTGAAGACGCCGGTGAGCATGCCGAGCCTGCGCGGCGCCACTGCGGCCCCGGCCAGCACCCGCTGCTGGCCGGGAAGGATCAGTAGGCCGAGCATCGCAGCGGCGATCGCGGTGAGGGCGATCGAGGTGAGCAGCCACGCGTCGCCGAGGACGCCGAGGCTGATGGCGGTGGCGAGGCCGAAGACCGGCACGGTGATGCCGAGGAGGGCGTACACGCGGCAGATCCGGTGCAGCAGGCGCAGGCCGGCGTGGTCACGCTCGGTGGCGGCCGGTGCCAGGGCGCGGCGGGTCAGGGCGGGGAACATGCTGGCGGCGACGGTCACCGGGCCGATCGCGATGATGGCGGCCAGGACGTGCAGGCTGAGGAGGAGCTTTGTCACGCCAGGAACGCTAGTGAGGCTCGGTGGGTGCGGGAACTGGCTGGATTGCCCACCATCAACGGATTCTGGCCACCGGCGGCGGTAGGGTGCCGGGGTGCATGTCGTTGCCGTCCTGGCTCTCGATCAGGTGATCCCGTTCGACCTGGCCACCCCGATCGAGGTGTTCAGCCGGGTGCGGCTGGCCGACGGGAGTGTGCCCTACGAGGTGCGGGTCTGCGCGATGACCGAAACCGTCGATGCTGGCGCGTTCGAACTGCGAGCGCCGTGGGGGCTGGAGGCTCTGCTCGGCGCCGACACGATCATCCTGCCGGGGTGTGCTGAGCCCGCGTCCGCCGTACCCGAAGAGGTTTCGGATCATCTGCGCAAAGCCGCCGCCGGCGGCACTCGGCTGGCGTCCCTCTGTGCCGGCGCGTTCGTCCTGGCCGCGACCGGGTTGCTGGATGGTCTGCGTGCGACGACGCACTGGGTCGCGGCGCCGGCGCTGGCCGAGCGGTGGCCGGCGGTGGAGGTGGACCCGCAGGTGCTCTACGTGGACAACGGGCAGTTCCTGACGTCGGCGGGTGCGGCTGCGGGCCTTGACCTCTGTCTGCATCTGATCAGGCGTGACCATGGCTCGGCGGTGGCCGCCGACGCGGCGCGGCTGTCGGTGATGCCGCTGGAGCGCGAGGGAGGGCAGGCGCAGTTCATCGTGCCGGAGCAGCCGCCGGCTCCGCGCGGCGCCACCCTGGAGCCGCTGCTGCGCTGGATGCAGGAGAACACCGCAGTGGATCTCACCCTGAGTGACTTGGCCGCGGAGGGCGGGATGAGCATCCGTACGCTGAACCGGCGCTTCCGCGAGCAGACCGGCACGACCCCGCTCCAGTGGCTGTTGCGCGCTCGCATCCGGCGGGCACAGCACCTGCTGGAGGCCGGCGACCAGCCGGTGGAGCTGATCGCCGGGCAGGTCGGGTTCGGATCGCCGACCGCTTTCCGTGACCGATTCAGACAGGTCGTCGGCACTAGCCCGCGGGCCTACCGGGCGGCGTTCCGCAGCAGTTCGGAGAAATGAGAGGGCCGCGTTCCGCAGTAGTTCGGGTGAGTGAGTCACACCGGGGCGGCCGTGATGCGACCGTGGGAGGGTGACCGGACAGACTTTTCGATGGCTGACGGACCGGCGCGTCGGCACGAAGATCATGTTCGCGGTGCTCGTCGTCGCCGTGGTGAGCGTGGCGGACGGCCTGTTCGCGACCAACCGCCTCGGCGTGATCAACAACCAGGTCAAGGCCGGCTATCAGCACAGCCTGGAGCTGGAGACGATCGGCAACCTGCGCAGCGCGGTGAACCGGACCTGGCTGGCGGTCGGCGACGACCTCCTCGCACCGGACAGCGACGCCCGGGAGCCCTCGAAGGAGGCCCTCACCACCGCGCGCGGGCAGGTCGAGGAGTACGCCGACGACTTCCAGGCTTTTCCGCTCGGCGCCGGCACCGCCGCCTCCCTGACGGCCTTCCGCACAGCGTGGACCCGGTATGTCGAGGCGCTCGACGACACCCTGCTCCCGGCGGCCGAGAACGGCACCCGCGCCCAGGTCACCACCATCCGCACCGAGCAGGTGGCCCCGCTGATGACCGACGTCCGCACCGAGCTGACCCAGCTCGCCGACCTGACCGTGCGGGCCACCGCCGATCAGGAGGCGGTCTCGGAGGACCGGTATCAGTCGACCAAGTTGTGGGTGCTGACGCTGCTCTTCCTCAGCGCGATCCTCGGGGTGACGCTCGCCGTGGTGACCAGCCGGATGATCGTGGGCCCGCTGTCGCGCTGCGTGGCGGTGCTCGGCCGGATCCGCGACGGTGACCTGACCGCCCGCGCGACGGTCGGCAGCCGCGACGAGGTCGGCCAGATGGCCGGCGCCCTCAACGACACCGCCGAGGCGATGGCCGGCATGGTCGGCCGGGTGCACACCAGCGCCGACGTGCTCGCGTCGGCTTCCGAGGAGCTGTCCGCGGTGTCGGCGGAGCTGTCGATCTCCGCCGAGGAGACCTCCGCCCAGGTCAGTACGGTCTCCGCCTCGGCGGGCCGGGTCTCCGACGGTGTGCAGGCGGTCTCCGCCGGCGCCGAGCAGATGGGCGTGTCGATCCGGGAGATCGCGAACAGCGCCAACGAGGCGGCCGGGGTGGCGGCCGAGGCCGCCCGGACCGCGGAGACGACGAACACCAGCGTGGGCCGGCTCGGCGAGGCGTCCAGCCAGATCAGTACGGTGGTCGCTCTGATCACCTCGATCGCCGAGCAGACCAACCTGCTCGCGCTCAACGCGACGATCGAGGCGGCCCGGGCCGGCGAGATGGGCAAGGGCTTCGCGGTGGTGGCGGCGGAGGTCAAGGACCTGGCCCAGGAGACCGCCCGGGCCACCAGCGAGATCACCGCTCAGGTCAGCTCGATCCAGACGGAGACGGCCGGGGCGGTGCACGCCATCGGGCAGATCGCCGGCGTGATCGCCACCATCAACGACTACACGACGACGATCGCGGCGGCGGTGGAGGAACAGACGGCGACCACGGCGGAGATCGCGCGCAGCGTGGGGCAGGCAGCGGAGGGGTCGAGCGCTATCGCGGGCACGATCGCCGGGGTGGCGGACGCGGCGCAACAGGTCACGGACGGGGCGACGGAGACGCAGAAGACCGCCGCCGAGCTGGCCAGGACGGCGGCGGATCTGCAGGCCACGGTGGCGGCCTATCGCACGTGAGAGCCCTTCACTCGATGCGGGGTGAGGCGTGGTAGTGGGCGATGCGCCAGCCGTCAGCGGTCCGGCGCAGCACCACAGTGAGGTTGACCGGTACGGGTGCGCGTTCCGGGCCGGCGAAGGTGAAGTCGGCTGTCGCCCAGCCGAGCAGGACGTCGCCGGCGAGGCGGCGGGTCTCCAGGAGGCGGTAGGTGACTGTCATGCCGGCCGGCTGGCCCGCGTAGTAGGTGGCCACCCCGGGCCGGCCGACGCTGAACGGCCGCAAGCCCTGGAAGACGGCATCCTCGGTGAAGAGGGCGGCCACCCGTTCGGGCTGGTGTGCGTCGATCGCCAGCTGCCAGGCGTCAAGCACGTCGCCCAGCGGGGAAAGCTCAGTGGCCGGCACTCTGACCTCCGTCGACGTGCAGGATCTCACCGGTGACGAACGCGGCGTTCTCCAGGTAGACGATCGCGTCGGTGACCTCGTCCATCTCGCCGAGGCGGCCGACCGGGTGCAGCGCCGCGAGGAAGTCGTGGGTCTCGGCCGGGTGCATGGGTGTGCGGATGACGCCCGGCGACACGGCGTTGAAGCGGATGCCGCGTGTCGCGTACTCGATGGCCAGGGCCTTTGTCGCCGCGTTGAGGCCACCCTTGGTGAGGGAGGCGAACGCGGACGGCAGCGTGCTGTTGGCGTGGTCGGTGAGGCTCGTGGTGATGGTGACGACGTGCCCGCCGCCACCCTTCAGCATCGCCGCGACCGCGTGCTGGGTGACCGTGACGAAGCCCCGCAGGTTGATGCCGGTGGCGGCGTCGAAGTCCTCGGCGGTGTAGTCGGTGAACGGCTTGGCGATGAAGATGCCGGCGTTGTTGACGAGCGTGTCGATGCGGCCGAACTCGGCCAGACCGGCTTCGATCAGCCGGGCACCGACCGCCGGATCGGCGATGTCGCCCTGCACCGCGAGGACGCCCGGATCGCCGGACGGGTTGATCTGCCGCGAGTTGGCGACGACCGTCCAGCCCAGCTTGCGGTAGGCGGCGACGGTGGCGGCGCCGATGCCCTGCGAGGCTCCGGTGACGACTGCGACCTTTGACATGACGGCTCCTGCGGTTCGAGCTGGTGGGACCGGCCGGACGACCGGTCTGACAAGAGCGTGCGCCGCGGGGCCGCCCACCGGCACGACCGACTTCCTCCCGGCTGGGAGACTGCGCCTATCAGGCACCTATGCTCGTCGGATGGAGCTACGCCAGCTGCGCTACTTCGTCGCGGTTGCCGAGGAGCTGAGCTACGCGCGGGCCGCCGAGCGGCTGCGGATCGCCGGGCCGTCGCTGTCGCAGCAGATCAAGGCGCTGGAGCGGGATCTCGGTACGCGGCTCTTCGACCGGGATCGGCGTACGGTCACGCTGACACCGGCCGGCACGCTCCTTCTCCCCCGTACGAAGGAACTGCTCGACCAGGCCGACGACCTGCGGCGGACAGCTCTCGGGCTGTCCGGCTCCGAGCCGGTACGCCTGGGATACGTCAACTGGCGGCCACCCGATCTCGAACAGCGGGCCGCGGGCGTCGCCCGGCTGCTGGTGGACGCCTGGGTGCTCCCGTCGCACGCGCAGGCCGCCCGGGTCGCCGACGGCGGCCTCGACCTCGCGATCTGCTGGGTGCCCGCGACCACCCTCGGCGACGACCAGCTCGAGGCGCGGCTGCTCGCCGCGGACCGGCTGTTCGCGATCAGCACCGGCACCGATCCGGGGCCGGTCGCGGCCCGGGACACGACGGTCCTGATCGACGCGGACGAGACCAGCTGGTCGTCGTGGAACCGCTGGGCGGCGGCGATGGCCCGGGAGACGGGCGCCGCCGTGGTGCCGGTCGCCGAGGGCGGGTCCACCGGCGAGGCGTTCTTCCATCACGTGCGGCGCCTGCGCCGGCCGGTGGTCAACAACCCGAAGAGCCAGACCGCACCGGTGCCGCCGGACCTGGTCGCCCGGCAGATCCACCGGCCGGCACCCTATTGGACGTGGTCGCTGGTCTCCCGTCGCGGCGAGCCGCGGCCGGTGGTGCGTGCGGTCGCCGAGGCGCTGACCCGGTCGGTGGACCGGATGTGCCTCGACGACCCGAACGCCTGGCTGTCACCGGAGGACCCGCACCGTACGAGAATCGTTCACCCGCGTGCTGCCACCGAGCCGCGGTCCGGTACGCCGTAGCGGGTGATCGCCGCCTCGTCGTGGTTGAGGATCGCCAGATGGAGCCGGCGCAGTTCCGGCGACGTGTCCACGCCGAAGGACTCGGACAGCGTGGTGGTGGCCCGCTGGAACGCGGCGAGGGCGCTGACCTGGTCGCCGCTCAGGTACGAGACCTGCATGAGACGGCCCCACGCGCGTTCGTGGTGTGAGAAGAGAGCGGCGTGGCGGCGCAGCTCGGGCAGCAGCCCGTCGGTGTCGTTGAGCAGGAGCCGCGCCACGTGCAGGTCGTCGCGGGCCTGGATCATCACGTCGGTCAGCTGTTCGAGTTCCGAGATCATCCAGCTGCTGTTCGGCAGCGTGTCGTAGGAGGGCTCCCGCCAGATCCGCAGGGCCTCACGAAGTCTGTTCACCGCGTCAGTGAGGTGACCGTTCCTGAGGTGCTGGTGACCGCTGCGGGACAGTGCGCCGAAGACGTGGGCGTCGCACTCGCCGGCGCCCACCTCCAGGCGGTAACCGCCGGTCGAGTGCCGCAGTGATTGGCAGAGCGAACTTCCGCCGAGTTGCTTGCGCAGTTCGGCGGTGTGCGAGCGCAGGTTCGCCATGGCTGATTTGGGCGGTTGGTCCCAGAGCATCTGCGTGAGCCGGTCTCCACTGACCGCCACGTCCAGGTGGAACGCGAGCGCGACCAGCAGGCCGCGGACCATTCTCCTGTGGATGTGAACCTGCCCGCCGTCGACGAGCACCTCGCCCAGAACATGCAAGCGAAACATCTCACCCCCGTGATCATGTTGTCACTCATCGTGGCGCGGGAATCATATACGATCCTGGATGCCGCGCAGTTGGCCGATCATCCTTTGTCGATGAATTGACAGCGATCTCCGCACACCTTCATGGACGCACGTCGATATGCGTTCCGTGTGCTGTGGTTCTGCCAGAGTGGACCCGCCACCGAGAGTGGCGATGCGGCGACCGTCAGGCCACCGCATCTCCGTGTGGCGTCGGTAGTGGTGGGACCCGCGAGCCGACGCCCGTCACGCCAGGGAGCTTACACATGCGGATGCGCACCATCCTCAAGAGCGCGATTGCGGCCGGCTTCGCCGCGGGCGCGCTCGCCGTGCCCAGTGCGGCGCTCGCCGACGACAACGGCGACGGCAACGAGCCCTGCAACTACACCGAGATCTGCTTCCAGTACATCTTCGGGAACAACCAGTACGGCAAGCAGTTCTACAACGGCGCCAACCACTACGCGAACGGGGCGCACGGCGCCTACCGCTGGTGGGACTCGGTCAACGACGTCCGGCTCGGCATCAACGTGATGGACGAGGCGCAGGGCTTCCGCAACCGCGACAGCGCCTGCACCGCCTGGCTCTGGGACGTCGACGGCTCCGGCAACTGGTACACGTACCACAGCCAGCCGAAGAACTACGGCAGCTTCCTGAACACCGGTGGTGACCGCAACAACGGCCACTCCCGGTGCAACGCGAACAGCCCGGCCAACCTGTAAACGACACAGTGATCCGGCCGGGTGGGTTCCTGACCCACCCGGCCCCACCACGGGAGCGAAGATGAACTGGAGACTCGGGCTGGTCGCCGGCACCGTCCTACTCGCACTGCCCCTGACCGGGTGCTCGTTCACCGGGGACGAGGAGCCGAGCACGCCCAGGGCTGCGGCCCAGGCATCGGCCGCGGCGCGGGCCAAGCCGTCCCAGCCCTTCGACATCCTCCAGGGCGAGAAGGTCGGGCTCGTCGAACACGCCCAGGCCAAGATCCAGTTCAAATGCATGGCCGACAGCGGCTACCCGCAGAACCAGGAGATCGGTGTGCCGCCACCGATCAACCCGTTCGAAGGGCTCACCATCGGCGCCGGATCTCTCGGGCCGATGACCGAGGCGGAGGCTCGCCGCACCGGCTTCGGCATCGACGCGGTGGCCGAGCGGCCCGCGCTCGTCAGCAGCGACTCCAACTACGACAAGGCCGCCGAGCGCTGCGACGAGAAGGCCTGGGACACCCTGGGCGCCGGTGCCAGGGAGACCGTCTGGGCGTACTACGAGCTGACCAACCAGCTCGGGCCGTACCGCAAGGAGCTGGACCGCAAGCTGCCCAAGGACCTCCCCGCGAAGCTGCTCGACTGCATCACCGGCGAGGGCTACCGGGCCAAGGACCGCAACGAGTTCCTCAAGACCCCGAACCCCGACCAGCTCGGCGTCGCCTTCGGTGAGCTGGAACCGGCCACCGCCCGCGACTGGGAACCGAAACGGAGATCCGGCACCGTCGACGTCGGGCCGGCCGTGCCCGCCCGGCGCTACCTGCCGACACCGGAGGAGTCCGAACTCGCCGTGGCGTGGTACCGCTGCCGGCAGAAGACCGACATGCTGAACGCGTACCTGTCGGCCGCCCGGCCCGTGCAACAGGCCTACGTCGACCGATACGAATCGCAGATCACCGAGCTGAACGCGAAGGTGGAGGAGCTGTCCCGCAAGGCCGCGGCCCTGGCGGCCAACTGATGGCCGGCACCCGTCGCCGCTGGATCATCGGCCTGTCCGGTGCCGCCCTCGCGATGCTGCTGGTGAGCGGCGGCGTGGTCGCCGGCCGGCAGTTCCGGTCACCCCAGCAGGCCGCCGCCGACGCCGAGCCCCCGCCGCCGTCGCTGATCACCGTGGCGGCCGAGCAGCGCGTGCTGTCGGAACCCGTCGTGCTGCGCGGCCAGGTCAAGCCGGGCCCGAAGGTCACGCTCGCCGTACCGGCGGCGGCCGCGGGCCCGGAGAGCGTCGTCACCAGCGTCGCCGTGCGCGCCGGCGACCGGCTGCACGAGGGCATGCTGGTCCTGGACGTCTCCGGCGAGCCGATGTTCACCCTGGACCTGCGCTTCCCGCTCTACCGCGACATCGCCGGCGGCATGAAGGGACCGGACGTCGCCGAGATCCAGCGCGCGCTGCGCAGGCTCGGCTACTATGTGCCGCGATCCTCCACGGTGGACGACCCCACCCAGCGGGCACTGGCCCGGTTCTACCGGCGGCTCGGCTACGACCCCGTCGGCGGTGACCGCACCGCGGCCAAGCAGCTGCCGGCGGCCACCCGGGAACTCGGCGAGGCCGAGACCGCGCTGGCCGCCGCACCGGACGCCGCGGCCAGAACCGCGGCCCAGGCGAGGGTGACGGCCGCGCGCCGGGCACTCGCGGCCCTGCGCCTCGCCGCCGGCGCCGGACTCCCCCGCTCCGGCGTGCTGCGGCTCGACCGGGCCGGTCGCAAGGTGACCAAGGTGAACGCCAAGGTCGGCACGGTGCTGACCGACGTCACCAAGCCGATCCTCGAGCTCGACGGCCAGACCGGCTTCATCAGCGCCTCCGCCACCGCGCGGCAGGCGAAGCTCGTCACGGCCGGGCAGGCGGTGACGATCACCGACGAGGGCAGCGAGAAGGAGATCGCCGGCACCGTGCTCTCCGTCGCGGACGCCGTCGACACCGACGCCACCGAGAACGAGGACAAACAGCCGGGGTACGAGGTACGCGTCAAAGCCGCCGGCGGCTCCCTCGACAAGGCGGTCGGCCGGTCGTTGCGCATCGACGTGGCGGTGACCGACTCCGACGCCGAGGTGCTCGCCGTGCCGGTGACCGCCATCTACTCCCGCCCGGACGGCAGTACGTTCGCCGCGATCGCCCGGCCGGACGGCACCACCGGCGAGGTCACCGTCCGGACCGGCAAGACCGCCGGCGGCTGGGTGGAGGTCCGCCCCGACACCGAGGGAGACCTGTCCGAGGGCACACCGGTCGTGGTCGGCAGCGACGGCCTCGCCGCGCTCGAAGTCGAATCCGCGGCGCATGACTGAGCCGATGCTCGCGCTGCACGCCGCGACCAAGACCTACCACGACGGGCTCCCGGTGCACGCGCTGCGCGAAACCGACCTGGTCATCAACGAGGGCGACTACATCACCGTCACCGGCGCCTCCGGCTCGGGCAAGTCGACACTGCTCAACCTGCTCGGGCTGCTCGACGTGCCCACCACCGGGGCGTACCACGTGCTGGGCACCCCGGTGAACGAACTCGGCGAGGTCTACCGGGGTGCCGTACGCGGGCAGGTGTTCGGTTTCATCTTCCAGAACTTCCACCTCCTGGCCGGCCGCAGCGCCCTGGAGAACGTCGAGATGGGCATGCTCTACGGCCCGTACGGCCGCCGCGACCGCCGCCGGATGGCGTGGTCGACTGTGGAACGCCTCGGCCTGGCGCACCGGGCGCACGCCGACCCGCGCATGATGTCCGGCGGTGAACGGCAGCGCGTCGCCGTGGCCCGCGCCGTCGCCGGCCGCCCCCGCGTGCTGTTCTGCGACGAGCCGACCGGCAACCTCGACTCGGCGAACACCGCCAACGTGCTGGAGGCCCTCCGGCAGCTCAACACCGACGGGCTCACCGTGGTGGTGGTGACCCACGACCCGGTCGTCGCGGCCGAGGGCCGGCGCCGCATCGAGGTCGCCGACGGGACGGTGGTCGAACGTGATCAGGTTGCCTAGAGTGCCGCGCCGCACGCCTGTACCGGCCGGCCTCGGCGTGTCCCGGCCCCGGTTCCGGCTCGGCGACTTCTGCCGTGAGTCGCTGGTGGCGGTGATCCGGCATCCGGGCCGGTCGCTGCTGACCGCCGTCGGCACGGTGCTCAGCGCCGCCGCGTTCGTCTGCACGCTGGGCCTGAGCTCGACTCTCAACCACCAGGTCACGAACTCGTTCGACGTGCGCCGGGCGACCGAGGTCGTGGTCCGGCCCGAGCACGTGACGATGGATCCCGGGTGGCAGGACAAGGACTCGCTGGACCGGCTGAACCGGGTCCGCGGGGTCGTCTCGGCCGGCCGCCGGATCTCCCTGGACGGCGAGCGGGAGGTGCACCGGTCGACACGCGGCGACGACGCCGACATCCGCACGTCGATCGTCGGTGCCGACAGCGGCGCGATCCGGGTGATGGCTCCGGCGCTGACCGTCGGCCGCTACTACGACGACTTCGTCGAGAGCGCGGCGCAGCGGGTGGTGATGCTTCCGGAAGGGCTGGCACGGCAGTTGGGGATCACGCGTACGCAAGTCGCGGTCTTCATCGAGGACGAGCCGTACACCGTGATCGGCATCTATCGCGATGTGGCCCGCCGCCCGGAGGTCCTGCAATCGGTCGTGATGCCCCTCGCCACGGCGGAACAACTGGTCAAGCCGGGTACCGACAACGAACGTGACGTGGTGATCGAAACCGCGCCCGGCGCGGCGCAGGTCGTCGGCGGTCAGGCCGCCCTCGCACTGCACCCCGAGGAACCGCAGGGCCTGCGGGTGATCGCACCACCGGACCCGCGCCAGCTGCGGCAGGAGATCGAGGGGAACGTGGCGCAATCCAGCCTGATGATCAGCGTCATCGCGCTGGTCATCGGCGCCGTGTCGATCGCCAACGCGGCGACGGCGGGCATCGCCGCCCGGACCCAGGAGATCGGCCTGCGCCGGGCCATCGGCGCGCGGCGGCGGCACGTCTTCCTCCAGCTGCTCGGCGAGACCACGACGCTGGGCACGCTCGGCGGGATGCTCGGTGCCTTCCTCGGCATCTGCCTGACGCTGGTGATCTCCCTGCTCAACCGGTGGGTGCCGATCATCGACATCCGTACGGCGCTGGTGGCCTCAGCCGTCTGCGCGGCGGCCGGGCTGTTCGCCGGGTTCTTCCCCGCCTTCCGGGCACTGCGCATCCAGCCCGTGGCGGCCCTGCAACGGTGACTCTTCGTCAGTACGCCAGCAGGGCGACAGCCAGCGAATACAGCCCACCGGCGAGAAGCGGCACGCCGGCACCCACACCGACCACAGCACTCGGCGTCACCGATCGGGCCCGGGCGATCGGCATCGCCACCACCGACGCGAGCGTGATCAGCGCACCGACGACGTGGATCATCGGGTAGTGCAGCACCGCGGCGACCGGGAACAGGTGCACACCGACCACGAACGCGATCCAGATCGGGGTCCACTCGGCCCGCTTGAGCACGGCGAGCACCACCGCACCGAGCGCCGCCGCGCCGAACTCGATGCCGACGATGATGCCGAACGCCCGGCCGGTGTCCTCGTCGAAAACCGTCCCGGCCGTCCAGTTGGGCACGGCCACCAGGACGCCGCCGACAAGCGTGAGACCGCCGGCGATCACGCCGCCGATCAGATACTTACGCCAGGCGGGCGGTGGTGCCTCCTGCGCCCAGCCGAACCAGACAGTGGTGAAGAACCCGAAGATGGCCGCGGTCATGGCCGCGTCCCGCACATACTCGGCGATCATTACGCTCCCCCGCCGGCACGCACACCCCTCGATGCGTCCCGGATGGCCGAGACCGTATCAGCCCGGAGCCCCTGTCCGTTCGTCGTGGGTCACCGACGCCATCGCCGACGCCACCCCGTTAAATGATCTTGTACGTTACGCAGCGTGCGATCACCCCTGCTGCGAACGGCACCGGCCGCCCTGTTCCTGTCGATGGCCGCCTCCTGCGGTGTCGCCTCCGAGCCGGAACAACCGGGCGCACCTGCCCAGGCGGTCTGCGCCGACCCGCTCAACGACGACGACGGCCACTGTGCACTGCAATTAAAAGACAGCCTTCAGCGTACGGGCGCACCCGCCATCGGCCAGGACGAGACGCTGGACGAGGCCGCCGTCGCCATGCACCGCTTCGCCAGGGACGCCGGCTGCCTGGAGCCCGAACTCGGCAGCGACGGCCACTGCGCCGGAACGTCCGAGCTGGCCGCCACGGAGGCGTACGTCACGAAGGTGCGCCGCTCCCTGACCGCGGGCGGATACTCCGGCGCCACCGTCCGGCTCGCCCGCGACAGCGACCCGACGGCACCGGGCGCCCTGATCTACGCGGTCCGGATCGGCGACGTCTGCGTCCTCGGCGACGTGACTCCCCCACCGGCCGAACGCTGGCACGAGTGGTACGCGGGCCTGCTCCCGGACGGAACCTGTTTGACCCCCTGAGCGGCGGCCTTCGGGGCGTTCTGACCGTCGCCGGCGCCGGCAGAAGCGACTTCGTGAGCTCAGGCGCGTCCGACCAGGATGAAACGCTGGGTGAGGACCAAGGTGTCGCCGGTGAGGTCGGGGGTGTGGCCGAGGAAACCGGTGACGATGTCGCTGCGGAAGAACTCCTCGTGGGCGGCTCGCCAGGCAGTGGTGCCGGAGTAGCCGCGGCCCTCGGCGTGGGCGTAGGCGTCGGTGACCGAGCCGATCGGCTCGGTCGCGACGCGGGTCATCTCGATGACGGCGGCGGGATCACCGTTCGAGTCGACCACGCAGAAGCGGTCGCCGGCCGCGGGCAGGGACTCGTGGAGGGCGGGCAGGCCGGTCATCGCCGTCTTGGTGCCGTCGAGGATGGCGGCGACGCCGGAGTCGCGGAGGTGGCCGGGGGCGGCGAGCTCCAGCACCGGGAGCCCGTCGGTCGGGACAATGGGGGCGAACAGCTTCCAGTGGCCCTCGGTGATGACGTCGACGGCGCCGTCGACGACTCGGATGGCGGTGTCGTCGTCGATGGCGTAGGCCGGGTTGTGCAGGCCGGCTGCCCAGCGTTCGGCCGCGGCCATGGTGTTCTCCGACAGGTCGGGGTGGTCGACGTGCGGGAATATCGAGAAGCCGACGATGCCCAGGGCCTCGTCGGCGCCGGACGGCGGCTTCCAGCCGATGAAGTCGTCGCCGACGCAGGGTGCCATCGCCATGCTGCTGCCGCTGAAGCTGAGCCACACCTTGTCGCGCAGCGAGGGCAGCATGGCGGCCAGGCCGGACTCGCGCATCCAATGGGCCATGAAGAGGGCGTCGCCGCCGCCGGCCAGCAGCACGTCGGCCTGTTCGACCCAGGACACCCAGCGGTCGCGGTCGATGCTGGGCAGCGCGGTCAGCTCCAGTACGCCCATCGACTTCCAGCCCAGCTCGGTCATCGGCTGCCCGGACTTACCGGCGATGAACTCCCACGCGCCCGCCGGCTTGACCCAGGGGTGCCCGTACATGCCGGTGGGGATACAGAGGGCGGTCGCCTCGGCGATCGGTTTGCCCAGCAGGCCGAGCAGCGCCTCGTGGATGCTCGCGTTCTTGACGCCGGCCGAGGTGAGAAGAAGCTTCATCGTTCCTCCAGTGCCGATTGCATACCGCAAGTGGTTGCGGAAGGCTATCACCTCAATGCCGGCCAGCCGCAGCCGGCTCATCGCGCCCGGGGCGAGGCTGGGGTGACGGTGAAGGGTCACCAGGTTTGCAGCGTCAGCCATCAGCGATGGCATGGGGGCCGGGTGCGATCTTGTGGATCTGTTGAACCCCGTGACGGTGCGACGTCACAAGATCCGGGGTGGTTGGCGTTGCCGGCGGCAGGAATATGCCTAGCGTGGGTACCCATGGGATACACGGTGTTTCCGTCGGGCCGTCTGCACCTGCCGGCGACGGACGACGTCGCTGCCGTCACCGCCGCCAAGGCGG
>NZ_JBHTDO010000037.1:0-109780 GCF_042666575.1 Actinoplanes sp. GCM10030250 | reverse complement strand
GCGGGGGGAGGGGCGGGGCGGGGGGGGGGAGTGAGCGGGGGGGAGGGCGGGGAGGTGCTCGGCTAAGGTCTCTGGACCGATCCGCGGGGAGCCCGCGGATCGTGAAAGAG
This sequence comes from Actinoplanes sp. GCM10030250, assembly GCF_042666575.1. Lineage (NCBI taxonomy): Bacteria > Bacillati > Actinomycetota > Actinomycetes > Micromonosporales > Micromonosporaceae > Actinoplanes > Actinoplanes sp. GCM10030250. Next base: position 109,670 of record NZ_JBHTDO010000037.1, on the reverse strand, counting down.
CGTGGAGGCCTGAGGCGATGGCGGGTCAGGGACGTAAGCCGGTCGTGGTCGAGGGCCTGGTCTGCGACGATCCGACCATCCTCGTCTGGGAGGACGGGGAGCGGGAGCTGTGGCGGCAACGGGCCGCCGCGCTGGAGCACGGCCTGGAGCAGCCCGACTGGGTAACGGCGGCCACCGGCGCGGACCGGCTCTCCGATCTGACCCCGCCGCAGATCTCCTGGCTGGTGGCGAGGGGCCCGGAGGCGTCCGCGCGGTCCCTGCTGGCGGCGCCGTCGCTGCTGCGGCATCGGCAGCGGATCGACGTGGGCCGGGTCGCGGTGGCGCGGTTCGAGATGGATGCGCTGGCGCTCGCGTTGAGTGAGGCCGGTGAGAGCGCCGACCGGCTGGGCGCGTTGCTGCTGCCGTTCCGCGGTCCGGAGCCGGCGACGCTGGTCGCTGGATGGCTGCGCCACCTGGGTTCCGCGCGGCTGTGGGCGCGGCTGTGGCTGCACCGGCATGCCGAGGCCGCGGCGCGGGCGCTCGTTCCGGCGGCGGTGGGACGGCCGGGCCGGGTGCGGCAGAACGCCGAGGACGCCCTGCGGCACCTGGTGGCGATCGGCAAGGGGCAGATCACGATCAAAATCGCTGAGGGGTACGGGGAAGCAGCACTCGCCGTCATCACCGCTCTGGTGGAGCCCGTTCCGGGCCGGGAACCGGCCGGCGGAGTGCTCACCTCCGTACCCCCGAAGGTTCTTGAAAGAGCGCGGAACCTGCCGGAGCCTCAGGTGAAAGAGGGCGGGACGATGCCGCCGGACGACGTCGCGAGCCTGGTGAACGCGCTGGCCAGGTCGTGTCTGGCGGAGGCGCCGGAGCCGCCGCCCGGCGATGTCGCACCGCCCGGCGGCCTGCCTCTGGCGGTCGAGTCGTCGGCTGCCACGCAGCCGCTGGTCGCCCCGGCCGATCCGGAGGCGGAGAAGCTGATCGCGAGCTGTGACGAACGGAGTCTGGCGGAGTTCGGGCGTGCGCTGCTCGACGCGTGGCTGACGGACGAGATGCCGGCGTCGGAGGCGTGGGTGGTCCTGGCGCAGGCGCACATCGGCGACGACGCCACCATGGACGTTCTCGCGCCGCTGGTGCGGTCGTGGCCGGCGCGCAGCCGGTACGCGCGGGCGATCGACGGGTTCGCGGTGCTGGCCACTGTGGGTTCGGATGTGGCGTTGCGGCATCTGCTGGCGATCGAGGCCAACATGTCGGGCGGTCCGACGAACGAGCGGGCGGCCGGCTATCTCCGGCAGGCCGCGGCACGGCGCGGGCTGTCGGTGACGCGTCTGGCGGACCGGCTGACGATCACGCACGGGCTGGATGCGGTGGTCACGCTGGACTACGGGCCGCGGACGTTCCGGGTGGTCACCGACGAGCACCTCACCGCGCACGTCGCCGGTGCGGACGGGCGGGTCCTGGCGAGGCCGCCCAAGCCGGGGGTCAAGGACACCAGGCCCGAGGCGTACCAGTGGTTTCTCCGGTTCAAGAAGGAGTTGCGGGCGACCGCGGCGGTGCAGATCGCGCGCCTGGAGCAGGACATGCTCGCGCATCGGCTCCGGCCGGCCGGCGATCTGACGGCGGTCCTGCTGCCGCACCCGATCCTGGGGCCGATCGCGCGACGGTTGCTGTGGGGCGAATACGACGGGGCCGGCCGCCTGGTGCGGGCGCTGCGGGTCGCGGAGGACGGCAGCTTCGCCGACCTGCACGACACGACAGCGGTTGTCGGCCGGGACACGCCGCTCGGCATCGTGCACCCGGCGGAGCTGGGCGGCGAGGCGGCCGGCTGGGCGCAGATCTTCACCGACTACGAGATCCTGCAGCCGTTCCCGCAGGTGCACCGGCCGGTGGTGGTGCTGACCGGCACGCAGCGCGCGGCGACCAGCCTGGCCGGGTTCGGGCCGGTGGCGGGGAGCCGGATCGAGGCGATGCTGAACGGGCGGTGGCGGGGCAACGGGTACGACACTGCGGACCGGGTGCACACCCAACTCGCGCGGGATCTGCCCACCGGGCTGACGCTGCTGGTCGAGGTGACGCCGGGTGTGCCGACGTCGACGTACCACGCGACCGTCGAGCAGCGGGTCACCGAGATCTGGGTCGACGACGACTGGGCGGATCACTGGCAGGTCGCGCGGCGTACCCCGTTGGGTGTTGGTGATCCGGCCGCCCTGTCGGAGTTGCTCGTCGAGCTGTACGCGCTACCCGGATAGGCCGCCACACTCCCGATCGTTGACGCGGCAGTCGGTGGGCTGGGCGTCCAGCAGGGTCGCGCCGCGCACATCGAACTCGATCACGACCGGGGTGCCGGGGGTGACCGTGCGGGTGGCGTCCACCGGCGTGAACGTCCACACCGCGCCCTCCTGCTCGGCGGTGGCACCGGAGACGGCGGCGATCTGCAGGGTGGCGCGGGGCAGGCTGACGCTCAGCCGCCAGTCCGCCGACGGGCCGCCGCCCTCGGCGGTGAGGGTCACGGTGGCGCGATAACCGAGCAGGCCGCTCCCGTTCGCCGCCCGGTAGTCGGCCGTCAGCACCGGCGGGGCGGCTGCGCTCGTCGAGGAGCTGGACGGTGGGACGGTGGCGGTGGCTGACGACCTGGCCGACGCCGAGGGTTTCGCGGTCGCGGACGTCGGCCGGATGGCCGGCGTCTGCTCGGTGACCACCGGCGGGGCGATGCTGGTGACCGCCGGAGGTGCCGGTGCGGCCTTTCCGGGCAGCGGCAGGGAGGTCAGGCCGCCGGGTGAGCCGAGCACGGCGAGAACCAGGACGACGGTGCCGCCGACCACCGCGAGGACTCCGGTGACCAGCCAGAGCGGGCCGGTCCGGCGCGGCGGGGAGCCGTCGGCGGGCCGGCGGCGGCCCGGCAGGTTACCGGCCTGCACGGCGGTGACCGCGCTGAGCATCGCGTCCAGCAGGACGACCATCGGTGAGCGGCGGGGCCGGGGCTGCGGCGGGTGATCCATCGGTTCGGCCTCGGGGTTCACAGTGACCTCAGACCGCTGAGCACTTGCTCGAGCAGCCCCTTGGTGGGTCCGGCGGCGGTGTCGGGAGAGCGCGGCAGGGTGATCAGGCCGGCGTCGCGCAGGTCGCTGAGCAGGACCCGTACCGGGCCGAGCGGCAGGCGCAGCCAGGCGGCGATCTCGGAGACCGACACCGGCCGCTCGGCGAGCTGCATGATCGTCGATTCCGGGCCGGAGAGCTCACCGGACGCGGTGGCGCCGGGCACCCGCTGCACGATCGCGCTCAGCGTGATCCCGCTCGCGGGCGCCTCGGACCGGCCCCCGGTGATGGCATAGAGCCGGACGAGAGGGCCGGCGTCCTCGTCGTACCAGACGTCCTGGGTGAACACTGAACCTCCGTGGGGATCGTCAAGAACCGACGACAGGAAGATCTACGTACGTCGTTGCCATATCGCTCATTTCGAACCGCGCGGGGTCCGGCGACTGGCCGTCGGACGGCTCCGGCTCGGTCACCAGGCCGGCGGGCAGGCTCACCTCGGCGACGAACCCGCCGGACGGACCGCGGAACAGCCGCACGGTGATGGCGTGCCGGGCGGCGAACCGGCCCACCGCGTAGAGGCCGGACCAGAGCCCGCCACCGGGCGGCCGCGGGTCGGACATCACCTGGCGGGCGTTCTCCAGGTCCAGATCGCTCATGCCCTGCCCGGCGTCGGTGACGGTCACCGTGTAGCCGCCCTCGTCGTCGCGGCTGCCGCTGACCCGTACCCGGGTCTCGGCCGGTGAGTAGGTGATCGCGTTGTCGATCAGCTCGGCGAGCAGGTGGGTGACCTCGAGGACGGCGTCACCGGCCAGCGCCGCCGGCTGGATCTGCGCGGTGGACACCCGCTGGTAGTCGTCGACCTCGGCCGCCGCACCGCGTACCACCTCGCCCAGCGGCATCGGCCGCTGCCACTGCCGGCCGGGCGTCCCACCGGCCAGGGTGATCGCCTTCTCGACGTTGCGCCGCACCCGGGTGGCCAGGTGATCGGCGCGGAAGAGCTGGTCGAGGGTCTCGTCGTCGGTCTGGGCGCGCTCCAGAGTGTCCAGGAGCCGCAGCAGCCGGTGCAGCAACCGCTGGCTGCGCCGGTGCATGTCGAGCAGGAGAGCCTGCATGCCCGGCACGGTGTCGTCGCGCGGATCGTCGCCGGCCGTCTGCGCGGCGGCGGCCGGTCGCCTGGCGGCACGGCGGGCCATCACCAGGATGCCGATCACGGCGATCAGGCCCACCCCGGCGACCAGCCCGGCGAAGACGGTCGCGCCGGCCACCCCCGGGGTGGCCGAGGTGACCGTGTCATGGACGGCGCGGGTCTGTGCCGTACGCAGGGCGGCGTTGACCGGGTCGGCCGCGGCGGCCCAGTCGGCGGGGGCGACCTGGGGTCCCTTGTCCAGCAGCAGCCGCTGCTCCACCGCCGCCAGCGGCTCACCGGCGGCGGCGAGCTCGGTACGCGCCTCGGCGAGCCAGGCACTACGGCGGCCGGCCAGGTCACCGACGCGCAGCAGCTCGGCATCGGTGACACCGGCCCTGGTGCTCAATGCCGTGCGCAGCAGGGCGTCCTGTTCGGACAGCGCTTCCCGCGCACGGGCGAGGGGCCGGGCCGGCAGCCAGGGCAGGTCCAGTCCCGCGGTGATGATCGCGCGGTAGCCGTCGAGCAGCTCACCGCGGTCGGTGCGGGAGCGGACCGCGCCGAGCGTACGAAGGGTCGAGGTGAGCTCCTCGACTGAGTCGACGGCCTCCGAGGTGTAGGTCCAGCCGTTCCGGCCGCCGGTGAGGGCGCTGAGGTCGGCGACGGCACGGTCGGTGCGGGACCGGGCGGCGGCGTCACCCCCGGAGGGAGCGGCGACCGCGAGCCTGCGCTCCTCCTGGAGCGCCACCACCACGGTGTCGACCGCTCCACCGAGCCGGTCGGCGGTCGCGCGGGACCGTACCCGATCGGCGGCGCCGGCCACTGCCGGAACCGCGGCGGCACCCCAGAGAACAACAAGGAGGATCAGCCCGGCTCCCAGCCGGGGATCGACGTCACGCCAGCGTGGGCGCTTCATGCGAGGGCTCCGTCCGGTCGTTCCGATGGTTGGTCGGCCAGCAGCTCACGCAGCCGGTCCAGCAGGTCACGCCGGTCGGTGCAGCCCAGCCGGTGCCGGATCCGCGCGACGTGATGTTCGATCGTCTTGGCCGACAGGTAGAGCCGCTCGGCGATCTGCTTGTAGGTCAGCCCGGCCACCACCAGCGCGGCCACCTCCTGTTCCCGCTCGCTCAGCAGGGGGCCGGTGGGCTCGCCGGACGGTGACCGGCCCTGCAGCACCCGGGCGCAGTCGAGCAGCAGGGTCATCGCTTTGCGGTCGGTGGTGCGCAGTGCGGCCTGCCCGGCGAGGCGCGCCCCGTCCCAGGCGAGGCCGGTCGCGGCCAGGTCGCGGGCGGCGGTCTCGACCTGTTCGGGGTCGATGCGGTCGGTGATCACCGCGAGCCAGTTGCGGGCGGCGGTGGCCAGTGCCGCCGCGAACGACCGGTTGCCCGCCGGCCGGTTGCCGGCCGGCCGGCTCCCGGGCGGCTGGTTGCCGGCCGGCTGGTTGTGGGCGAGGCGGTCCAGTGCGGTGGCGTGTCGTTCGGCCTCGGTTCGATCATCGGCCAGGATCGCGGCGTGCAGGCGGCTCCAGTGCAGCGGGACGCTCCAGAGTGGTGGGTCGCCCAGGCGTTCCAACAGGTGTTCGGCCTCGCTGAGGTGGGCGGCGACCCGGCGCTGCTCACCGAGCCGGGCCGCGGCGACGGCCAGCTCACCGAGCGGGAGAAGCGTGAACAGGTCCACGGGTTGGCTGATCAGAACCTGGCAGGCGTCCGGCCACACGGTGCGCAGCCCTACCGGGTCGCTGTCCCGCCTGGCCAGGGCGACCCGCAGCGCGGTGGCGAACAGCAGGTCCCGGCCGGGCAGCGCCGGCGCGGCGGTGTGGGCTTCGGTGAGCAGGCGGTCGGCGGTGGCGAGGTGGCCGCGCAGCATGCGGCCCCAAGCCTGGAGGAGCCGGTGGCGGGGTGCCAGCGGCGGGCCGCCCATCGACGCCCTTATCGCCCGCTCCAGGGTGGTCTCGGCGGTGTCCAGGTCGGCGGTGTGCAGGGCGACGATCGCTGCCAGTGCCGCCGGGCTGTCCGGCAGCAGCACCGCGGCACCCGCGGGTTCCAGCAGCGTGGCGGCCTGCACCAGGGTGGACAGTGCGGCGGCCGGCGCACCGGTGACCGATTCCCGCACCCCGCGCGCCATCAGCGTGGCGCTGGCCTGGACCAGGGTGGGCGGGCCGTCACCCGCGGCGGCCAGGCCGGCGAGCAGTTCCTCGGCCTCCGCCACCCGGCCGGTGGCGGCCAGCCCGGCGGACCGGAAACCGGCGGCCGGACCGGGCCCGGCCCAGCGCAGCAGCTCGGTGGCGCTGTCGAGGCGGCCGCGGTGGGCCATCGCGGCCGCCGACACGTAGGCCGACTCGGCGCGCTGGGCGGGTGTGCCGCTGGCGACAGCCCGGTCGGCCAGCTGGGCGGCGAGGTCGAGGTCGCCGGTGAGGGCGATGGCCAGCGCCCGGCGGGCTCCGGAGGGCCGGCCCGCGTCCGCTGCGGCAGCGAACAGGCGGGCGGCCAGGGCCGGGTCGCTCTCCAGGGCCTCCTCGCCGGCGGTTTCGAAGGCGAGACCGAGTTCGGGGCCGTGCCTGGTGTCCTCGGCGCTGTCCGGCAGCAGGTGGCGTACCAGCGGGAGCACCGGACCGCCGCGGGCCATCTGGAGCACGGCGAGACGCTGCCGCACATCGATGCGCTGCGCGATCGGCCCGAGCGCGGCCAGGGCGTGCCGGGCCAGCGGAACCATCGCGCCGTCAGCGCCGAGCATGCCGGTGGCCTGTCCGGCAGCGACCAGCTCGGCAACCGTCCGCTGGTCACGGTCCAGAAGCTTGGCGATCAGATCGTACGACAGTCCGGCACCCGCCTCGACCGCCAGCAACAGCGTGCGCAGGTCGGCGTCGAGCTCGTCGAGCTCGGGGGCGAACGGCAGCAGCGCGGCAACCGGCACCCGCGACGGCACCTCAATGCCGGATCCGCCGAGCGTGCCGGACCCGCCGACCACACCGGACCCGCCGACCACGCCGGACCCGCCGACCACGCCGGGCCCGCTGAGCGCGCCGGGACTGCCGAGCGCGGCGGCCAGCCGGGCGACGTACCGGGGGACGCCGCCGGTGAGTGCGACGAGCGGCTCCGGGATCTCGGCGGCGGTCAGCGGCGGCAGCACCACGGGCGGTTGCCTGCGCCGTAGCACCTCGGTGAGCGGGGCGAGCGCCGCCGGGCGCGGCCAGGGCCGGTACGCCACCACGATCCGCGCGTCCGGCCGCTCCGCCCGGTCACGCAGCAGCCGCAGCCGGTCGTCGTCGAGCCGGTGCGCGTCGTCGACGAGCAGCACCTCCGCCGCCGGCTCGATCCACGGCACACCGACCGTGACACCCGCCTGCCGGTACACCTGTTCCAGCTGCGCCAGCAGCGTGCTCTTCCCGAAGCCGCCGGGTGCGCAGACCGCGACACGCAGCGGCGCCGCCGGGTCGTTCCGCACCTCGGTGAGCAGTTCCCCGGCGTTCATCGGCGGCTCACCGCCGGAGCGGCGACCTGCAGTGGCGGGCGGGGCGGTATCTCACCGGGCTCGGGAACACCGAGCCGGGTGTTCGTCACCGGCAACAGCTCGGTGGGCATCACCAGAACCTCGGCAACCGGCTCCGGAACCCGCGACAACTCTCCCGGCGGGCGCAACTCTCCCGGCGGGCGCAACTCTCCCGGCGGGCGCAGGGACAGAGCGGCTCCCCGCGCGACGGTGAGCCACGGATCGTCATCGCGGACGATCGGCGCCGTGACAGCCCCGGCCAGCGCCTCCACCACCAGCGGATGCGCGGCACCCCCACCGGCCGGCAGCACCGCGGCCAGGTCACCGAGACCGATCCGGCACGCCCGCGCCGTACGGCGGAAAACGTCCACCAGAGCCGCCATCACCTCCCGCGCCCCCGCCGGCGTGCTCTCCGCCAGGTCGTCCCCGCCGAACTCGTCGGTCTCGGCGACACCCAGCACTTCGAGGCGGCCCGGCTCGTACGGAACCACGAACGCCACCTCGGCACCCGCGCGACCGATCCGGCAGACCGCGACCGGCCGCCCCGCCGCCACCGGCCGCCCCGTGGCGCGGTGCCGCTCGATCACCGCTCGGGCCCGGGTGACGAGCACGACGTTGCTCATCCCGGCGTCGTCGAAGGCCGCCCGGAGCAGGCCGGACCGGCCGGGCCCCCACGCGGTCGGGCAGGCCACCGCGATCCGCTCCGGTCCCTCACCCTGCCGTTCCCACACCATGTCGGCCGCTCTGCGCGCCTGCTCGACCACCAGCGCCTGGGGCGTGATGAGCAGGTTGTCGCAGTAGACCGGCACGTCGTCGCCGCACCGCCGCAACAGTCCGGGCACGGCCGGCCGCGAGTCGGTGGCGACCGGCTCGGCCGGGCCCCATCCGGCCCGATCGGGGGTGCGGCGGCAGATCGCGGTCCAGGCGCTACCGGATCCGACGTCGACGCCAAGGAGGTACGGCAAGGAAAGCTCCTCAGGACTGGGGGACTTGATGTTCGTACCAGATCGGGCATCCGGGGTCTTCCCCCAAATTCCGGCCCACCGGATCCCCTAACCCCCTAACGCCGGCATCCGCGGATCGCCGTACGTCAGGGGGACGCATCCCGATGTCCGAACCGGACCCGGCTCCTAGCGTTCTGGTCACACCGGCGGCCTGTGCCTCCGATGTCACAACCCGTGAGGAGATCGCATTCCGATGGATTCGTCCCCGACGTTGCAGGACTTCATCCTCAACCTGATCTACGACCCGGGCGCCCGGTCGGCGTTCGAACTGGACCCGCACAGCACCCTCGACGCCGCCGGCCTCGGTGACGTCACCGCCGCCGACGTGCAGGACGTGCTGCCGCTCGTGCTCGACTACGCGCCGCTGGCGAACACCTCAGCGCTGGACGGGCTGAGCCCGGTGGACGACCTGACCACGGGTGTGGCGCACCTCGATGTGGCGGGCGCTGTGGCGCACCTCCAGGCGATCACCGCGGGCGTCACCGCGGCGCCGTCCTACGTGGCCGGCGACCTGAACCTCGCGGCCGCGGGCACCATCACGGTGACCGCCGACCACCTGGTCTCCGGTGCGCTGGACTACGGCACCGGCCTGCTCAGCCACACCGGAGCCGGCCTGGCAGACGTCAGCGTGGGCGCCGTCGCCGGCGGGCTGGACGTCGCGCACGACCCGGCGGCGAGCCTGGACGCGTCCGTGACCACCTCGGTGGAGCACACCGTGGCGGACGTGACCTACAGCTCGGACGCGATCGTCTCGCAGGCCGGCGTCACCGGCACGCTCGACACCGCCGTCTCGTCCGCGGGCATCTCCGGCACCCTGGACGCCACCGTGAACACGGTGACCGGTGTGACCGGATCGCTCGGACTCGGCATCGATGACCTTGACGTCGCCGGGGTCCACGAGGCAACCTCTTCGATTGTCGGAGCGGTCCCGGTGAACGGCCTGCTGCCGGACGGCGGTGTTGTGGACAGTGTGACCTCGACGGTCGACCACCATGTCTCCAGCGTCACCGGCCTGGTGGGCGGTTCGGCGGAGCCCGCACCGGAGACCGATCCCGGCCTGCTCGGCGGGCTCACCGGCCTGCACTTCTGATTTCGGCCGGGACGGCGTCACCGGAACCGGCCGACTGGTCCCCGCCGGGACGGCGCTGCCGGAACCGGCCTAGCGAGAGGCAGGACGAGCGTCCCGATGAGAAGTTGGGAGGTCGGACCCACGGCGTATGCGGGTCCGGCCTCCCCCGCCCGGGCGGACCGGACGGAACTCGACGCCTTGGCCGCCCCCGGTGGGCCGGCTCTGCTGTGGCTGGACGTCCTCGACGCGACCATCCGCACCTGTAAGGAGCACGGCCGCCCCGATCTGGCCACCTGGCTGTGGAAACGCCGGACCCAACTGCTCGATCCGCACCTGCGGGTGCTCGTCGCCGGCGCCGCCAAACAAGGCAAGAGCCAGCTTATCAACGCTTTGATCAACGCCCCGGTCTGTGTGACCGGCGACGACCGCGGCACCACGGTGCCGACCGTCATCAGGCACACCGCGCAGCCCACCGCTCACCTGATCCGGCGCACCACTGCCGACACGGAGTGGACACCGGACGCGGGCCCGCAGGACCGGATCCCGCTCGGTGTCGACCGGCTGGCCGACGTGCTCACCGAGGCCCTCGCCGTGCAGCCCACCGGAGCGGCCGAGCGGATGCACGCCGAGGTCGGGCTGCCCCGGTCGCTGCTGGCCGGCGGACTCCAGCTGATCGACACGCCGCCGCTGCCGGGCCTGCCGGGCACCCTGCCGGCCGCCCTGAAGCAGGTACACGCCCTGCTCACCGCCGGCCGGGCCGACATGCTGATTCTGGTCTGCGAGGCCGGCCGTGAGCTGACCGACGCCGAGATCGCCCTGCTCGCCGACCTGGCCGCGGTCTTCCCCAGCCTGGTCGTCGCGTTCACCAAGACGGACTACGCGCCGCACTGGCGCCGTGAGGTCGAGTCCAGCCGGATGCGGCTCGCGCAGGCCGGCGTCGCCGCCACCGTGGTGCCCACCTCGGCCGCGCTGCGCGCCCGCGCCGCCCGCGACAGCGACACCGCGCTCAACACCGAGTCCGGCTTCCCGCAGCTGATCACCATCCTGCAGACCCTCGGCGCCGCCAAGCGCGACCGCCTGGCCCGGGTAACCGTCGGCCTGCTGGGCCGGACCGTGACCGACCGGCTGGCCGGGCCGTTGCGCGAGAAGCTCGAGGCGCACCGGGCCGAGAGCGCCGAGTCGGACGCCATGACCCGCCTGCACGAGGCCCAGCGCCGCATGGACGAGCTGCGCAAGTGCACCACCCGGTGGCAGAGCCGGCTGGCCGACGAGGTCGCCGACCTGATGTCCGACGTCGAGCACGACCTGCGCGAGCGCACCCGCGCCGTGATCGCCCGTTCCGACGAGACGTTCACCGAGTCGGACCCGCTGCGGGTCTGGGACGACTTCGAACCGTGGCTGCGCGAGACGCTCGTGGAGACCGCGCAGACCAGCCTCGGCTGGCTCGGTGACCGGGCCGCCTGGCTGGCCCGCTCGGTGGCCGCCGAGTTCCCGCCCGAGCTCGGTGAGGTGCTGCCGTCGTGGGTGCCCGCCGTGCCCGACGACCTGCCCAACCGGGTCACCGACCTGCGGAGCCCGCCGGTGGAACGGTTCACGATCAGCCAGAAGCTGTTCACCGGCCTGCGCGGCTCCTACGGCGGCGTGCTGATGTTCGGCCTGGCCACCAGCCTCAACGGGATGTCACTGATCAACCCGATCTCGCTCGGCGGCGGTGCCCTGTTCGGCGGCAAGAGCATCCGCGAGGAGGGCAAGTCGCTGCTCAAGCGCCGTCAGGCGGTGGCACGCGCGGCCGTGCAACGCCACGTCGACGAGATCTACATCGGCATGGCCAAGGACGCAAAAGATTCGGTACGCAGGGTGCAGCGCGCCCTGCGGGACCACTTCACCGCCGTGACCGAGGACCTGCAGGACGCGATCGTCGAGTCGCTGCGCACCGCCAAGGCAGCCGCCGAGCAGGAGGCCGCCGCCCGCGAGACCCGGGCCCGCCGCGTCGAGCAGGAGCTGATCCGGCTCGCCGGCCTGCAACGGCAGTCCCTGGCCCTGCTGCAAGCACCGGCATGAGCGGTGACGCGCTCGAGCAGCGGGTACGGGCACTGCTCGACCAGACCGCACAGGTGTTCCGCGGGCACGAACGCGCCGAGACGTGGCTGCGCCGGCACCGCGAGCGCCTCGACGAGCCGCTGCGGGTGGCCCTGACCGGTTCACCGCGGTCCGGCCGCTCCACACTGGTCAACGCGTTCATCGCCGAGGACGTGGCGCCGGTACGCGCCGGCGGCGTCCCGGTCTGGTTCCACGACGGCACCCGCCCCGCCGCCCGGGTCCACCCCGACACCGGCCCGCCGCTCGTCACCCCGCTGCAACGCGAGCCCCGCGGCGGCCACCTCGTAGCGGCGCCGGCGGGCACCAGGGCGATCGTCGTCGAGTGGCCGTGCCGGGCACTGCGGCACACCCGCCTGCTGGAGACCACCGGCGACGAGGCGCACACCGAGGCCGACGCGATCCTGCACCTGGCCCGCCATCTCGGCGACGACGACCTCACCCCACTGCAGGGTGCTCGGAGCGGACGGGGTGCCGCGGCTCTGCCCGTACACATTCTGGTGGTCCTGTCCCGGGCCGACGAACTTGCCGGCGGTCGCGCGGATGCCCTGCTCAACGCCAAGCAGATAGCTCGCCGAAGGCGGCGTGACGCTCATGTGGCCGCCCTCTGCCAGGACGTTCTCGCGGTGTCGGGCCAGATGGCATACGCCGGGCGCACGCTGCGGGAGGAGGAGTTCGCGGCCATCGCGGCGATCGCCGCCCTGCCCCGGGCCGAGGCGGACGCGCTGCTGCTCTCCACCGACCGGTTCGCCGGCACCGCCCTGCCCGCTGCCCTGCCTGCATCGGTGGGTGCCACCGCCCTGGCCGTCGGCGTTCCGGCCGAGCGGCGCGCGGCCCTGCTCGACCGATTCGGTCTCGGCGCGATCCGGCTGGCCACGACCCTGACCCGCAACGGTGCCCGGTCCCGGGCCGCGCTCGGCGAACAGCTCATCCGGCACAGCGGGCTGACCGATCTACAGTCCTCGATCAGCGACCTGTTCACCACGCGGCGCGCGGTGCTGAAGTCCCGGACCGCGCTGGTCGCCCTCGAACAACTGCTGCGCGCCGAGGACCGCCCCGCCGCCGGCCACCTGATCGCCGAACTGGAACGCCTCGTCGCCACCGCTCACGAGTTCCGCGAACTGCGACTGCTCGCCGCCCTGCGCACCGGCCGTGTCGCGCCTCCGGCCGACCTCGCTGTGGAGGCCCGCCGCCTGATCGGCGGTGAGGGCGACGCTCACTGCGAACGCCTGGGAATGTCCCCGGACAGCACTGCCGAACAGCTGTGGCCGGCCGCCGAGAACGCCGCCGCCCGCTGGCACGAACAGACCACGGCGGCGGCCACAGCCGGCGAACGGCGCGCCGCCCAGGTCGTCCTCCGCAGCTGCACCGCCATCCTCGACGACCTCGGCTGACTCCTCAGCACGGGCGCTGAGCGGTCAGTCGAGGCCGAGGCCGCGGCGCCCGGTCTCGTTGAGGTCCTCGGGGCGGAAGCGGTTGGGCCACGCGCGCTCGTAGTGCTCTTCGGGGAAATCGCTGGGGCTGGAACCGGTCAAGAACGCTTCCCGTACGCGGGCGGCGTAGCTCTCGTTGCGAGGGCACCAGGGTGCGGCCGGGATGTACATGACGTTGCCCCAGCCCTGCTGGTTCCGGACCGGCGCGACGCTGTGGATCATGTCGCAGTGCCACCAGACGCTGTCGCCGGCGCGGACGTCGGGGATTCCGGACAGGGCGCGCATCAGCAGCGGGTGCCACCGGTCGCCGGCGGGGAACACCTGGTTGACGGTGACGCCGCACATGTCGTCGTCGGGTACGTCGGACAACAGCGGGCGCAGCATCAGGTAGGCCATCGCCTCCGGGATCGCGACGGTGTGCAGCACACCCTGGTCGTGATCCATGTCGGACAGCGCGGTCCAGCCCTGGAAGGTGCGGAAGGCCGAGCACATGGTGGAACCGGGGTACTGCGGCCCGGCGGTGCGGTGCGCGGCGTCCCAGGGGTCGTACTGCTCGACGGCGCCGTCGAACAGGTGCCGGAACGCCTTCTGGTATGCCTCGGTCATCCACAGGTCGAGGGTGCCGGGGTCGAGGTGGGTGCCCAGGCCGCCCGAGTCGGCGCCCTCGGGGCGGCGGCGGATGCGATCGGGGTAGAGCGAGTCGCGGCTGGGGTCGAACCACTGCACGCCGTCGGAGGCGTGCTTCCACTGACCGTTCAGAAACGCCTGGACGGCCGCCATGCGCTCGCTCTGACGGGCCTGCATCTGGGCGGGGGACCAGTAGATCGGGTAGATCTCGGGCTTGGAGCCGACGCTGCCGAAGAAGTCGTCGCCGGGACCGCGGTAGTCGTCGAAGAACCGGTTGCTCTCGACGTAGTCGACGATGTCGGCGTCCCAGCCGAGGGCCTGCTGGCGCGGGAAGTGGCCGCGCACGACCAGGCAACCGCGCCGGCGCAGCAGCGCGAGCTGCTCGGCGGGCACGGTGCCGTTGGCGATGTCGGCGTAGTCGATCTCCGGCCAGACGGTCTCGCCCCGCTCCCGGGCGGCCTCGATGTCCTCGACCGCGGCCCGCACGCGCTCCTCGACGACGCCGAAGACCTCCTCGACGGTGCGGCCGGAAGCCGTGATGCGGGCCCGCAACGCGCCTTTGATCTCGCGGATCGCGGATGTCAGGTCGGCGGGGGTCTGCTCCCAGTGCGGAAGCGCGGGCAGCGTGGTGGCGGGAACGGTCGGGGCCGACACGGTCAACTCCTTCTAGTCAGGTCTCCTTACTTAGAAAGACGATAGGGGTGCCGAACCTTCCAGGCAAGGGCCCTGCCTAGAATTCGCGGATGGATGCCGTCAAGCCGTCGTCGGAGCTGGTCCGGGCGGTGACCGACGAGAACGTCCTGCGCGCCCTGATGCGGCACTCCCGCCTCACCCGCGCCGAGCTCGCCGGCACCGTCGACATCTCCAAGCCGACCGCCGGTGAGAGCGTGCGGCGGCTCGCGGAGCGCGGCCTCGTGATCGACACCGGCGAGCGCACCCCCGGCGGCCGTGGCCGGGGCCGTGTCGGCTCCTACTACTCCCTCGCCCCCGGCGTGGGAACCGCCCTGGCGATCGACATCGCTCCCGGCGGCGTGGTGGCCGAGTGCGTGGACGCCTACGGCGACACCGTGACACGAGCGGCCGAGGGGATCAACCGGCCCGCCGAGCCCGCACAGGTCGCGGCGGCGTTGCGGGCCGCCGTCACCGCGATCCACGACCACATCGGGCAAATACCGCGGCTCGCCGTCGTGAGCGCCGCCGACCCGGTCGACCGGGCCACCGGCCGGCTGCTCCAGCTACCCGACGCGCCGTTCCTCGTCGGCGAGCTGGACCCGGCCGAGATACTGCGCCCGTACGTCACCGGGCCGATCACCGTCGACAACGACGTCAACTGGGCCGCCCGCGCCGAACGCGACGAGTCCGGTGACCCGGCGCTCGCCGACTTCGCGTACCTCTTCCTCGGTGAGGGTCTGGGCTGCGCCGTCTCCAGCGACGGCGAGATCCGGCGCGGGCACACCGGCCTCGCCGGCGAGATCGCGCACCTCGTCACCACCGGGCCGGACGGCAGCGCGGTGCGGCTCATCGAGGTCTTCGAACAGCTCGGCCTGCGCCGGCCGGACTCCACCGCCATCGACGTCGAGAAACTCCTCGCCGGTGCGCCGCCGGTTCGCGGTGCCGTCGCCCGCGCGGTCAGCGGAGCCCTCTCGGCGATCGTCGCGCTCGCCGACCCGCGAGAGGTGATCGTCGGCGGCCCCTGGGGCAGCCACCCCGACATGATCGACGCACTCCGTTCCGCCTTCGCCGAGGCGCCCCGCAGCACCCCGATCCGCGCCGCCACCCTCACCGAGCAGCCGTCTCTCATCGGGGCACGCCGAGCCGCGATCACCGGCCTGCGCACCGCGATCATCGCCATGCACGGGCCGCGGGCCGGCTGAGCCGAGCGATCACGGCCGGCCCCACGCCAGGGTCGGGCCGGCCGAGCCGGAGGCCGGCATCTGTTGCCGGGAGATTTCCACCGCGTTAGGTTGCCTGTATCGACAGCCGTCGTTATGGAGTGCCACCTCACCCGGAGGAGTCCCGCATGGCTGTGCAGATCAGTCGCCGTACCGTTCTGGCCGCCGGAACGGGTGCGGCCGCCGGCCTCGCGTTGCCCGGTGCCGTTTTCGCCGGTGGCCATCAGACCGCAGGGGTGAGCTTCGTCCTCAACGCGAAGACCCTCGACGGCGGCGAGCAGGTCACCGCGGTCACCCTCGACACCTCCCGGCTCGGGCCGATCGACCCGGCGAGCCTGACCACCAGCACGTTCCGCGTGCACGCCACCGCCACCAGCCCGATCCCGCTCGCCCCCGGCGATCAGATCTTCAGCGAGTACGACCTCGACCGTACGGTGACCGCCGCCCGGCTCACCCGCGGCGGCGACATCGTGCTGGAGCTCAGCCATGCCGAGGGCCAGCTCGGCGGCGGTACCCTCGGGTACATCGCGAGCAAGGGCCGCAACGTCCGGCTCGATCTGGTCTACACGATCACCCAGACCGCCCCGATCTCCCTGCGCCGCGGCCGGCCGGTCACCATCGCCCGGTTCGTGCAGCGCCGGCTGGTCAACCCGGAGGTCGACGCCTTCAGCCACCACGTCTCGGGTTCGGGCATGAAATACCGGCTGTACTCGGCACACGGCGGCCGGCGTCCCCTGATCGTCTGGCTGCACGGCGGGGGTGAGGGTGCCTCCCTGCCGGACGGCTACTACGACAACGAGACCACGCTGCGCGCCAACCGCGGCGCTCTCGGCTTCGCCACCCGTGAGGCACAGCGAATCTTCCGGGGCGCCCACGTGGTCGCACCGCAGAGCACCTCCGCCTGGATGCTGGACGGCCCAGCTTTCGCACCGCGGATCCGCGAGATCATCGGCGAGGTGGCCCGCAGGCGGGCCGTCGACCCCGACCGCATCTATGTGGCCGGATGCAGCAACGGCGGCTACATGAGCCTGAAGATGACCACGGTCTACCCCAGGCTGTTCGCCGCGTCCGTACCGATCTGCGGGGTTGTCACGTCCTTGCAGGGCAGCGGCCCGCCGCTGATCCCCGACAGCGAGCTGACCGCGATCAGCACACCCACCTGGCTGGTCGCGTCACGCGACGACACCACGGTGAACCCGCAGGCCAACACCGTGCACGCCCACGAGCTCATTCCCGGCTCGCTGATGACGCTCTACGACAACGTCGTCTGGAACGGCCACCAGTTCCCCGGCCACTGGTCCTGGATCTACGTGGCCCGCAACGACCCGGCCATCGACGGCACCCACATCTGGCAGTGGATGGCCCGCCAGCGACGCTGAACGGCCCGCGCCGCGCGAGTGCCGCGATCTTGGACATTTGAGCCGCCCCGTTATGGCGCAACTCGTCAAGATCGCGAGGGCTTCGACTCCGCGGCCGGGCACCCCGAAGGGAGCCCGGCCGCCGAGACTCACGGTCTCCGCACGACGCTCTGCCCAGGATCGACCACCACCGTAGCGGCCACCTCACCCTCCCGCCGGAACGTCACACTGACCCGCTCCCCCGTCGGGTTCACAGCGAGCAACCGCGGGTGCTCCACACTGCCGAACGCCATCCCGTACGGCCCATCGGCCACCACCGCGGGCTGCGGCGGCCCATAGGCGTCCAGCATCTCCACCCAGTACCGCACCATCGCCCGGCTGGTGCTCTCCTCCCGCGGCAACTGCGGTCCGAGCCGCCGCCGAGCCGCTGCTGGATCAGCCACCGCGAGGTCGGCAGCGAACAGGTCACCCCACACGCGGGGCGCGCCGCCCACCTCCTTGCCCAGTTCGGCCGAGCGGGCAGCGGCCTGTTCCGCGTCGCCGCGGTACAGCGAGCCGAAGGTCAGCGGCAAGAGCTGGATGCCGACGATCGACTCCGGCTTCGGATCGAACCACGTCGCGTAGTCGATCTTGGAGTTCCACACGATCCCGGCCACCGTGTGCTGGTAACCGGCCGGCCGCTGCAGGCCCTCACCCAGCCAGTACATCCGTGCGGTCGCCGCCTCGAGCGCGTAGTGGGTGACGCCGTACGCGGTCAGGTCCGGGTCGCCGGTGGCGATGCCCCAGCGGGTGACCGCCTCCCACGCCGCGACCGCCTCACCCGAGGACTCCTGGTTGTTGCCGTCGGCGAACGGGGCGAAGCCGGACGCCGCCGAGTGCCCCAGGTACGGGTTGAACGCGCGGAACGGCGGGAAGCCGTCCGCCCCGCTGCCCGAGAGGGAGCCGCTGTAGTCGCGTACCACCAGGCCGACGGCGGCGCCGAAGTCCCGGACGAAGCCCGGATCCTCCCCGGCCAGCACCGCGGCGGCGCGTACCAGATAGGCGTACTGGAAATGATGGTCGTTGTAATCGTTGCTCCCGAACTCGGCGGGCACCGCGATGAGCCCGCCCCACGTCCGGTCGTACGCGAAGTACCGGGTGTCGCCGGCACCGTCGTAGGTCAGCCAGTCCACCAGTCCGGCACGCAGCCGGCGCAGGGCCGCGTCCTGCTGGGACCGTGCGCCGATCCCCTTCGCGACCTCGGCGACGGTGGCCAGCCGGCCCAGCTCCTTGAGGCCGAAATAGCTGCCGCCGTCGGCGACCTTCGGCTGCTCCGCGAGGTCCCGATCAAGATCGGACAGCACCGCGGCTCGCGCGGCGTCGGACAGCGGCACCGCGGGCGCCTCGGTGATCAGACCGGGCATCGGCACCCGGACACCGACCGCGGTACCGCGCACCACGGTGAGCGGCCCGATCGCGTCGGAGTAGGTCCCGGCCAGGGCCTGCGGAGCGCCGCCCTCCCGGACGAGGCCCTTCTGCTGGTGCGGCAGCAGCGCCCACACGCTGGGCCGGCCCGACCGCCGCTCCGCCTGGAGGGTCTGCGTCACCGTCCCGGCGCTCTTGTCGTAGGCCATGTGCGACGTCGTACGGATCACCGGGTCACCGGCGGCACCCGCCAGCGCCGCTGTCCACTCGGCGTCGTTCACTGCCTCAGGCACCCGGGCTACCACGATCGCGGTACGCCCGGACCGGTCCACAGTCAGCCGATCACCGTCCTGCTTCCACCCGGCACCGTCCTGAGCCTGCACGTCCCACCGCTGCCCGGCGATGGTGAGCCGGGCGAGCGACCCACCGCCACCCGCACGCCGCAGCGGGCCGGTGGCGGTGAGCACCGGTTTCGCGTCCCGGAAGTCCAGGTACAGCAGCGGGCTGCCCTGCACCACGGTGATCTCCACGGTTCCTCCGCCGCGGAGCTCGGCACGGAGCACGACGTGGAAGGCGCCGTACCCGACGACCTCCGGCGCACCGATCGGCCCGCCCGCGGTGAGGGCCGGCTCGAACGGCGTCACGACGGCTTTCGCGGACGCGGTCGCGGCAGCCGCGCTGACGGCGAAGCCCGCGTCGGTCCGCTTGATCGCCAGCGGCCTCGCCCAGAGCGGCTGATCCGAGGCACCGGTCAGCGCCGAGGTCCACCACTGGTTGGTCGGCAGCGCCTGCCCGGCCAGCGACTTCCCGGCACGCGCCGGGCGCTGCTGCGGGCTCGCGGCCGCGGGCAGGCTGTCACCGAGCACGGCCTTGCCCTCGGCCACCGGGGGCCGCACCGTCGTCGTGGCGGCGCCCTCACTGAGCACACCGGCTGCCGACGACTCGGCACTGGGCATGGCGGGCTCCTTCCCCGGGGTGCAACCCGCGGCCAGCAGCGAAGCGGTCAGCAGAAGAGTGGACAGACATGCGGCGGTCGTCATCCGCCGAAGGCCACGCCTCATCCGGCGCTGTTGACGGCGGGGGTCCGGCCGACAGCGGTGTTGGTGTCGACCTCGACCGTGTACCGCAGACCGGGCACCAGGGCGCTGACCGCGTCGACGTCATCGGTGCGCGGCACCAGGACGACGGTGAGCCGCTCGTGGGCCACCTTCTGCTCCTCGGTGAGTGGTGCGTCCAGCATCGGGTCGGCGCCGACCCGCGGCTTCACGTGGTCGAGCGTGCCGGCCACCGGACGGCTGAGACCGGGGCCGGTGATCTTCGCGGCCATGCCGAGCCGCAGGTCACGCAGCTGCTCCTCGGTGGCCTTCGCCTCGAAGCTGAGCCTGGTGTGGTCGTACATGGTGACGATCGGTTCGCCGGCGCTCATCACACCTCCGACGGCGATGTCGATCCGGGACACGGTGCCGGGCTGCGGTGCCCGGAGCGTCTCGGTTCGCGGGCTGCGGGCGGGACGGGCCGGGTTCTCGGCGAGCCTCACCCGCGCGAGCTCCTGACCGGCGGCGACCCGGGCCTGCTCGGCCACCAGGACCTCGGTGACCACGCCGGCTCCGGTGGAGCCGACCGGCAGGGCGTCAGCGGTGAGGACGGCGTCGTCGAGGGAGACGTACGCGGCGTCGGCGAGCCGGTTCTGCACCATGTAGGTGCCACCGGCTGCCGCAGCGGCCAGGAGCACGACGGTCACGAGGAAGGTCCGCACGACGGGCATCCGGGAGCGGCCACCCTCTGCCGGAGGAGAAGGAGGAGGAGGAGGAGGAGGAGGAGGAGAAAGAACCGGTGAAGCAACCTGGGCTTCGACCACACGAGTGATAGTCATAGCGATAAATCCCTTGAACAGTTGAAGCAAAGACAGGGGCAGGGGCTAGTGCGCGGCCACGAAAGCCGGCGTCGCGGCAACCGGCTCCTCAGGACTGCGCCGGACGGACTCGGCGATGATCCGGCCCAGAATCAGGACGATCATGGTGGCCCACGCCACCGACAACCAGGTCGGCGCCGGGTCGGCCATCACCACGAGGCCGACGACGATGCCCGTCACGTTGAGCAGCGCGAGCGCCAGCTGCGGCATGACCACCCACAGCGACCGCGACCCCGCACCGGCCTGGTTGGTCACGCTCCATCGCGCCGGCTTGTTGCGCAGCGTCGCCCAGAACGCCCGGGCGTGCACCGGCGCGGCTCCGATGCTGGCCACGATCGCCGACATCTTGAAGCCGCCGGACTGCAGCCAGGTCACGACCAGGACCATCACCTGGAACGGCACGTAGTGCGCCGCCCAGGTCAGCCCGTCGGCCCGGATCGGGCTCAGCGCGAACAGCAGGTAGAGGGCCGGGAACAGCATGAACACGAGCATCGCCAGCGACAGCACGTAGTGCGTGCCGACGAACAGGTACTGGAGCCGCTGGTCGAGGGTCAGCCCGCCGCCGCGGCGGAACAGCCCGCCGCGCAGGACGACCTCGAAGCCGCCGCTGGCCCAGCGCAGCTGCTGCTTGAAGAACGACGTGACGTCCACCGGCGCCAGCCCGCGCGCCAGCACCTGCGGCACGTAGATCGACTTCCAGCCACGCCGGTGCAGCTCGAGCGACGTCCAGATGTCCTCGGAGTTGCTGCCGGTGGCGATACCGCCGATCTCGTCGAGCGCCGCCCGCCGGAACATCACGTTCGTGCCGACGCAGAACGCGGCGTTGAAGTGGTTCTTACCCGGGCACACCAGCTCGTAGAAGATGCGCTGGGCCTCCGACGAGCCGGTGGAGACCAGGTTGGTCTGGTTGGCGTACGACTGCGGCGACTGCACGAACGCCACGTCCGGGTCGTCGAAGTGCGGCAGCACCTGGAGCAGGAAGTTCGGCTCCGGGACGTGGTCGGCGTCGAGGATCACGACGTACTCGCCGGTGGTCTGGCCGAGAGCGGCGTTGACGTTGCCCGCCTTCGCGTGCCGGCCGCCCTCGCGGCGCAGATATCCGACGCCCTCGTCGGCGCAGATCTGCTGGAGGACGTCGCTGTCCCCGTCGTCGAGGACCCACGTCTCGTGGTCGAGCGTCATGTCGCGGGCCGCCCGCAGCGTGGTGCGGACCAGCTCGGGCGCCTCACCGTAGGCGGTGATGAAGACGTCGATGGTGGGCACCACGGCACCGGCACGGAGCTGGTTGCGCCACACC
This sequence comes from Actinoplanes sp. GCM10030250, assembly GCF_042666575.1. Taxonomy (NCBI): domain Bacteria; kingdom Bacillati; phylum Actinomycetota; class Actinomycetes; order Micromonosporales; family Micromonosporaceae; genus Actinoplanes; species Actinoplanes sp. GCM10030250. Next base: position 87,950 of record NZ_JBHTDO010000037.1, on the reverse strand, counting down.
GTGACGTTCACCGGCTCGCCGCGGTTGTCGTGGGCCAGGATGGTCCACCAGGTTCCGATGGCGTGGATCGCGATGAGGCCCTCGGCCATCAGCATCGCGGCCCACAGCCACGTCGGTCCGCGGTATTGCGGATCCAGCAGGAAGACCTGGTAGAACACCGTCGCGAGAAGCGCACCGATGATGGCGACCCTGGTTGACCGCTGCAGCGGCCGCCACGCCTGGCGGGGGGATGAGCCCGCCGTGCGGGCTTGCGGACTGGTGGTGGGCATGTTCGCTCCCAGAGGTTGCATGGCCACGGAAGGCCGCGAGACGCGAGGCCGCGGGTGGGTCACCCAGCGGCCGGCGCGGCCGGGCAGACGACATTTCCGGTACGACCGGAGCACGTTCCCGCATCGGGATAATTGACGATCATGTCGCCGTGCACGTATTGAGATCATTCATTTGGTCGGCCGTCATTGCCCGCCGAGAGGAACCGTAGGGCCGCGGCGCATCCCCCGCAAATTCGGTGACCGGCGGCACAGGCGAACCGGAAACTATTTCGACGCACCCGGTAAACACAATCTTCATCAATGCGTTGCACTGCCCGGACCCCCGGCACCGAATGTCGCAGCTCAACCACGGTCAATACCCGAGAAATGTGACCACCGCCCCATCGCGGGGATTTCACACACCGATCGACGACCGCCTACGTCCCCGGAAGTTCGCCGGACCCATCCTGAGCTGCGGGAACTGGCGCCGGACGGAACCGGCCACCCGGCAGACTCCCGCTTTTCTGCGCAATCTGAAATCGATCGTGGCGCTACGCCCTAATCAGGGTCGCCTGATTGTCTCGCAACCACAGATTGCGTACGGTGACACCAGCACCCCGACACTCGAAAAGGATCACCACAGATGCCGCTCACCGAATTGTTTCACAATAGTGACGACGCGCACGGTTTATCGGTGAACATTCCGGTGAGTAGGCCGATTCGATCGGGAATTCCGGCGTGACGACCGGCATTCCCGCCGCTCAGCCACCGGCCGAGGGCCGTGAGCGCCCCACCCTGGAAACGGTCGCCGCCCTCGCCGGGGTGTCCCGGGCCACGGCGTCGCGGGTGGTCAACGGCGCGACGACGGTCTCCCCCGCCATCCGCGACGCGGTGCTGCACGCCGTCCGCTCCCTCGGATACGTGCCCAACCGGGCCGCGCGGGGCCTGGTGACCCAGCGCATGGACGCGTACGCGCTGATGCTCGACGAGTCCGCCGACCGGATGTTCGCCGAGGACCCGTTCTTCTCCACCCTCGTGCACGGTGCCGCGCACGAGCTTGCCGAGGCCGGCAAGGAGCTCGTGCTGCACCTGGCCAGTTCCCGGCACACCCGGGACCGGGTCCGCGACGCCGCCCTGAGCGGCCACGTGGACGGCGTCATGGTCGTCTCGATGCACGGCGCCGACGAGCTGCCCCGCACGCTCGCCGAGAAGGGCGTTCCGGTCGTCGTCAACGGGCGGCCGATGGACCCGTCGCCGGTCCCCTACGTCGACGTCGCCACCACCGATGCTGCCCGGCAGGCGGTTCGCCGCCTGGTCGACTCCGGCCGCCGCCGGATCGCCACGATCGCCGGGCCCCAGACGGTTCCCGGCGCGATCGACCGGCTCTCCGGCTACCGCGCCGAGATGCGCGACTCCCGCCGGCGCCCGGTGGTGGCCGTCGGCGACTTCACCTACGAGTCCGCCGGCTCGGCGATGCGGCAGCTGCTCGCCGACCACCCGCAACTCGACGCCGTCTTCGTCGCCTCCGACCTGATGGCCCACGCCGCCCTGCGGGTCCTCCGGCTCTCCGGCCGCCGCGTGCCCGACGACGTCGCCGTCATCGGCTTCGACGACACCGAACCGGCCCGCTACGCCGAGCCCCCACTGACCACGGTCCGCCTCCCGATCCACGACATCGGCCGCACGATGGCCCGCCAGGTCGTCCGCCTCGCCGAGGGCGAACCGGTCGAACAGTCGATCCTGCTCAACACCGAGTTCGTCACCCGCGAGTCAGCCTGAGCCCCGCGACGACTCAGCCTGAACCCCAAGACCCGCTCAGGCTGAGTCCCGACACCCGCGCAGGCTGAGTCCCAACACCCGCTCAGGCTGAGTCCCAACACCCGCGCAGGCTGAGCCGACGGCCCGCTCAGCCTGAGCCCCGACACTCGCGCAGCCTGAGCTCGGCGGCAGCTCGACACCAGCTCGACACCAGCTCGGCGACAGCTCGGCGACAGCTCGGCCGGCCGCGAGGCGGTCCCCCGATGGTGGATGAGGACGGATAACCACCCGCGGCCCGGGTAATGCAGGCGCACCACCCGACAAGCCCCCGGAGGCACCGTGAACACCGCCGGTTTCGACGCGATGACGACCGAGGAGCTGCGTGCGAGCGTGGTGAACCGCGGCCTGCACGGCTCCGAGAACCTGGACCGCGACCAGCTGATCGCCATACTGTCCGGCACCGGCACCGGCGACACCTCCGGTACCGACGACGCGATGACCCGTTCGGAGGAACAGCTGGTCGTCAGCACCGAACTGTGGGAGACCGGCCGCGCCCGGCTGCGCAAGTTCGTCGTCACCGAAGAGGTCCAGATCACCGTGCCGGTGCGCCGCGAGGGCATCCGGCTGGAACGCGAGCCGATCGACGAGGGCGACCAGCAGCCGGTACGGGATCCCGACGTCTTCGGGCCGGCCGAGGTCTTCGGCGGCGAGGACGGCGGGGTCGTCTTCGAGATCACACTGCACGAGGAGCGCCCGGTCGTCACCACCGAGATCGTGCCGGTGCAGCGGGTCCGGCTCACCAAGGTGGTCGAGACCGACGACCAGGTGATCTCGGGAACGCTGCGCAAGGAGCGGATCGAGGCCGAACTGCCCGGCGAGGCACCCAAGCCCGTCTATTGACGCCGCCACCTGGGGACGAACCGCGGGGTGCGCCGGGCATACTCCCGGTACTCCGGGAACCGTGCCCGCATCTGCCGCTCCTCCCAACCGGCCTTCGCGACCAGCAGCGCGCACAGTGCGGCGGCAGCGGCCGGGCGGGACCGGCCGCCGGCTGTCAGCCCGCGCACGGCCGAGGCCGCCATCACGCCCGTGTAGACCGGGTGCCGCACGACCGCGTACGCGCCGCCGGTGCGCAGACGGCTGCCGTCCCGGGGCAGTGGCATCGGGGTGAGGTCGGGTCCCAGCTCACGGGCACCGGCGACGGCCACCACGGCACCGGTCCCGATGCCGAGGGCGGCTGCCGTCCGGACGGCAGCTGACCGGTGCGTGTGCCGACGTGGGGTGAAGATCAGCACGAACAGTCCGGATTGGGCGAGCACGTAGGCGTACCCCTGCAATTGCTCTTTTAGGTTGAAGCCCGTGCTGGTCACTGGCCCGGGTGATAACTGCGCTCGATGTGGCCGCGCAGCTCGCCGGGGTGGAAGTAGACCGGGCGCAGGTCTCCCCGCGCATACCGTGCGGCCTGGTCGTTGAAGTGGGGCGACTCGGGGTGACCGCTCGCGCCGCCGGCGGTGATCGCCCAGGCCCGCAACCGGGGCCCGAACTCCACGACCGCCACGAAGCTGTTGCCGCTGGTGCCGTAGTAGCGTTTCGTTCCCGGCCAGCGCCGCGCACCGAAGGAGGCGAGCGAACCCCACTGCCCGGAGGTGAAGGGCACCGGAATGCTCGGCTTGGCGTCGTCGAAGGCCTGGGAGATCGCGCCGTCGTTGCGCTGGAAGCGGTTGATCTCGCCCCACGGCACCTGCCAGCTGCCGAAATCCAGCGTCAGCCGGTCGGCGGCGGCCTCGAGTGCGGTGAGTCGTTGCGGGTCGGTGGCCCGCTCGGCGAGGTAGTCCCACATCGACATGCCCGCGTCGCGCGCCGCCTGGGCCAGCGGCGCCCAGAGCGCCTCGCCCCAGAAAACGGCGAGCGACGTCGCTGCCGACCGCACTCCCCAGCGGTAGTCCCAGCCGCGCAGCAGGCCGATCGGCCCGGCGAGCCGCGCCTTCCGCTCGCCGGCGGGCAGGCGGTCCCAGGCGGCGACGAGGCCGGGCACCAGCCGGGCGAAAGCGGTCAGGTACGGGTCGTAGGCGGCAGCGATCAGCGTCCGCGGGGTGAAGTGGCGCCGCGCGGTCAGTACCCGGATCGCCTGCGGCCCGCGCGGGTTCTCGCCGGCTTGGTCGAAGTAGCGCGGGTAGTCGGCGGCCCGCGGGCTGTCCGGGCCGGCGGCGGTCCAGGGCCAGTTGTTCGAGTTGAACGCCCAGCCGGTCCGCGGGTTCACCGCCTGCGGCAGGCTCCGCAGGCTGTGCAGTCCGCGCCAGTCGGTCGCCGGGTCGCTGCCGTCGACCGGCTTGCGGTAGTCGAAGCGGTCGTCGCGAATCGGCATGAACTGCGGCATCAGGAAGGCGATTTCGCCCTTCGAGCTCGCGAACAGCGTGTTGTTCGAGCTGTTCGCCTTGAAGCCGGCCACCTTGAGGAAGTCCGCGTAGTCGCGGGTCTTGGTGCGCAGGAAACTCTGCTGCAACGCCTCGACCGGCTTGTTCATCAGCGCGAACGCGATCCACTTGCCGTCGGCCTCCCGCACGATCGGGCCGTGGTGGGTCGCGAAGGTGATGAAGGTGCGCTTTTCCAGATCACCAGCTTCGGTACGGAAGGACAGCGTGATCCTTTTCGACACCACCCGCCGCAGCGCCTCGCCGTACCGGTAGAACCGGGTCCCGTCGGCCCCGGTCACGATGGTCTCGGCGAACTCGTCGACGTTGTCCACGCCGCTCGACGTGTGCATCCAGCCCGTGTTCGCGTTGAACCCCTGGTAGATGAAGAACTGCCCCCAGGTCGCCGCGCCGTACGCGTTGAGCCCTTCCCCGCTCGTCACATGCTGCTCGGAGCGGAAGAAGAAGCTGGTGTGCGGGTTGATCAGCAGCAGCGCGCGGCCGTCCCGGGTCCGGCTCGGCGCGATCGCCATGCCGTTGGAGCCCTGCGGTTCGCGGAACAGCAGCCCCCGCTCCTCCTCGGTCATCGGAACGGCACGCCCGTCGTAGAACGCTTCGAGCTGGGTCAGCGGCACCCGTTCGATGTCGCCGCCGATGCTGCCCTCGGAGAAGCTCAGCGGCATCCACGGCTCGAACCTGGTGAGCACCCGCGGCCGCACCTCGGGATGCGTCGCGAGGTAGTGGTTCAGGCCGTCCGCCCAGGCGCGCATCAGCTCGCGCATCCAGGCCGGACTGCGCGCGAAGTCCCGCTTCAGCTCCGCGGGATCGACGAACAACCGCTGGCGCAGGTCCTGCCAGATCGCGGTCGGCCCCTCGGCCTCGGCGAGGCGGCCGAGGCTCACCAGGTAATTGCGCTCGATCCGGTCGAAGTCGTCCTCGGCCTGCGCGTACATCATTCCGAAGACCGCGTCCGCGTCGGTCCGGCCGGTCACGTGCGGGATGCCCCAGTCGTCGCGGGTGATCGTCACGCGCGCCGCCCGCTCACGTCGGCGGGCGAGATCGGGAGCGACTGCGGCGCCGGCCGGCGTACCCACCGCGACGGCGGTGATCGCGGCGGCCCCGCCCAGAACGCCGCGGCGGCTCAAACCCTCATGGCGGACCTGACTTCTGGCTTCGTCCATTTCTCAGCAGTACCACCGGCCCGGCCACCATTCAATAGACCAGAATAAATATCAGACCAGGATGACGCGTACGCCTGCGTGCTCGATCCTGGCAACCTCGTCCTCGGGCGCACCACTGTCGGTGACCAGCACGTCGACCGCCTCGATCGGGCAGATCCTGGCGAAAGCCCGCTGACCGACCTTCGACCCGTCGGCGGCGACGATCACCTGCGCGGCACTGTCGACGAGCAGCCGGTTGATGTCGGCCTCGCCCTCGTGGTGGCAGGTGGCGCCGCGGCCGGTGTCCAGCCCGCTGACGCCGATGACGGCGGCGTCGATCGTGATCCGGCCGAAGATGCCCGTCGCCAGCGGCCCGATGAGCTCGAAGGACTGCGGCCGGGCGACGCCGCCGGTCGAGACCACCTTGACGTGCGGGCGGACCACCAGCTCGTTGGCGATGTTGAGAGCGTTGGTGACGATGGTCAGCTCGGACGCGCCATCCTCGGCATTCAGGTCGGCCTGGACGGCGAGCGCGCGAGCTACCTCGGTCGTTGTCGTCCCGCCGTTGACGCCGACCGTGGAGCCCGGCTTGATCAGCGCGGCGGCCGCGGCGGCGATGCGCTGCTTCTCCGCGGCGTTGCGGGCGGCCTTGTAGCGCAGCGGCAGCTCGTAGGCCACCGTGTGCGCGACGACGCCGCCCCGGGTCCGGGTGACCATCTGCTGCTGGGCCAGCTCGTCGAAGTCACGGCGGATCGTCGCGGTGGACACGTCGAGCTCCTGAGCGGCCTCCTCGATGCTCAGCCGTTTCCGCTCGGACAGCAGCTCCAGGAGCGTGTTCCACCGCTCGTACCTACTCACTCGGGCGTCCCCTCTCGTACCGCGGCAAGCATCTCATGATCCAGGGCTGGCTCTCGCACGTGATGCAAACTCATGATTAGATCTGCAACATGAGTGAGAGTTCGTTGCATGAAATTGCAGAGACCCACACTGAGGACGAGATCGCGAGTCAGCCCGGCTGTTGGCGGCGGGCCTCCGCTATGGCCGGCACCGTTCCGGCGTTGCCCCGGGCCGGGGAACGGGTGGCCGTCGTCGGTTGCGGCACGTCGTGGTTCATCGCGCAGGCGTACGCCGCCCTGCGCGAGACCTCCGGACAGGGCCTTACCGACGCCTTTCCTGCCTCTGAGTTCCCGGCCGGACGCCACTACGACCGGGTGCTTGCGCTGACCCGGTCCGGCACCACCACCGAGGTGCTGGAGCTGCTGGCCCGGCTGCGCGGCCGGGTGCACACGGTTGCCGTCACCGCCGATCCGCGCACGCCGGTGATGCGGAGCGCCGACGACGTCGTAGTGCTCGACTTCGCCGACGAGCAGTCGGTGGTGCAGACCCGATTCGCCACCACCCAGCTGATCCTGCTGCGCGCCCACCTGGGCGAGGACACCGCGGCGGCGGTCGTCGACGGGGAGCGGGCCCTGGCCGAGCCACTGAGCCGGGACCTGGTCACGGCCGAGCAGTTCACCTTCCTCGGCCGGGGCTGGACCCGCGGACTGGCACAGGAGGCGGCGCTGAAGATGCGGGAGGCAGCCGGCGCCTGGACCGAGGCGTACCCGGCGATGGAGTACCGGCACGGGCCGATCAGCATCGCGGCACCGGGCCGGGTGGTGTGGATGTTCGGCGCTCCCCCGGCCGGCCTCGCCGAGCAGGTGGCAGCCACCGGCGCCACGCTCGTCACCACCGGCCTCGACCCCTTGGCCGATCTGGTACGCGTACAGCGGCTGGCAGTCGCCGTGGCCCGGCACCGCGGCCTCAACCCGGACCAGCCGCGCAACCTGACCCGCTCGGTGATCCTCCCCGACGGCCTCCCGTGATCATCACCGTCACGCTCAACGCCGCGCTCGACATCACCTACGCCATGACCAGCCTGGACCTGGGCGACACGAACCGGGTGGGCCGGGTCCACGAGCGGGCGGGCGGCAAGGGCCTCAACGTGGCCCGGGTGCTGCACACACTCGGCGAACCGGTGCTGGCCTGCGGACTGCTGGGTGGCCGGGCCGGCGAAACCGTGCGGGCCGACCTGGCGGCCACCGGGATCGGCGTGCGGTTCACGCCGATCGGTGGCGAGTCCCGCCGGACCGTCGCCCTCGCCGAGCAGGACCGCACCACGCTGCTCAACGAACCCGGCCCGCACGTCACACCGGACGAGTGGCACACCTTCCTGGCCGACTTCGGCACCCTGCTGACCACCTCCGGCGCCGACGTGGTGGTGCTCTCCGGCAGCCTCCCGCCGGGCGTGCCCGCCGACGCCTACCGGACCCTGACCACGGCCTGCCGCCGCACCGGGACCAGCGTGATCCTCGACGCCGACGGCGAACCGCTGCGGCACGGCCTGGCCGGACAACCGGACATCGTCAAGCCCAACACCGCCGAACTGGCCCGGGTCGCGCTGACCCCCGAGACGGCACGCCGGGCCGGAGCCGCCGCCGTAGTCCTGTCCCGCGGCCACGAGGGCCTGCTCGCTCTGACCCCCGACGGCGCCTGGACCGCGACCCCACCGGCGGTCAGCGGCAACCCCACCGGCGCCGGCGACGCCCTGGTCGCGGCCCTGGCCCGGGGCCTCCTGCACGGCTGGTCCTGGCCCGACCGGCTCCGGCACGGCGCCGCCCTGTCCGCCGCCGCCGTTCTGGCCGAGGTCGCCGGCGCCGTCGACCCGGCCGCCTACCGCGCGCTTCTCCCCCAGGTCCGGCTTCAGCCCCTCTGAAGGATCACCATGATTGTTGGATCGCCATGATTGTTGGATCGCCATGCCCCTCGTGAACATCGCCGACATCGTTGCCCCCGCCGTCGCCGGCGGCCGCCCGGTCGGCGCCTTCAACGTCGTTCAACTCGAACACGCCGAAGCCATCGTCGCCGGCGCCGAACGCGCACAGGCCCCCGTAGTCCTCCAGATCAGCGAGAACTGCGCCCGCTACCACGGCGCCCTGGCCCCGATCGGCGCCGCCACCCTGGCCGTCGCCCGCGCCGCCGCCGTACCCGTCGCCGTCCACCTCGACCACGCCACCGACACCACCCTGGTCCACGAGGCGGTCCGGCTGGGCTTCGGCTCCGTCATGTACGACGCCTCCGCCCTCGACCACGACGCCAACGTCGCCGCCACCCGCGAGGTCACCGATTGGTGCCACCAGCACGACATCTGGGTCGAGGCGGAACTCGGCGAGATCGGCGGCAAGGACGGCGTCCACGCACCGGGCGTCCGAACCGCACCCGCCGACGCGGCCGCCTACGTGGCGGCCACCGGCGTCGACGCCCTCGCCGTGGCCGTCGGCAGCTCCCACGCCATGCTCACCCGCGACGCGGTCCTCGACCTCACCCTGATCGCCGACATCCACGCCGTCGTCCCGGTACCCCTGGTCCTGCACGGCTCCTCCGGCGTACCCGACGCCACCCTCACCGCCGCCGCCCGCCACGGCATGACGAAGATCAACCTGGCCACCCACCTGAACCGCGTCTTCACCACCGCCATCCGCGACCACCTCACCCGCGAACAGCACACCGCCGACCCCCGCAAATACGGCGCCACCGCCCGAGCCGCCCTAACCCACGAAATAACCCGCCTCCTAACCCAAGTCCTGATCTGACCCTCCCTCCCCTTCCCCAGCTGGTTCCCAGTGCTCCCTCACCCCCGCCGACACAGCACCCACGCCCCCCGGACCAACCAGCTGGGCGTGAGCGGGGCCTCGCGAGCCAAAACACCCCGCTGGCAGCCAGCCGAGCGAGCCGGCTCGGCGGGCGGGGTGGGTCGGCTGGCCGTGAGCGGGGCCTCGCGCGCCGAAACACCCCGCTGGGAGCCAGCCGAGCGAGCCGGCTGGCCGTGAGCGGGGCCTCGCGGGCCAAAACACCCCGCTGGCAGCCAGCCGAGCGAGCCGGCTCGGCGCGCGCGGCGAGCCAGCTGGGCGTGAGCGGTGGGTTGCGCGCCGAAACACCCCGCTGGCAGCCAGCCAAGCGAGCCAGCTGGCCGTGAGCGGGGCCTCGCGCGCCGAAACACCCCGCTGGCAGCCAGCCGAGCGAGCCGGCTGGCCGTGAGCGGGGCCTTGCGGGCCGAAACACCCCGCTGGGAGCCAGCTGAGCGAGCCGGCTGGGCGTGAGCGGTGGGTTGCGGGCCGAGACACCCCGCTGGGAGCCAGCGGGGCGAGGCGGCTCGGCGGGAGGGGTGGGTCGGCTGGGCGTGAGGGGTGGGTTGCGGGGCGAAATGCCCCGCTGAGGGCCAGCTGGTCAGAGCACCTGGCGGAGGCGGTCGGCGGCGCTTTCGGCGGTGATGTCGCGCTGTGGCTGGCCGAGGAGTTCGAAGCCGACCATGAACTTGCGGACCGTCGCCGACCGCAGCAGCGGCGGATAGAAGTGGGCGTGCACGTGCAGCTCCGGATGGGGCGCCCCGTCGGTGGGCCGCTGGTGGAAGCCCATCGAGTACGGGAACTCCACCCCGAAGAGCCGGTCGTATCCGCGGGTCAGCCGCTGCAGGATGCCGGCCAGACCGTCGCGGCCGGCGTCGTCGAGAGCGGGCAGAGCGCCGGCATGACGCCGGGGCAGGACCAGGGTCTCGTACGGCCACACCGCCCAGAACGGCACCAGCGCCACGAACTCCTCGTTCTCGCACACGACCCGCTGCCCGACGGCCAGTTCCGCCTCGAGGTAGTCGCAGAGCAGGCAACCACCGCCCCCGCCCACATAGGCACGCTGCCGTTCGATCTCCTTGGCCGGCTCACCCGGCAGGCGTTCGGTGGCCCAGATCTGCCCGTGCGGGTGCGGGTTGCTGGCACCCATCATCGCGCCACGATTCTCGAAGATCTGCACATGGCCCACCCACGGAATGCTGCCGAGGTCGACGGTCTGCTCGGCCCACGCGTCCACCACCCGCCGCACAGCAGCCGCGTCCATGCCGGCCAGCGTCAGATCGTGCCGGGGATCGAAGCACATCACCCGGCAAACACCCCGCTCCGCCTCCGCCACAAGCAGCCCGGAGCCCAGCGCGCCGGAAACCGGCTCGTCCGACAGCGGCGCGTCCGACAGCGGCGCGTCCGACAGCGGCGCGTCCGACAGCGGCGCGTCCGACAGCGGCGCGCCGGAAACCAGCGCATCGGGCAGCAGCGCCGCGAAGTCGTTGTCGAACACGAACGTCGACGAATACTCAGGCGTCAGCACCCCACCCGCCCGAGTATTCCCCGGGCACAGATAACACTCCGGGTCGTAGGGCGGCCGCGTCACCCGGGCCGTCTCCTCGACCTGCCCCTGCCACGGTCGCGCGGTGCGGTGGGGCGACACCAGCAGCCACTCGCCGGTGAGCTGGTTCAGCCGCCGGTGCGGTCCGGCCGGTAATGAGGTGATCTCCACTGTTGTCACCTTTCCGAAAGGCCGAGGAGGCGGCGGGCGTTTCCCGCGTACACCGAGGGAAGCACGTCCGGGGGCAGTCCCGCCGCCGAGATGTCCCAGCGGCCCTGCGGCGGCACCCGCGTACCCGGCGCGTAGGGGAAGCATTCGTCCTCGGTCTCCAGGAAACGCCAATACACCTCGTACGCCTCGCGGGTCGCCGGGAACGCGTCGGAGCCGAACAGCACCCGGTCCGGATGATCGAGGATCAGCCGCCGGGTGGCGCGCGGCCGCCGTCCCAGCTCGGCGAGCCGGCCGCCGAGATCCACGTGGAAGTTCGGGTAGCGGCGGAGCATGCCGTCCACCCATCCCAGATCCTCGGCGGCACAGCCGACGTGGGCGCCGATGAATGTCGTCCCCGGTGCATCGGCCACCACGGTTTCCAGCGCTCGCATCAGCCGGTCGAAGGTGGGATGACCGGGTGCGCCGAACCACCAGTCCGGGTTCTCCGCCAGCTCCTCCAGGCGCTCGTTGCTGCCGTCCAGCGGGCCGAAGAAGGCGATCGGGTCGGCGGTGTGGATCAGAACCGGCAGCCCCAGCTCGCCCGCCGCCGCGAAGACACCGGCGAGCCGGGGGTCGTCGGGCAGCACCCGCGTCCCGCCGGCGTCGGTCACGCTCAGGCCGAGGTCCTTCCACACCTTGACCCCGCGCGCTCCGGCGTCCCGCGCCCGGTGCAGGGCGGCGATCAGCGCGCCGGTCGGATCGGGCCCTCGCAGCAGCGACCAGTCGAGGTGGCAGAAGGTGAGGAACCGGCCGGGGTGGGCCTGGTCGTAGCGGGCGATGTTCGCGTCCAGCTCCGCGTCCCACCGGCCGTCGAGGTTCACCACGGTACGCACGCCGACCTCCTCCATCAGCCCGAGCAGCGCCCCGACGTCGGGGATCAGCCAGTCGCCGCCGCCGAGCCACCGGCCGAGATGGTTGTGGACGTCGACCGCCGGCACCGAAGCCCGCGGCACTGAGGTCAGCGGCCGTCGTACCGCCGGTACCGGCGCATAGTCGCGCAGCCGAAGCTCGTTCAGGTTCATACCCCGCCCATCCCGATACGCGCTTCGGCGAGGGTCGGCTGGGCGGCAGTGCCACCGGCGGCCCGCGTGGAGAGCGCACCACAGGCCGCCGCCAGTCGCAGCCCGCCGGCGATGTCGTCCCCACCCAGATATCCGGCGAGGAATCCGGCGTTGAAGCTGTCGCCCGCGCCGACGGTGTCCACCGGCGCGGCAGGCGGTCCGGACACGGCGGCCGGCCCCTCGGCCGTCCACGCCAGCGCACCGTCCGCACCCCGCTTGACCACGACCAGTCGGCCCGAGATGCCGGCCAGGGACCGCGCTGCCGCCCGCACGTCACCGGCACCGGTGAGCGCCAGCGCCTCCGCCTCGTTGGGAAGGAAGACGTCCGTCTGCGCCAGCGCCGCCGCGATACCCCCGTCCCAGCGGCCCGCCGGGTCGTCGTTGGTGTCGAGCGACGTCGTGGCACCACCCTCGCGGAGTTCCGCGAACCACTCCGGAAGCCCCGCCGCGAGCCGCGGCTGCAGATAGAACGAGCTGACGTGGACGTGCCGCGCCGAGGCGGCCAGGCCGGGATCGACGTCGTCGGCGCCGAGCAGCGGCAGGCAGCCGGGCGCGGTGAGGATGGCCCGATCCTCGCCGTTCGCGATCACCACGGTCAGCGCGGTCGCCACGGCGGGGTCCACGACGCAGCCGGAGACGTCCACGCCACGCTCGCGCAGCGCGTCGAGGCAGAATCGCCCGGCGGGGTCGTCACCGACCCGGCCGGCGAACGCGGTGCGCAGGCCGAGCCGCGCCGCACCGCAGGCGGTGATCGCCGCTGAGCCGCCGAGGAGCAGCGCACCGGTCTCGACGAGCCGTTCCCGCTGGCCCCAGGGCAGTTCGCCCGGCGCGCCGGAGAGCACCACGTCAGGGTTGGCGTCCCCGACGACAAGAAGATCGAAGGTACGGGTCATCCGCGCAACGCCTCGGGCAGCAGGTCGCCGTGCGCCTCGGTCAGCGCGTCGCACAGGTCCCAGATGGCGCCGACGGTCAGCGACGCCGCGGTGTTCGGGTCGACCATCGCGGCCTGGCGGACGAGCCGCGGGTCGCCGGTGATCGCGGCTTCGACGGTGAGCTCGGCAACGCTGACGTAGGGCCGGTTGACCGCGGCCAGCTGCGGCGGGAGGTCGCCCATCGGCTCGGGCCGGGCGCCGGTGGCGTCGACGAGCGCCGGGACCTCGACCGCGAAGCCGCCGGGCAGGTTGCCGATCAGCCCGCGGTTCGGCACATTGGCGACGATCCGGCGGGGAGTGCCGGTGACCATGCTGTGGATGACCTGCGGGGCATACTCGGTGGTGTCGCGCCGGAGATCTATCGGTGCGGGGTTGTCGCGCGTTTCCGCGTACTCAACAAGGTTTTTCTCACTGACAGTGAGGTACTCGCCGACCGGGATGCGCAGGCGGGTGATCTCCTCGTCGTGCCGCAGGTACCAGGGCACGTATTCGGCGGAGTGCTCGCTCGTCTCGGTCGGATAGCGGCCCAGCCTGCGGTACATGTCGACGCGCACCCGGCGGCGCAGCTGTGGATCCGCCTCGATCGCCGCGTCGAGAGCCGGGTAGAGGTCGGTGCCGTCGCGTTCCCAGCGCAAGATCCAGGCCTGGTGGTTGACGCCGGCGCTGTCGAACTCGACGTCGCCGAAGGGCACATCGACGATGTCGCAGAGGTCCCGCACGGTCCAGTACACCGAGTGGCAGAGGCCGAGGACGTTGAGCCGCGGCGCCACCCGGGAGAGGTAGGTGACGTTCATGGCCATCGGGTTGGTGTAGTTGAGCAGCCACGCGCCGGGGCACAGCTCGGCCATGTCGGCGGCGATGCCGGCGAGCACCGGGAACGTCCGCAGGCCGCGGAAGATGCCGCCGACGCCGATGGTGTCGCCGATCGTCTGGCGCAGGCCGAAGCGGGCGGGCACGTCGAAGTCGGTGCGGGTCGCCGGGTAACCGCCGACCTGGATCGCATTGATGACGAAATCGGCGCCGTCGAGGGCGGCCCGCCGGTCGAGCGTGGTGGAGATCTCGGGCCGGGCACCGGATGCGGCGGCGATGCGCCGGGCCAGCGCCTCGGCCGTGGCGAGCCGTTCCGGGTCGATGTCGTGCAGGACGATGCGCGCGCCCGCCAGTTCGGGATAGCCGAGGATGTCGGTGAGCAGTTCGCGGGTGAACACGACACTGCCCGCGCCGAGGAACACGATTGAAGTCATAACCGGGTCTTTCGTACGGGGGGATGCCGGGTGCCCGCCGGACAGCCGGCGGGCACCCGGAGCGGCTACCTGGTAGTGAGGGATCCGAGGGTGAGCCAGCCGGACCTGTTGTTCTGGCTGGTGTTGGCGAACCGCAGCGGGATGCCGCCGCGCATCGGGTTGGCCACGCGCAGGACGATGTCGTACCGCCCGGAGCGCAGACCGTGAGTGTTGATCCGGGCCGACAGCTCCGCCGGTTCCGCTCCGGGCTGGATACCGGCGACGGTCCATCCGGTGTGCCAGCGCCGCACCGTGCGGCCCCTGCTGTCGATGGCGGCGAGCTCGACCGGCCAGTCGTAGTAGAACGGTGCGGTGCCGCGGTTGGCGATGCGGACCCGCACCCGGTCACGGCTCAATGCGGCCTCGGTGACGCTCAGCTCGTACCCCAGAGATTTTGCTGCCTCGACAGCGCGCTGGAATTTGCCGCCGGTGAACCCGGTACCGGTGAACGCGCCGTGGTTGATCAGCCAGGAGGCGTGCGTCTGTGCGACGGACTGGCCGAAGTCCTCGAACTGGGTGCAGCTGACCGGCTCGTCCCACAGGCAGGACTGGATCTCGGGTCGCAGTTCGCCGCCGATCGGCTGCTCGCGCCACTTCTCGGTGACACCCTCGTCGATCAGGCGCTGCACGAAGTGCCAGGACGTCGGCGGGAGCGTCTCGAAGGCGAACGAGTCGTCGTGATAGCCGATGTCGAGGCTCTTGTTCTCCGGGCTGGGATAGCGGGCCAGCAGCCTGGTCACGTCGAACGCGGCGTCGTAGCGGTTCAGGATGCGGGTGAGGATCTCGGTGCCCGGCATCCAGTTCTCCGGCTGGGTCCACCCGTCGTGGGGCCAGGTGTGCCACTCGCCCCAGAAGCCGATCAGCCCGAGGGTGACGAAGCCGATGCGCGGGTCGCCGTCGTAGCGGCGGCCGAGCGCGGTGATGAAGTTCTCCAGGGCCGCGACCAGGCGCGGGTCATCGTAGTCGGGAGCGACGCTGACGCCGTTGTTGCCGAAGTCGGTGTACGGGCGTGTCAGCAATCCCTGATCGAGCAGGTACTGCGGTATCCCACTCGGGCGGCCGGGGTAGTCCAGGTAGAACCGGAACACGCCCTGGTGGCCCCGTTTCGCGATGGCGCCGAGCTGGCTCTCGAAGGCGTCCCAGTCGAACGTGCGCGGTCCGGTCATCACGTCGCTCAGCGGCAGGTAGAACCACTCCATGCTGTGCGGGAAAGTCTCGAACTCACCGGCGAACGGCAGGAAGCCCTTGAGCGGGTTGTCGGCGGGTGCGGAGGTGTAGGCCAGCGGCTTCCACTGTGTGCCACCGGTGTGGGGTTCGGCCACTGCGGGAGTGCCCGCGGCCGTGGCCCCGGTGTGCGGTTTCGCCACGGCGGGCGTGCCCGCGGCCATGGTCAGCGCCGCCAGCAGGGCGACGGTGAAGCGTAGTGCTCTTCGCATGATGATCCTCAGCTGACGGTGATGCGGTCGATGTCCGGGGCCCAGCCGCTCGGATTGGCGACGGTGATCGTGGTGGTCCCGGCGGGCAGGGTGAGCGTCGTCGTGGCGGTGCCGACCGTGTCCCAGCTGCCGGTGGGCGCGAAGGTGACCGTCTGACCGTTGATCACGGCGGTCCGGGTCTCGGCTGTCAGGTAGTGGATGGTCACGGTGCGGGACCCGCCGGTGCCGCCGGCGACGCCCTGGAAGGTGAGGGTTCCGCCGTTGCCGAGGTAGCCGACCTTCGAGGCGCCGGAGCAGGCGGAGCACGAGGCCACGACCGCCGAGCCGCCGCGGGTGTTGTTCGCCGCCTCGGCCTCGTAACTGGTGGAGCCGCCGCCGGTGCCGGTGCCGACCGTCACGGCACCGAGTCCGAGCCAGCCGTCGGCCTGCTGGGTGCTGTTGGCGAAGCGCAGCTTCTTGGCGGCGGCGCTGACGGTCTCGAGGGGGTTCTTGACCCGCATCACCCACTGGTAGTCACCGGAGGTGACGCCGGACAGGTTCACGCTGTGCTGGAAGTACTGCCGGTGGCCGAAGTCGCGGTAGCTCGGGTTCGCTCCGGCGTTCCACTCGGGGAAGTTGCGGATCGTCAGCGGCTGGACGGTACGCAGGTCCCAGGCGGTGTCCCAGGTCCGTACGACGCTTCCGGCGCTGTTCTTCAGCCCGAGGGTGACCGTCCACGGGTAGTAGAACGGTGCCACCCCGCTGTTGGCGATCCGCACACCGACGTTCGTGGTGCCGGTGGCGGTGTTCCGGTAGTACGAGTTGTCGACGGTGAGGTTGTAGCCCATCAGCCGTACCGCCGCGCCCACGTTGGCGTCCCCCGCCGAGTAACCGCCGCTCTGCTCATTGATCATCCACGTGGGGTGCAGCAGCTCGATGCACGCCTTGAGGTCGTCGACGCTGCCCGAGCCGTTCGGCCACGACTGGAAAGCCGTCGACTGGATCTCCGGGCGCAGCTCACCGCCGATCGAACTGGTGATCCACTTGTTTTCGGTGCCGGCGGCGAGAGTGCGCGTCAGCTGCGAGTAGGACGCGCCACCGAGCGACGCGGGCAGGGTCACCCCTTGCAGCGGTGAGCCCTCGCGGTAGCAGAACGAGTCGTCGTGATACCCGATGTCCCGGCTGTTGGCGGCGCCGCCGGCCACGTCCGGGTACCTGATCTCCAGCTTGGTCCGGTTGAAGGCGGCGTCGAACGCGGCGACCAGCTGGGCGCCGTTGGCATCGGCAGGCATGTAGTTGGGCCGGCCGTCGGCGGTGTCGGTGTCGTACGGCCAGGTGTGCCACTCCCCCCACAGCCCGACCAGGCCCATGTGGATGAACCCGAGCCGGGCATCACCGTCGTAGCGCGCGCCGAACGCCGCGATGAAGTTCTTCAGCGCGGTGATCAGGAACGGGCTGTCGTAGTCGGGGTGGGTGACGTTCCAGTAGGTGTCGGACCGGTTGGCGACGTTGCCGCTGAAGCACGGCGGGATCGCGTTGGCGGGGTGGCTGCCGGTGCCGCCGGGATAGGTCAGGTAGATGCGGATGGCGGCCTGATTACCGTTGGCGGCCGTCTCGGCCAGCATGCTGTCCACGATCGACCAGTTGTAGCTGCCGCAGTTCGACGCGCTGGTCATGATCTCGGAGAGGCCGAAGTAGCCCCAGGTCAGCGAGTGCGGGTAGCCGACGTTCTGGTTGGCGCCGGGTGAGTAGAACTTGGCCCAGCCCTTGAGCGGGTTGTCGACCGGGCCGGGTGCCGCGGTCAGCGGGTGGACCTGCAGCGCCGGGTCGGGGCTTGCGGGTGCGGCCGGGCGCGGCGGCGGGCCGGCCGGTGCGGCATGCGCTGCCGCGGGGCCGATGAGCATGAGAGCGGCGCCGAGGACGAGGGCGCCGAGAACGGCCGGGATGGTGCGGCCGCGTCTTCCTGTTGTCATCTCGATCTCCGATGGGTCGCGCCGGCCGGGCGCCGCGGGGTGGATCGCGGGCCCGGCAGGTCAGGGGGATGGTCACCTCTCCCGGCGCCATCGCTGCCGATGTTGCCGGGGTATTACGAAGAGGTATTGACAAAATATCGAAGGTCCACATCATTATTCGAGAACGGGGCGGCTGGCAAGAGCGAACCCGGACACGGATTAGAGGCGAGGGATGAGCTCGACAAAACGGCGCGACGACCGTCGCGCGGCGTGGTGGTTCCTGGCGCCGGTACTGGCCGGGTTCGCCGTCTTCTACGGCTATCCGGCGTTCCGCGGCGCCTGGTACTCGGTCACCGACTACAGCATGTTGAACACGCCCACGTTCGTCGGCGCGGACAACTACGCCAAGCTCGTGCACGACGAGCAGTTCTGGCGCTCACTACTGGTCACGCTCTGGTACGTGGTCCTCAACATCGGATCGCAGACCGTGCTGGCCCTGGCCATCGCGGCGCTGATGCACCGGCTGACCCGATCGGTCGTGCTGCGGGCCACGCTGCTGCTGCCCTGGCTGGTTCCCAACGTGACCGTCGGCCTGCTGTGGATGTGGCTGCTCGACACCAACCTCGGGTTCGTCAACCACCTGCTCGGCGCGCTCGGCGTGGGCCCGGTCGGCTTCCTCACCGACGCCTCCCTGGCGATGCCGTCGATCGCCGCCATCAACACGTGGGCGTACACCGGCTACACCGCACTGCTGCTCTACGCCGGGATGCTGCAGATCCCGCAGTACCTCTACGAGGGCGCCTCGATCGACGGCGCCGGTGAGTGGCGGATGTTCCGCAGCATCACCCTGCCGCTGCTGCGCCCGGTCCTCGCCCTGGTGCTGGTGGTCTCCCTGATCGGCTCGTTCCAGATCTTCGACACGATCGCGGTCACCACGCAGGGCGACCCGGCCGGTGCCACCCGGGTCCTCTACTACTTCATCTACCAGCAGGCGTTCTCCTACTTCCAGATGGGTTACGCGTCGGCCGCGGCGGTCTTCCTCGCGCTGATCCTCGGCATCCTCACCGCGATACAGATGCGCCTGCTGCGGGCGTCCACCTCGGACCTGGCCTGAGGACTGATCCCATGCGCAAATTCCTCGGCTGGACCGTCATGGCCGTCATCGTCGTGGCCACCGTCTTCCCGTTCTGGTGGATGATCCGCACGGCGCTCACCCCCGCCGCCGACCTCTACACCGACAACGCCGGCCTGCTGCCGAACCACCCGACGATGATCAATTTCGCCCGGGTGCTCGGCCTGACCAGCGAGGCCGAGGCCCGCGCGGCCGGCGGCTCCGGCGCGCACATCGACTTCGCCCGCTACATCCTCAACTCGATCATCTACTGCGGCCTGATCGCGGCGTTCCAGACGATGTTCTGCGCCATGGCCGGCTACGCCTTCGCCCGGCTGCGCTTCCCCGGCCGGGACCTGGTGTTCGCGATCCTGATCAGCGCGCTCATGGTCCCGCCGATCTTCACGCTGCTGCCCAACTTCGTGCTGGTCAAAGACCTCGGCCTGATCAACACGATGGCCGGCATGGTGGCGCCGACCCTGCTGATGACCCCGTTCGCGGTGTTCTTCCTGCGCCAGTTCTTCCTGTCGCTGCCGCGCGACGTGGAGGAGGCCGCCGTCCTCGACGGCAACGGCCCCTGGGGCATCTTCTGGCGCATCTCGCTGCCGATGAGCCGCGGCCCGCTGATCACCATCGGCATCACCACCACGGTCTGGGCGTGGAAGGACTTCCTCTGGCCGCTGCTCGTCGGCCGCGGCGAGGAGAACCGCCTCGTCACCGTCGCCCTCGGCGTCTTCCTGCAGCAGTCGCCCAACACCCAGCCCGACTGGACCGGGCTGATGGCCGCCTCGACGCTCTCGGTCATCCCGGTCGCGATCCTGCTGCTGTTCGTCGGCAAGCGGCTGGTCCAGTCCCTCAACTTCACCGGAAGCAAGTGAACCCCTCCCGCAGAAAAGAGAAAAAGATGACACGTAGGACTCGAGCGGGCGCAGCGTTGCTGTCGCTCGCCGTCATCGCCGGCCTTTCCGGATGCTCCTCCTCCGGCGACAGCGACGGCGCCGGTGACAGCGTCACCCTCGACTACTGGCTCTGGGACGACAACCAGAAGGCGTCCTACCAGGCCTGCGCCGACGCCTTCACCACCGCGAACCCCACCATCAAGATCCAGATCACCCAGTCGGCGTGGGACCAGTACTGGTCGAACCTCACCACCCAGCTCGCCTCCGGTGACGCCCCCGACGTGTGGACCAACCAGGGCTCCTACTACCCGCAGTTCGTCACCTCCGGGCAGATCCTCGACATCCAGCCCTTCGTGACCGCCGACAACGTCGACCTCACCCAGTACCAGGCCGGCCTCGCGGATCTGTTCACCAAGGACGGCAAGCGCTACGGCCTCCCCAAGGACTGGGACACGATGGCGCTCGTCTACAACGCCGACCAGCTCACCAAGCAGGGCATCAAGCCGGCCGACCTGGCGAACCTGACCTGGAACCCCACCGACGGCGGCACGTTCGAGCAGCTCATCGCCAAGGCCACCGTCGACGCCAACGGCCGCAACGGCCTCGACCCGGCCTTCGACAAGAGCAAGATCAAGGTGTACGGGTACCTGTCGGAATGGGCCGACGGCTCACAGGGCCAGAACGGGTGGGGCATCCTCGCCTCGAGCAACGGCTTCACCTACCTCGACAAGAACCCCTGGGGCACCCAGTACAAGTACGACGATCCCGCCCTCGCGCAGACCATCGAATGGTTCAAGTCGCTCGTCGCCAAGGGCTACAGCCCTCCGCTGGACAAGAACTCCACGCTCAGCCGCGACACGCTGATGACCGCCGGCAAGGGCGCCATCACCGTCGCGGGCTCCTGGACGATCAACACCTACCTCGGCGACTCCGCGAAGGCAAAGTTCGCGTTCGCGCCGCTGCCCACCGGACCGCAGGGCCGCAAGACCCCGATCAACGGGCTCTCCGACGCGATCTGGGCCGGCACCGAGCACAAGGACGAGGCCTGGAAGTGGGTCAAATTCCTCGCCTCCGCCGACTGCCAGAACATCGTCGGCGGCAACAGCGTCGTCTTCCCGGCCATCAAGTCGGCCAGCGAGAAGGCCCTCGCCGCGCACAAGGCCAAGGACCGTGACGTCCAGGTCTTCGTCGACCAGGCACAGGCACCGGGCGGCACCTACTTCCTGCCGATCACCGAGCACGGCAACGAGATCAGCCAGATCGTGCAGGACGCCATCCAGTCGTCGGTGCTCGGCCAGAGCGACTCGGCCTCCGCCCTGAAGAAGGCGAACGACCAGGTAAACGCCCTCTTCAAGTAACTGGACCGACCGGAGAAGGTGCGGCGGCCGCCCGCCGCACCACTCCTGAAACCGCAAGGGGAAACATGGCATCGCTCATCGAGCTGGCCGGCCGTACCTTCGCTCTCGTTCACGACGGCCCCGGCCCTCTCGTTCACGACGGACCCGGCCGCCTCGTTCACGACGGACCCGGCCCTCTCGTTCACGACGGACCCGGCCGCCTCGTTCACGACGGACCCGGCCGCCTCGTTCACGATGGCCCCGGCCGCCCGGAAGCAGCCGACGGCGGCCTGATCCTGCCGCCCGGGCGCGTCGCGCTGCTGCACGAACTGGGCGACGCCCTGTTCTACCGGCACGGGCAGAACTCCTGGAGCCCGTGCGGATGGCGGCGGCTGTCCGAACCGCCGCTGCGCATCGCCAACCCGGAGCGCCGTCTCACCGCCGACGACGACGTCTGGGACGACCCGGCACGCCACCACTCCTCGGCCGTGGCCGCCCTCGACGCCGGCGACGGCAACGTCCTGCTCCTCGGCGCGCTCGGCCTGGGCACCGCCCGCCTCTCCGCCGACCGTGACACCCTCTCCGGCTGGTACGAGCACGGCGCCCAGCCCTGGTTCGCCGCCTACGGCCCCGAGGAGGAGGTGTTCGCCGCCTACACCCGGCACCTGTCGGCCCGGCTGGGCAGCAGCGACCGCCGCGCCGGCAATGTCTGGTGCTCCTGGTACGCCTACTACGAGCAGATCACCGAACAGCAGCTCACCAAGGACATCCAGGACCTGGACGGGCTGCCGTTCGACGTCGTGCAGGTCGACGACGGCTGGGAGCGGCTGGTCGGCGACTGGGAACCCAACTCCAAGTTCCCCTCCGGCATGAAAGCCCTCGCCGACCGCATCACCGACGCCGGGATGACCCCCGGACTGTGGCTGGCCCCGTTCATCGCCCTGCCCGGCTCCCAGTTCGCGCGGGAGCACCCGGAGCTGCTGCTGCGCGACAGCCGGGGCGACCTGGTGATCGCCGGGAACAACTGGGGAACCGGCTACTACGCCCTCGACCTGTCCCAGCAGGCCGCCCTCGACCACGTCGCCGAGCTGACCCGGCGGGTCGTCCACGAGTGGGGTTTCAAATACCTGAAGCTCGACTTCATCAACGCCGGAGCCATCCCCGGTGACCGCACCGGCGGGGCCGAACGGGAACAGACCTACCGGGACGCGCTGGCCCTGATCCGCCGGGTCGCCGGCGACGACGTCTACCTGCTGGGCAGCGGCGCCATCCTGCTGCCGTCGCTCGGCATCCTCGACGGCCTGCGCAGCGGCCCCGACGTCGCGCCGATGTGGCAGAACTACGCCAGCGACGACCCGTCCGACGCCATGGCCCGCAACGCCGTGGTCAACACCGTGCACCGGCTGTGGAGCGGGCCGCTCGCCGAGGTCGACCCCGACGTCATCTACTTCCGCAGCCGGCTCAACCTGCTCACCGATCAGCAGCTCGGATGGCTGCGCGACCTGGCCGACATCTGCCGGTTCCGCGCCGTGTCCGACCCGCCCGCCTGGCTCACCCCCACCGAGCTGGAGGACATGACGACCTACCTGTCGGCCCGTCCCGAGGTGCGCAGGCTCGGCCGCTACCGGTATACCGTCGGCGGGCGTGAGGTGGACTTCACCCCTGCGATCACGCCGGCGGCGCAGGCGTACCCGATCACCTGAATTTGCCTTGTCTCACCCGGCTGTCGCGGCAGGCCGCTTGGTATTTTGTAAGCTCGAAGGGGACATATCTTGACAGAGATCGTGACGACCGGAGCGGACCTGCCGCGCCTGCGCGAGCTGAACTCCCTGAGCGTCGTGCGAGCTCTCCGCGACCATCCGCCGTCGACCGTCACCGAGTTGTCCCAGCGCACCGGGCTCTCCCGGCCCGCCGTCGACGTCATCGCACAGGGCCTGGTCACCGACGGCTGGGCCAGCCTGCTGGAACCCGGCGCCAGCAGCGCCGTCGGGCGCCCCGCACGCCGCTACCAGTTCCGGGCCGGCGCCGGTCACGTCCTCGGCGTGGACGTCGGCGCGCACAAGATCCTGGCGCTGCTCGCCGACCTCGACGGCAACATCGTGCACAGCGTCCGCCACGCCGTCGCCGCGGACGCCGGCCCCGGCGAACGACTCGCCGAACTCGACGAGGTCATCACCGCCTGCCTGACCGAAGCCGGCAAAGCACCCTCCGACATCTGGGCGATCACCGCCGCGGTCACCGGCGCCGTCGACGCGACCGGCCGCACCAGCTTCTTCACCCCGCTGCCCGGCTGGCACAGCGTCGACCTCACCACCCACCTGAGCGACCGGTTCGCCTGCCCGATCCTCGTCGAGAACGACTGCAAACTCGCCGCCCTCGCCGAACGCTGGAAGGGCGCGGCCCGCGACGCCGACGACATCGTCTACCTGCTGGCCGGCATGCGCACCGGCGCCGGCCTCATCATCGACGGCATCCTGCGCCGCGGCTTCGGCGGCGCGGCCGGCGAGATCGGCGCCCTCAAACAGGTCCGCTGGCTCAACGCCCCCGCACACCTGCAAAACTGCCCCGGCGTCCCCGACACCGTCAGCCCCGACGACGCCGCAGCCTGGGTCTTCAACGCCGCTCGCCAGGGAGACAAAGCCGCCCGAACCGCAGTCAACCGCTACGTCAAAGACCTAGCCGTCGGCACCGCCGCCCTGGTCCTCACCCTCGACCCACAAGTCGTCATCTTCGGCGGCGGCTTCTCCCGCTCCGCCGACCTCATGCTCGACCTCCTCCGCCGAGAACTTCAACGTCTCTGCTTGCGTACGCCCGAAGTCCGCCCCTCCACCCTCGGCGCCGATTCGGTGGCCCTGGGTGCGCTGAAGCTCTCCCTCAACGAGGTGGACGATCGGCTGCTCAGCGCCGGCCTCTCCGCCCCGGTAGCCCCCCGCCGCCGGTGATCCCTCTCGCCTCCTCTTTCGCGCGCTTCGCTACCGTTCGGCTCACCCTTTTGGCGCTCTGACGGGCTTTGCTGTCGCTTGGCTTTCCTCGGCCCGTTTGGCTGCCCTCGATCCGCTTGCCTCATCCACCTCGCGCGATCCTGGCCGGCCGCGGCAGCAGCGCCGGAACACGGCGCATGTGCTGCTCATAGGCCGGACGCCGAGCCAGCGACCTGCGATCCATCATCGGCACACTGACGAACGCGAACAACAGCACCATGGTGATCGGCCCAACCACCGTCCACCACCATCCCGGCGCCGCCGCCATCCCGAACAGCCACATCCCCCACCAGAACGTGATCTCCCCCAGATAGTTCGGATGCCGCGAATACCTCCAGAGCCCCCGATCAATGATCCCGCCCCGATTAGCGGGATCGCTGGCAAACCGGTGCAACTGCCGATCCGCAGTAGCCTCGATCACCACCGCACCCCCGGTCACCACCACGGCCGCAAAGTCCAGCAGCCCCCAAGCCCGACCGGTAACCGTCACCGCCGGCCAGACCGCGAGCAGTCCACCGAAGACCACAAGCGTCGGCATCAACTGAATACCGGTGAGGTTGACCAGCCACCACGGCAACCCACCCGCCCGCTGCTCCCGCAACTGCACATAGCGCCAGTCCTCATGACCCAGCCCCCGCCACGACAACGCCCAATTCGCGGTGAGCCGGATCGCCCAGGCCATCACCAGCAGAACCACAGCCACCTGCCGCCCGCTGACCTCCCCCAGGTCTCCCCCGCTCCGCCACACCACCCAAGCCACCACGATCACCGCCGGGGCAACACTCCAATACGCGTCATAGACGCTCGCATTAGCCACCAGCACACTGGCCACGAAAACCACGAGAGTGGCAACGAGATCCGCGTAAAACGTGACCAGTAACGGATGCTGCCCCCGCACAACAGCGACAACAGCCCAAGCCGCCATCCCCGCCACGACATAACTGAGCACCACCACGGCAAACCCAACAGCCCGCGACGCCGAGGCCAGGCCCCGCCCCACCCGGTACGTCCCCTCATCCCCTGACATATCGAAGAGGGTAAGCCCGAACCAGCACTCCACCAGGACCCCTGCAAACTTGGACCTCCCCACCGCCCACCGCCCGCCGCCGCCCATCACCCGCCGCCGCCCACCGCCCGCCGCCGCCCACCGCCCGCCGTCCGTCCGCCCCGCGCCCCCGCGGCCCGCGCTCCTAGGTCACGGCCACGGTCACGGCGACGCTGGCGGCGGCGATCGCCGCTGCGGTTCCGGCGACTGCGGTGTTGACGGCCGCGGCTCCCCAGTTGCCGTTTTCCAGTGCTTTCGCCCGGGTGGCGACCGGGGTGGACCAGGCCAATGCCGGACGCAGGGCCGGCAGGGCGCCACTCGCGGAGAGCAAGGCGGTCACGGTGGCGGTGCGGGGGTCCGGCTCGTCCCCGTCGACCAGGATGGCGCGGATCCTGCGGCGCAGTTCCTCCTCGTGGCGACTGTCGTCGGCGGGCAGCCGAGTCGTGCGGAACAGCCCGAGCACACGCTTGCTCTCACGCCGGATCAGACCGCGTTCGAGGAGCCGGTCGATCACCTGCTCATACAGGCGGGTACCGATTTCGATCAGCAGCGTCTGCGCCAGACGGGGCTTGCGGGCCACCTTGTCGTAGGCGTCCTGAAGCAACGGATCCGGGAGCGTCCCCTCCCCCATCGCACGGACCATCGGATTGTTGAGCGCCGGATAGCCGCCGTCGGTCTCGATGCGGCCGAGGAGCGCCAGTTCAGCAAGAACGGCGCCGCCGAGGGCGTAGTGAAGAGTCCCCGCTCCAGCAGGAATCCCCGTTTCGTCGTCGAGCAGGAGCAGCATCAAGTCCTCGACGATCAGCATGTCGTTCTGCACGGTCATCCTTTCGGCCGAAGCCTGTCGTAGTGGCCCAGCAGAGCCAGTCCTATTCGCCCAGTCCGGAACATGGCGCGTCCGCTCGGTCCAGATCGCGCACGTCCGCTCGGTCGAGATCACGCACGTCCGCTCGGTCTGGAACGCGGCACGTCCGCTCGGTCCAAATCGCGGCACGTCCGCTCGGTCCGGAACGCGGTCTCGGGTGCGGCCTTGGTGCGGAACCAGTTGTGTTCATTTCGCTAGAGCCAATCGTGTTCGCGGGCATAGCGAGCCGCGTCGTGGCGGGTCTGGGTCTGGGTCTTCTGCATGGCGTTGGAGAGGTAGTTGCGGACGGTGCCCGGCGCGAGGTGAAGGCGCGTGGCGATGTCGGCGACGGAGTAGCCCTCGCCGGTCACGCGGAGCACATCCAGCTCGCGGTCGGTGAGGGGGCAGTCGTCGATGACAGCGAGAGCGGAGACATCCGGGTCGATCCACCGCTTGCCGTCGCGCAGGGTGGTGATGACTGTGGCGATGTGAGCCGGCTCCGCGGACTTGGTGACGAAGCCCTGCACCCCCAGCTTCAAAGCCTTGCGCAGCACGCCCGGACGAGCGTGGCGAGTGAGCATCAGGATGACCTGGTGGGGATGAGTGCGACGGATCTCCGCCACGGCGCCGAGGCCGTCGACGTTCGGCATTTCCAGGTCGATGACAAGCACGTCGGGGCGGTGCTGCAGGGTGGCCTCGACGGCGGTGCGGCCGTCCTCCGCCTCGGCCAGGACGGTGATGTCGCCCTCAAGCGGCAGCAGGGCAGCCAGCGCTTTACGGAGCAGGGCCTCGTCGTCGGCAAGCACCACAGTCGTCATTGCTCCCCTCCCGGTTCAGACCGCATGCCCTCCAACGAGGTGAAGGAGGCAGCCGTCAGGAACTGGCCGTCCTTCTGCTCGACGGTGAGCTTGCCGCCGTCGTCGGCCACTTTCCGGCGGAGAGCCGAGAGCCCGCGGAGTTCGCCCAGCGCATCGCCCTGCGCGCCGTCGTTCGTGATGGCGATACCTAGGCCGGTCAGGGTGACTCGGACCTCGGTGGCCTGGGTGTGCCGCAGGATGTTGGTCGTGGTCTCGCGGAGGACCTGGCCGAGCAGTTCGCTCACACGGGCGTCGGCGTCGGCCTGCCGAGTTATCCGCACGCGGATCCCGGCGGCTTCGAACAGGTTCTTGGCGTTCTCCAGTTCGGCCGTGAGGTTGAGCCTGCGTTGCGCGTACGCAAGCTCCTTCGTCTGTGTGATCGTGTCGCTGACCAGCGCATGAATCTCACGCAGCTCCTCCTCCGCCCTGCCGGGATCGCTGTGGACGAGTTTCTGTGCGAGCGCGACCTTCAGTTTGACCACGTGGAGGGTGTGGCCCTGGATGTCGTGCAGATCGCCGGCAAAACGGACCCGTTCGCGGATGACCGCGAGCTCGGCCTCGCGCTGCTTCGACTGCTCGAGGTCGCGGACGAGATCGTAGAAGCGCTCGTTGGGGAACTGGAGGGTGGTGACGACGATGGTGATCGCGGCCGGCACGAGCAGGTAAGTGATCAGGTCACCGCGCACGTCGCCGGAGACGAGCAGCAGTCGCGAACCGCCGACAGCGGCGACATAGAGGATGAGTGCGACAGCTGCCGCACCGCGGTGGCGCGGGAGGCGGGGCACGATGAGCGAGCCCACCACGCAGAGCCCCCAGAACGCGTTGGGGCTGTCGGTCAGCAGAACGCCCATCGGCCACACGACAGCGGTGATGAGCAGGCAGGGCCACGCCACCAGCGGGCGGAGGATCTCACCGGCGGCCCATCGCTCGGCGGCGACCAGGGCGGCGAGCACGCCCAGGCTCAGGAAGGCGGCGTCCCACCAGGTCTTGGCGTCGAACGCCACCACGAACGCCCCGGCGACGCCGAGGATGGGGATGATCAGCATGGTGTTGAGGCGTCGCAACCGTCCGTGCGTCGCCTCGGTCATATGCAGTGATCTTGCTGTCACCTCACCAGTATTCGGGCCGATCGGGGCGGCAGACAGTGACACCACGTCATTGGTTTGCGGTGACGTGGCGACACTGATCAAGTGGGTGCGCCCGCTGGTGTCATGGAGCCATGACAACGACCCCAGTCATCGAAGTCGAAGGACTGAATCTCAGCTACGGCGACTTTCACGCGGTCAAGGACCTGTCGTTCCAGGTGCGGCGCGGTGAGCTCTACGCGCTGCTCGGCACGAACGGCGCGGGCAAGACCTCGACCCTGGAGGCCGTCGAGGGGCACCGCCAGCCCACCTCGGGAACGGTGCGGGTCTTCGGGCGCAGCCCGCACGACCGAGCCGCCGTGCGGCCCCGGATGGGCATCATGCTGCAGGAAAGCGGCTTCAGCCCCGATCTCACGGTCCGCGAGTCGGTCCGGCTGATCGGCAGGCTGACCAGGCGCCAGGACGAGGTCGACCGTGTGCTCGACGTCGTCGACCTGACCCGTAAGGCCGGCACGAAGGTCTCTCAGCTCTCCGGCGGGGAGAAACGACGGCTGGACTTCGCCACTGCCGTCTACGGGACGCCCGAGCTGGTTTTCCTGGACGAGCCGACCACCGGCCTCGACATCCAGTCCCGCGACGCCCTCTGGAGCGCGGTCGACCGGCTCCGGGAGAACGGCTCCACCATCGTGCTCACCACGCACTACCTGGAGGAGGCGCAGCAGCGCGCCGACCGCATCGGGCTCATGCACCAGGGCACCTTCCACCGGGAGGGCACCGTCGCCGAGCTCACGCGGGCCCTACCGGCCGTCATCCGCTTCTCACTGTCCCATCCGGTGCCGGCACTGCCGCTGCCCGCCCTGCCGCTGCCCGCGGTGCCGGACGGTGACGGGTTCCTCGTCGAGACCTTCGCCCTCCCGAAAGACCTGTATGTGCTGCTCGGCTGGGCTCAGGACAACGGCGTGGAGCTGGTGGACCTGTCAGCCGGCCCGACCCGGCTCGACGACGTCTTCCGCGCCATCGGCAGCTGACCACCCCACGAAAGGACCTTCGCCATGCTCTCCATCGCGCTCAGTGAGCTGATCCAGATCTTCCGAAACCGACTCGTACTGGTCACCAGCCTGATCATGCCGGCGGTGGTCAGCGCGTTCTTCATCTACCGGCACGAGGTCTTCGCGTCCGTCGCCAGCCTCGGCTATATCGCGGCCATCGTGATGTTCACCGTCGGGGCCTTCGGGCTCTACACAACGGTGGTGACCACGCTCGCGTCCCGCCGGCAAACCCTCTTTCTCAAACGGCTGCGATCCACCGCCGAGCCGGACACCGGGATCCTCGCCGGCCTGTTGTTGCCGGTCACCGTTCTCGCCCTGGTTCAGGTGACCGTCATCCTGACCGTGCTGGCCGTGGTCGCAGGCGGGCCGGCCAACGTGTTGCTCCTGGTAGCGGCGGTCCTCGCGATGGTGACGATGATGGTCGGCCTGGGGCTGGCCACGGCGGGGCTGACGAACTCGCCCGAGCACGCCCAGGTGACCACACTCCCGATCAGCCTCAGCGTCATCGCCGTGGCCAGTTGGGTGGGCATCAGCGGCACCGAGGAACTCACACTGCTCAAGCGGCTGCTGCCCGGCGGCTCGGCCACCGAACTGGTGGTCAACGCCTGGAACGGCGGCGTCGCCGTAACCGACTCCCTCCTGCTGCTGGCGCCGACGGTGAGCTGGGTCGTCGTCGCCGTCGCCCTCGCGGCCCGCATGTTCCGCTGGGAGCCGCGCCGCTGAAAGCCTGGGTCGAGGTCGAGGTCGAGGTCGAGGCGAGGCGAGGCGAGGGCCGGGCGAGGTGGGGTGAGGGCGAGGTGGGGTGAGGGCGAGGTGGGGTGAGGGCGAGGTGGGGTGAGGGCGAGGTGGGGTGGGGTGAGGGCGAGACGGGGTGAGGGCGAGGCGGGGTGAGGGTGAAGCGCAGGCATTAGGCGGCTGCGGCTACCCGCGGCTCGGGAAACCAAGCTGTCGCTCATACCGACGGCAGGGCACCGTAATCGATCCGGTCGCGGTTTCCGCCGAGTACTCGATCGGGCCGGCGTCCTGCCAGTCCATGCGTTCGTAGAACCGCCGGGCACGGGTGTTGCCTGAAGCGACGGCCAGCCAAGCGCGGCCGAGCCCACCAGCGGACACCATTTCCTCCCCCTGCCGCAGGAGGGCGTCCGCTACACCTCGGCCCCGAGCCTCAGCAGCAACGAAGAGCTGCTCGATCTCGTCGTAGTCGACCATCACGAAGCCGATCACCCGCGGGCCCAGGACGGCCACCTGGGTGCCGGCGATGCGGGCGGGGACCCGGCGGCGGAAGTCGTCGAGTCTCCGGTGCTGCTCAAGAGATGCCGGCACATTACCCAGGTGGCCGTCCCGCCAGCCGGTATGCCAGACCGCAGCTACGGCTGCCACGTCGTCCGAGTCGGCTGGGCGCAGCGTTACGCCCGGCAAGGTCATGCTCGTCATTTCAGGGCTCCCGTGACTGGTGTACGTTTAAATGCCAGTTACGTTACCGACAGACAGGTGACTGTTCAAGGCATGATAGATAGTTACGCTGACGATCCTGGGATGGTCGTCGCGATGGCGTTGATCAATGCGCTGGCGGTGGAGCATGCCCACGGACGGCCGGTCGGCCCGGTTGAGCCCGGACCGGCCATCGCCGGCATCCTTGCCATCGATCCGCCGTCAGCCGCCGCCTTCCGGTCTGGCGACTCCCCTGGGTTCACCGAGTTGGCGCGGCAGCTACGGCAGATCGTCGACGACCTCGATCGGGGCGACGTCGACGCGGCCGCCGGCCGGCTCAACACGTTTCTCGTTGAGCATCCCGCGCACCCGCACCTCGCCAAGGAGGACGGCCGGTGGCGGCTGCATCACCACCCGGCCGACGCCGCCCTCGTTCCGATGTGGACTTCCATCTGCGCCGCCTCCATTGCCCGGCTCGTCGGGGCCGGACTCCACGACCGCGTCGGCACGTGCCACGCCCCCGGCTGCGACCTGGCGTTCATCGACGCGTCCAAGAACGGCAGCCGGCGCTTCTGCTCAACGCCCTGCCAGAACCGGGTCAAGGCGGCCACGTTCCGCCGGCGGGCCCAAACCCGATGACGCCGAGCCAGCCCCGCGAGACTGCAGTACCCCGAGACCACCGAACACCCTTCAGGGTGGAGATCCGCGGTGGCTCGAATGCAGGCTGAACTGGGTCCGGCTGGTTGTGGGTGCTGTGTCCAGCACCGCGAGACAGCGCCCAGAGCGGCACGCCGCCTTAACCCGAGATGAGCCAAGCCGCCCCAACCACCGACCCCACCACCCAGCCACCACGAATCCACCCGATCAAAACTTGATTCGTTCCAGAAAAGGCGACTAGAGTCTCGGCATGACGTCCGACTTCGAGACGCAGCTGCGAGCCGTCTCGTTGCGCGTGACACGGCCCCGCCTCGCCGTGCTGGCTGCCCTGCACGACCACCCGCACATCGACACCGACACTGTCATCGCGCTCGTTCGAGCGGATCACCCGACCGTGTCCCACCAGGCGGTCTACGATGTGCTGCGTGCGCTCACCGACACCGGTCTGGTGCGCCGCATCCAGCCTGCCGGTGCGACCGCCCGCTACGAGTCGCGGGCGAGGGACAACCATCACCACGTCGTGTGCCGCTCGTGCCGCGCGATCGCCGACGTCGAATGCGCCACCGGCGCCGCCCCCTGCCTCACCGCCTCGGACGACCACGGTTTCGTGATCGACGAGGCGGAGGTCGTCTTTTGGGGCGTCTGCCCCGACTGCGTGACCTCCAGCACCCTCGAGTCATCCGCCAGTTCGGAAGGAATCTGATGAGCGACACCCGAGACGACCGCCCCGCCAGTGCGCAGGGCGTGGACCAGAAAGCGGCCGAGGGCTGCCCGGTCGCGCACGACTCCGTGACCGCGCACGGCAGCGAGAGCGAGAACCCGGCGATCGACTCGCCGACCCCGAAGACCGGCGGCCGTCCCCGCTCGAACCGCGACTGGTGGCCGAACTCGCTCGACCTGTCGGTGCTGCACGCGCACTCGTCCAAGGGCAACCCGCTGGGCGAGGACTTCAGCTACGCGGCCGAGTTCGCCAAGCTCGACGTGGCCGCCCTCAAGCAGGACATCGTGCAGGTGCTCACCACCTCGCAGGACTGGTGGCCGGCCGACTTCGGGCACTACGGCGGCCTGATGATCCGGCTGAGCTGGCACGCCGCCGGGACGTACCGTATTCAGGACGGCCGTGGC
Source organism: Actinoplanes sp. GCM10030250 (assembly GCF_042666575.1). Lineage (NCBI taxonomy): Bacteria > Bacillati > Actinomycetota > Actinomycetes > Micromonosporales > Micromonosporaceae > Actinoplanes > Actinoplanes sp. GCM10030250. Next base: position 55,888 of record NZ_JBHTDO010000037.1, on the reverse strand, counting down.
GGCGCCGGCGACGGCGGGCAGCGTTTCGCCCCGCTCAACAGCTGGCCGGACAACGCCAACCTGGACAAGGCCCGCCGCCTGCTCTGGCCGGTCAAGCAGAAGTACGGCCAGCAGATCTCCTGGGCCGACCTGCTCGTCCTGGCCGGCAACGTCGCCCTGGAGTCGATGGGCTTCAAGACTTTCGGCTTCGGTTTCGGCCGCGAGGACGTCTGGGAGCCCGAGGAGATCTTCTGGGGCCCGGAGGACGCCTGGCTGGGTGACGAGCGCTACGCCACGGACAGCACGATGTCCGAGGGTGTCGGCGCGACCGAGATGGGCCTGATCTACGTCAACCCGGAAGGCCCGCGCGGCAACGCGGACCCGCTCGCCGCCGCGCACTTCATCCGGGAGACCTTCGCCCGGATGGCGATGAACGACGAGGAGACCGTCGCTCTCATCGCCGGTGGCCACACGTTCGGCAAGACCCACGGCGCGGCACCGGCCGACGGCCACGTGGGCGCGGAGCCCGAGGGCGCCCCGCTGGAGGCGCAGGGCCTGGGCTGGCTGAGCACCCACGGCAGTGGCAAGGGCGGTGACACGATCACCAGCGGTCTCGAGGTGACCTGGACCGACCTGCCGACGCAGTGGAGCAACCGCTTCTTCGAGATCCTCTTCGGGTACGAGTGGGAGCTCACCACCAGCCCGGCGGGCGCCAAGCAGTGGGTCGCGAAGACCACCGACGAGATCATCCCGGACGCGCACGACCCGTCCAGGAAACACCGGCCGACGATGCTGACGACCGACTTGTCCCTGCGCGTGGACCCTGCGTACGAAAAGATCTCCCGCCGTTTCCTGGAGAACCCGGACGAGTTCGCCCTGGCCTTCGCCAAGGCCTGGTACAAGCTGTTGCACCGCGACATGGGCCCGGTCCCGCGCTTCCTCGGGCCGTGGGTCCCGGAGGCCCAGCTGTGGCAGGACCCGGTGCCGGCCGTCGACCACGAGCTGGTCAGCGACGCCGACTTGGCGGCTCTCAAGGCGAAGGTTCTGGAGTCCGGCCTCAGCACCGCCCAGCTGGTCTCCACCGCCTGGGCCTCCGCGGCGACCTACCGGTTCACCGACAAGCGCGGTGGCGCCAACGGTGCCCGGATCCGCCTGGAGCCGCAGCGCAACTGGGAGGTCAACCAGCCGGAGCAGCTCGCGACGGTCCTGGGCACCCTCGAGGGCATCCAGCAGGAGTTCAACGCCGCCGGCGGTGCGAAGATCTCGCTGGCCGACCTGATCGTGCTGGCCGGCTCGGCCGCCGTCGAGAAGGCCGCGCGTGACGCGGGCGTCGAGGTGACGGTGCCGTTCCACGCGGGCCGCACCGACGCCACCCAGGAGCAGACCGACGTCGAGTCGTTCCGGGTTCTGGAGCCGCGCGCCGACGCGTTCCGCAACTACCTGCGCCCGGGTGAGAAGACCCAGCCGGAGGTGCTGCTCATCGACCGCGCCTACATGCTGAACCTGACCGCTCCCGAGATGACGGTTCTGGTGGGCGGCCTGCGCGCGCTGGGCAACAACGTCGGCGGCGCTCAGCACGGTGTGCTCACCGACCGGCCGGGCGTGCTCACCAACGACTTCTTCGCCAACCTTCTCTCCCCGGGCACCCGGTGGAAGGCGTCAGAGTCTCAGGAGCATGTGTACGAGATTCGCGACCTGGCCACCGACGAGGTGAAGTGGACCGCCACCGCGGTCGACCTGATCTTCGGCTCGAACTCGCAGCTGCGCGCCCTCTCCGAGGTCTACGCCAGCTCGGACGCCTCCGCCAAGTTCGTGACCGATTTCGTCGCGGCTTGGACGAAGGTCATGGAGCTCGACCGCTTCGACCTCCGCTGATCCCCATCACGTAAGCCGAAGAGCCCCGGGGCAATCCCCCGGGGCTCTTCGCTATACAAAACGTCGACATACCAATCACGGCCAGTGACACAACTCATCCGGACGGCGGAGTCGATAGTCGATCAGATGCCCTAGCATCCACAAACATCGAATCGATGCTTGTCAGTGGGGGGCTCGGCATTGAATGTCTTCGGCAAACCCAATCTCCGGCGCTCGGTAACGGTCTTCGCGATCGGTGCCACCGTCGTCACACTCGCGGCACCAGCGGCGAACGCCAAAGCGCCGGCCGACCCGGCGGACCGGACGTACGCCCAGATCGCCGCACTCCAGCAGCTCAAGAAGTCTCTGACCCCGACCGAGCGCAAACTCGACAGCCGTCTCGCCGTCGAATTGCGCAAGCGCGACAACAGGGTGGCGACAAGCGCGCTGCCGAAGCTCACCACCGGCCTCGAGATCTCCAAGTCGGGTACGACCGAGGTCGAGGTCCACGCGAAACAGGTTGATGACAACCTGCTCGACCGGCTCCGCAAGGCCGGCGCCGGGATCCGCTTCCCGTCGCCGAAGACCGGCACCGTGCTGGTCGAGGCACCTCTCACGGCACTGCCGGCGATCGCCGCCTGGCCGGACGTGACCCGCGTCAACGCCGAGCACGGCCAGATCAGCGGCCGGCAGATCGACCCGGCCCGCAAGCCGGACACCGAGGCCAAGGACGAGAAGGCGGCAAGGATCGAGACCGCCCTGCGGGCAGCCGAGGCAGCTCCGCGGGTCGCTGCGGCCAGTCAGGGGTCGGTCGTCTCAGAGGGCGACCGTACGCACGCAGCCGACACAGCCCGTTCCCGATACAAAGTCACCGGTACCGGCGTCAAGGTCTGCGCCCTGTCCGACGGCGTGGACTCGCTCGCCCAGGCGCAGGCGAGCGGTGACCTGCCCGCCGACCTCGACGTGCTGCCCGGCCAGGAGGGCTCGGGCGACGAGGGCACCGCGATGCTGGAGATCCTCCACGACCTGGTGCCGAACGCGAAGCTCGGTTTCGCGACCGCGTTCACCAGCGAGATCAGCTTCGCGGAGAACATCCGCGCGCTGCGCTTCACCGGCAACTGCGACATCATCGTCGACGACGTCGTGTACTACCACGAGAGCCCGTTCCAGGACGGCCTCCCGGCTCAGGCGGTCAACGACGTCACCGCCGACGGCGCGTTCTACTTCAGCTCCGCCGGCAACGAGGGCAACAAACTCGACGGTACGTCCGGCAACTGGGAGGGCGACTTCGCCGACTCGGGCCGCGGTATCGGCAAGTTCGCCGGCGCCGCACACGACTTCGACCCGGGCTCGGGCGTGCAGGTGCTGAACCCGTTGTCGCCGAACAGCGCCAACCGGGTGACCACCCTGTGGTGGGCGGACCCGCTGCTGGGCTCGGCCAACGACTACGACCTGTACCTGCTGAACTCCGCGGGCGAGGTGACGTCGTTCTCGCAGGACGTGCAGGACGGCGACGACGACCCGTTCGAGATCCTCGCCACCGGTGCCGCCGCCAACCAGCGGCTCGCCGTGGTGAAGTTCTCCGGGGCGGCGCGCTATCTGCAGCTCAGCGCGTTCCGCGGCCGGTTCGTCGACTCGCCCGACGGTACACTGAAGGGCTTCTCGACCTCCGGCATCTCGCGCGGGCACAGCGCCGCCGTGAACGCGTTCTCGGTCGCCGCGACCCCGGCCAAGGACCCCCTCGACTTCAACCTCGAGGTCGGTGACCCGCCGAACCCGGCCGGGCCCTACCCGAACGTGCACACCCGGCAGTCCAAGCCGGAGCGGTTCACCTCGGACGGTCCGCGCCGGATCTTCTTCGACGCCGACGGCACCGCGATCACGCCCGGGGACTTCTCCTCCACCGGCGGGACCGTGCGGGCCAAACCGGACATCACCGCTGCTGACGGCGTGAACACGTCGATCGCCGACTTCGCGCCGTTCTTCGGCACCTCGGCGTCGGCACCGCACGCCGCCGCGATCGCGGCGCTGGCTCTCTCCGGCAACCCGGGGCTGACCAACGCCGAGATCCGTGCCGCGCTGACCGGCACCGCGCTGGACCTGGCACCGGCCGGATACGACAACCGCACCGGCCACGGCGTGATCCGCGCCGACCTCCTGCTGCGCAACACCGGTGCCACACCGCAGCCGCTGGTCCGGGCGAGCACGCCGACGGTCACACCGACCACCGGCGACGGCGACGCGTACCTCGAGCCCGGCGAGCAGGCCACCGTGGCGCTGCCGGCCGAGAACGTCGGCGACGGCACCGCAACCGGCGTCAACGTGGTCGTCGAATCGGACGACGCCAGGGCGACGGTCACGCCGCGCGCCTCCTCCTACGGCAACATCGCCGCGGGAGCCACCAAGTCGAAGAACTACACGCTGAAGCTCGCCGCCGGGTATCCGCTGGGCCGCCCGGTCACCCTGCGCGTGCGGGTGACGTTCGCCGGCTACCTCTCACCGACAAGCACCACCCTCGTGATCGGAACCGGACAACCTTCAACAACAGTGCAAGATTTCGCGTACGGTGGCCCGGCTATTCCCATCCCGGACAACGACCCCACCGGCGCCACGGCCACCGTCGACGTCACCGGCGTCGGCTACGCCTCGTCGCTCACCTTCTCCCTCGACGGCACAGCCTGCTCCACAACGGCCGCGTCGCCCACGGTGGGCATCGACCACACCTTCGTCGCCGACCTGGTCGGCACCCTCACCGCCCCCGACGGCCGCTCCGCGACGCTCTTCTCGCGCAGCGGCGGCGGCGGCAACAACCTGTGCCAGGTGGTCTTCGACGACGCCGCCACGACACCGTTCTCCTCGGTGACGTCGACCGGCGCACCGTTCACCGGCACGTGGAAACCCGACAGCGCCCTGTCGTCGCTCCGGGTCTCCTCAGCCGACGGCACGTGGAAGCTCCACGTCCGCGACGCCGTCGGCGCCGACACCGGCTCGATCAGGGCCTTCTCGCTGCACATCGCCGGCTTCGAACCGGCCTGACCCACAAGGCCGTCCACGACCGGACGCCACGACCGGAGCCCGTCTATGCCCCCAGGCATAGGCGGGCTCCGCCGGTAGCAAGATGTGCGGCGACGGGTGGTTCCGTGATGCTGAGCGGCATGACGAACGAGAACAGTTCCGGGCGCCGCGGATGGGTCATCGCGGCGGTGAGTGTCGGCCTGGTCGCCCTGGTCGCCGGAAAGCTGATGGGACCGGCAGAGCTCGCCGACCACGTGCTGGAGACCTGGTACGGCCAGGTGGCCTCGGGCGCGGTCATGATCGGCCTCGTCGCGCTGACGCTCTGGCTGTTCGACCGCGCCTACCGCCGCTGACCGGTGGTCAGAACCAGCAGGGGTGTCCCTCGCGGGCGTCGCCCTTGGTGAGGGTCTGCTCGCCGGTGCCGTCGGCGCGCTGGACCACGACCTTCGGATGGTTGAGGTCGCCGCGGACGAAGGCGAACCACTCGCCGTTCGGGGACCAGGTCGGGTCCATCTCACGCTCGGGCTTGCTGGTGACCTGCTCCGGCTGCGAACCGTCCGTGCCGATCATCCAGATGTCGGTGTTCTCGTCGTCGACCTTCTTCGTGAACAGGACCTTGTCGCCCTTCGGGGAGATCGCCGGGTCGACCGCCTCGCCGAGGCCGGCCGGCGTGATCGGGCGCCCGGGCTCCTGGGGGTCGGCGACGTTCAGTTCGAAGACGGATCGGACACCGTCGTTCTCGGCCCAGTAGATGATGGACCTGCCGTCGGGTGACCAGACCGGGTCGTCCTTTGCCGCTTTCGAGCTGGTGAGCTGCTCGGCGTCACCACCGGCGATCGGCTGGACGAAGATCTGGTTGACCTTCCTCACCTGCTTGACGTAGGCGATCCTGGTGTCGTCGGCCGACCAGGCGACCCGGCCACCGGTGACGTCCTCGGCGAACTGGCTGCGGTCGTTGCCGTTCCGGTCCATCAGGAAGATCGCGTTCTTCCCGCCGGCCTCCCGGTGCGTCAGTGCGATCAGCTGACGGTTGTTGGACCAGCGCGGGAGGACGTCGCCGGCCTCGGTCCCGGGCAGTTCGCGCCGGGTGTCGCCGTCGGGGCTGAGGAAGAAGATCCGGGGCTTCCAGGTCGCCCGGTCGCCCATGTCGCCACCGGTGTCCATCCGGACCAGCATGGTGTCGGTGGGCAGCGGGGCAGGCCCGGCGACCGACGGTGAGGCCGCGGTGCTCGGACCAGCGTTGGAGCGCTCGCCGTCGGGCCAGTTCGACAGGGCCACCCCGGTCGCGGCGGCAGCCAGCGCGACCACGGCGACGCCGGCGATCACAAGCGTGCGGCGGCGGTTACCGGCGGGCGCCGAGGGCGGAGCGTAGGTGGTGGGGACGAACTGGGTGCTGGGCTCGGCGACATCAAGGCCGGAAGCGGGCCCGAGAGCGGAAACGGGAGCGGGAGACGAAGGCGCATCCGCCTGCGTGGTGCCGTCGAACGCTTCGATCCGGGTGGCGCTTCGCGGAACGGGAATGCGCGTGGTGGACGCCTCAGCCGCCGCGGCCAGCGCGGCAGCAGCCTCAGCAGCCTCCGCCGCGGCCCAGGGGTCGGCCGGGGTACGCAGGTCGGTGAAGTCCGCCTGGTGCCCGCGAGCGGGAGACACCGCGGGGCCGCTGAAAGCCGGTGCCGCACCGTTGGGAACCGTAGTGGCCGGCGCCGCCGCCGGTGCCGCCGCCGCCGGCGCCGTGTAGGCCGGCTCAGCCGGCTCGGTAGCAGCTGCACCAGCCGTGGCCCCGGCCGTCGCGTTGGCCGGCGACACATCGGCCAAGGCAGTATCGGTGGCCACCGCAGCGGGAACAGGAGGAGCCGCAGCAGGGGCGACAGCAGCGGGAACGGGTCCGGAAAGGTGCAGCGCCGCCCCGAGCGCCACACTGTGCTCCGGATGCGAATCCGCGATCACCGGCCGCTCGAACTCCGCACCCAGCACCCGGGCGATCAGCGGAATCCGCGACGACCCGCCCGCCAGCAGCACCGCGCTCAACTCGGCCGGCTCCACACCGGCCGACCGCAGGGCACGCCTGGTCGCGTCCACCGTGTCCCGCACCGACGGCGTGATCATCGCCTCGAACTCGGACCGGTGCAGCCGCACCCGGGTGTACCGCCCCGGCAGCGCGATCGGCACCGTCACCTCGGAGTCGAACGAGAGCGACTCCTTCGCCTCGACACAGTCGCGGCGCAGCCGGGCCAGCGCCGGCGCCGTCTCCGGGTCGTCCGGGTCGACGGATTCCCGGCCGCCGTCGAGCGTGCCGAGGATGTGGGCGAGGACCGCCTCGTCGAAGTCGGCCCCGCCCAGCTGGTCCACACCCTCCGGTGTGCCCAGGAGCGTGAACCGGTCGCCGTCGCGGCGCAGCACCGCCACGTCCAGGGTGCCGCCGCCCAGGTCGTACACGACCACCGTCGCTCCCGGCTCGATGCGCCCGGCCGCGGCGTGCCGCTGCGCCACCGCTTCCGGCTCGGAAAGCAGCCGGACCGGTCCGGTGTCGGCCAGCCGGATCGCCTGATCGAGTTGCTCCCGCTTGTACGGCCCCCAGTGCGCCGGATAGGTCAGCGTCACCTCGGCGGGCGGCCCGTCCTGCTGCCGGGCGACCGTGTCGAGCACGTGCCGCAGCAGCTTGGCGGTCAGCGCGTGCGCGGAGAACGGCACCCCACCGGCCAGGATCGGTACGGGGTCACCCAGCCGCCGCTTGAACTCGCGCGCCAGCCGTCCCGGCTCGTCCTGCCCGCGCCGCTCGGCGGCCTCGCCGAACAGCAGCTCGCCGTCGTCCTTGACGAACACCGCCGACGGTATCTCCATACGCCGCGTGCCCAGGCGTACCGACTCGGCCCGCCCACCGGTGCGGACGGCCGCCGCCGTGTGGGTGGTGCCGAGATCGATGCCCAGGCCGTACTCCGCTGTCACGCCACTGACCTTATGGGTTCCCCGCACGCCGGCGGATCCTCCGGTCGGTAGGCATCCTCCGCGTCGCACGCGCCCGTGTGGTCCTGCGAGGTGCGGCTACGGGGAGGGTGCACGCGGTGGCGGCGTTCGCGGCCGGCGGTCTGGCCGGGGGCCTGCTACCCCGGCTGCTCGGGCCGGCGCTAGGCCTGGCCGGGTTCAGCGCCGGGGTGGTCGGCCGGACAAGGGTCGAGCCGTGGCTGCCGGTCGCCGCGGCGGCGCTGCTCGTAGCGGCCCTCGGCGTTGCGATCGTGGTCGAGAGCCTGGCCGGCCGCAGGTTGCGCCTCGGTGAGGTCCTGCGCGTCGGCACGCGGGACTGACCCGGTCAGCCGCTCGAGCGCCTCCTGGGCCCGCTCACGGGCGATCGACGCCCGGTGGTGAAAGGCCGCGGCGTTGGCGACCCGCCGCTCGGCCCGTTCCCGTGCCGCCTTGGCCGCGTCGGCAAGGTCCCGCATTCGCTCGTCCGAGTACATGTCTTCCATCGACCGGGCCGCGACCTCCAGAATCAAAACGGAACCGGCTGGGCGTGCGTTCCGTGAACGAGAAGTGCGCAGCCGGCACAGCGGGCAGACGGGAGGCCGCCGTGAACGCGCCGTCAGCGATGATCCACGTCCGGCGCGCGGACATCGGTACGACCGACATCGCCAGGACCCACGATCTGCTCAGCCGCACCTATGTGGAGCACGAGCCGCGCCTGGCACGACCGGGCGCCGGCTTCGCCTTCCACTCGCGTACGGCGTCCGCGGCCGACCTGAGCATCGACCGGCTGGAGTACCGGGGCGCCGTCGAGGCCACCGCCGACCCGTTCGACTCGATCACCGCTGTCGTCGTCTTCGACGGCTGGTACAGCGTCGACGAGGGCGGCCACACCCGCCGGTACAGCGGCGGTGACGCCTTCCTGGTACCGCTCGGCAGCCGGCTGACCGTCGCCTGGGACCACATCGACCTGCACAACGTCCGGTTCGCCCTGTCGGCCGCCACCCGCGTCGCCGGCCGGCTCGGTGTGGCCGCCGCGGACTTCCGGTTCGACGGCTCGACGCCCGTGTCACAGCGGATGAAGCGGCACTGGATCGCGGCGGCGGGCTTCGTGACCCGCACCTTCGCCGGTACCGAGCCGGCCGTCGCCCACCCGCTCGTCTACGCCAACGCGATCGACACCGTGGCCACCGCCGCCCTCGCCGTGTTCCCGAACACCACCATGACCGTGGCCTACGTCGCCGGTCCCGGCCGGGTGCCACCGGCCGTCGTCCGGCGGGCGATGGCCTACATCGACGAGCACGCCGCGGAGCCGATCACCCTGGAGGACATCGCCGCGGCGGCGCGGATCGGGATACGCGGGCTGCAGGCCGCGTTCGCCAGGCAGGGCGACACCACGCCGATGGGCCACCTCCGCCGGGTACGCATGACCGGCGCCCACCGCGACCTGCGCAGCGGCGACCGGTCCCGGGGGGACACGGTCGCCGCCATCGCCGGCCGCTGGGGTTTCACCACGCCGGGCCGGTTCTCCGTCGAATATCGCAAGATCTACGGCCGGTCACCGGGTCACACCCTGCGAATGTGAGGATCAGCCCCAGATCGCGGTGCTCCACGCCTCGCTGGAGCTGAACCGCGCACCGGTCCACGCGTCCGCCGACCAGGCGCGGCCCGACCAGGCACGGCCGCTCCAGCTCGGGTCGGTCCAGGCCCGGCTGCCACCCCACGGTACCGACGACCACGTCGCCGCGCCCCACGTCTTCGAGGCGAACGACCTGCCGGTCCAGCCGTCACCGGCGATCGGCGCGCCCATCCAGGTGCCACCGTTCCAGGACACCCCGGCCGCCGACATCGCCGCCCAGTTCGCACTGTGGAACGGCCCGAAGATGGTGAACTCGCCGGTCAGCGGCACGTTGTTGCTGACCACCCGGCTGTCGCCGCGGGCGTCGTCGAGTTCGCCGCTGCCGGTGGAGAGCGGGAAGTTCTGGGCGCTGCCCGAGCCGGGCGCCAGACCCAGCGCGGTGTTCACGTTGATCTGCCGGAGCCGCAGCGAGCCGGCCTTGCCGCTGGTCAGGGCGGTGCCGCGCTTGAGCACGTCCTTGACCTGGTCGGGCGTCAGCTGCGGCTTCGCCTGCAGCAGCAGGGCAACGGCCGAGGAGGTGATCGCGGCGGCCTGGGAGGTGCCACTCCCGCGGAAGAGGGTGGTCCCGCTACGGGCTGAGGGGTACGCGTCGTCGATGCTCGATCCGGAGTCCCGCAGCGACAGGATCGACTCGCCGGGAGCCAGTACGTCGATCGGCTTGCCCGCCGTACCGCTGTTGGTGAACGTCGCCAGGTCGTCGTCGGCGGTGGAGAGCGTGCCCTTGGTCGCCGCGGCACCGACCGAGATGACGAACGGGTCGGTCGCCGGGTTGGTCAGCTGCGCCTCGCCGTTGCCGTCGTTGCCGGCCGCGGCGACCACCACGATGCCCGCCTTCCAGGCACGTTCCACGGCGTACTGCAGCGGGTCGGTCGCGGCGGACGGGTTGCCGCCGCTGCCGTACGCCAGGTTCAGCACCCGGATCGGATTGTTCGGGTCGTCGTTGCGGTGCTCGACCACCCAGTCGATGCCGGCGATCACCTGGGAGACGTCGACGGCGCCGTTGGCCGTACCCAGCTTCAGCGAGATCAGCTGGGCACCCGGGGCGAGACCCTTGGTGCCGCTGGCGGCGTCGTTGGCGATGATGATGCCGGCCATGTGGGTGCCGTGACCGTACGAGTCGAGGTAGCGCAGGTTGTCCGCCTGCGACTCGAACGACAGGTCCGGCCCGTTGACCACCCGGGCGGCCGGCAACCCGGCGACCGGTGCCACACCGGTGTCGAGCAGCGCGATGCCGACACCGGCGCCGGTGAGCTTCGCGGCGGCGCCGGCGTCCGCGCCGATGATCGTGCGGACGTCCTTGAGGCTGGTGCCGGCGCCCGTACCGGTCGCCGTGGTCAGCCACGTTCCCGACCAGGCGCGCCCCTGCGGCGCCGCTCTACCCGGGAAGGGCCGTTCGGATATGACACGATCGGGCGCGTCCGGTGCCGGTGCGGCCGAGACCACGCCCGGCGAGCCCATCACGCTGCTGCCGACCAGTGCCAGCGGCAGGGTGGCCGCCGCCGCGGTTCGCCATGCATTTCTCGTACGCGTCATTACGACGTCCTCCGTAGCCTGCCGGTTGCTGTTCGGTCGCAAGCCATCGGCGGGCCCGTACCGGGTCTGAGCTTTTTCCTTTCTTCAGTTCCGCCGTCCGGTGCCGATTACCACGGCCGTGATCCAGGAAGCGCTGTCGGCCGAACTCGACGACCTCGAGAACCACGAGGGTCACGACGTCACGGCCATCCTCGACCGGGCCACCGCCGCCGCGGAGGCAGCGGACCTGCTCGGTGACGTCGTCATGGCGCACCGGGCCAGGCTCGTGCAGGCCGACATGCGCCGCCGCGAGGGTGAGGTCGACCAGGCGGTCCGGGTCTTCCTGACCACGCACCGCTGGGCCGAGCGGCACGAGTGCCGTCCGCTGCTCGCCCGTACCCACTTCCATCTGGCGCTGACGTACCACTACCTCGGTGACCACGCGGCCAGCCTGGAACACTCGCTGAACGCGGTGGAGCTGCTCGACGAGGCGGCGCCGGGCGGGCTGCGGATCATCTACCTGATCCGGCTGGCCAACTCGCTCGCCGAGAACGGCTCGACCGACCAGGCCCGGGAGCGCTACCGGCAGGCGGAGCAGATCGCCGTCGACATCAGTGACGTACGACGTCAGCTGCTCGCCCTGAACAACCTCGCCTACACGGAGCTCGAAGCCGGCAACGCCGCCACCGCCCTCGCCGCCGTCGAGCGGATGTACCGCACCGCCCGCGCCATCGGCCGGGACCTGCTGATCATCGAGCGGGACACGGTCGCCAACATCCACATCAGCGCCGGGCGGTACGCCGAGGCGGAAGCGATCCTCGCCGACGTCTACGACGCACCCCCCTGGTACGAGGCGCACGACGCGGTCGAGGCGGCACTGACCCTCGCCCTCGCTCAGCGGCACCGCAACGCCCTCGACCGGGCACAGGCCAGCCTCGAACACTGCCGGCAGCTCTGCGCCGAGCACCAGCTCAACGCCGTCGCCGTCCGGGTGATGGCCGAACAGGCCGAGCTGTACGCCGCGGCCGGCGACCACCGGGCCGCGTTCGAGGAGTACAAGCGTTACCACTCGGCCAGCGAGCAGCTGCGCTCGACACAGCAGGAGGCCAAGGCCCGCGCCCGCCAGGCCCTGTTCGAGACCGCCGAGGCCCGCCGCGACGCCGAGCGCTACCGCGAGCAGGCCCGCCGGGACCCGCTGACCGGCCTCTACAACCGCCGCTTCGTCGACGAGCGCCTGCCGGACACGCTGGCCGCGGCGACCTCCGGCGCACCGGTCACCCTCTCGGTGATCGACATCGACCACTTCAAGCGCATCAACGACACGCTGTCACACGACACCGGCGACCGGGTGCTGATCGCCGTCGCCGAGGTCCTCTCCGACGAGCAGGACCGCCTCGCCGCCGACGGCTTCGTCGCCCGCCTGGGCGGCGAAGAGTTCCTGCTGGTCCTCCCCGGCATCGGCGCCGGCCGCGCGGACGCGGTCCTGGACGCCATCCGCCTGCGCATCGCCACCCACGGCTGGCATCCGATCACCGGCGACCTCCCCGTCACCGTCAGCATCGGCGCGGTCAGCACCGAAAGCCCCGCCGCCGCCGGCCGCGCCGACCTCCTGGCCGAAGCCGACCGCCGCCTCTACGCCGCCAAACACAACGGCCGCAACCGCGTAATAACCAACTGACCCGCCCACCACCCGCCCACCGGCTGCGCCGGCTGCTCACGGGCTGCGCCGACTGCTCACGGGCTGCGCCGACTGCTCACGGGCTGCGCCGGCTGCTCACGGGCTGCGCCGGCCCGCCCGGCCGGCGCTCACGCACATAATCCGTCGCCCATAAGGTGCGTGAGTGCCGGCTGAGCCCGCCCGGCCGGCAGCCATGCACCTTATCCGGCACTCATAAGGTGCGTGAGTGCCGGCCGGGCGACCGTCTGCCGTGAGCACCTGTGGCAGGGCGGCCGAGTAGCGCGAGGATGTGCTCCAGCGTCGAGCTGTCCGGGGGTACGGGGCGGCGCGGGGCGAACGCAGCCCCCGGCTCCAGGCGGGACGTGTCGTCGGGCACCGCCTCCGCGATCGGCAGAGCAGCATCCAGGACGTCCGGCGGCAGTTCCCAGGGCACACCGAGGGACTGGGCGACATCCCACCCGTGCACCACGAAGTCGACGAAGTGGAAGCTGATCGCCATCCGGCCCGGGATCGGGTACGGCGCCTCGGCCAGCTCAACCTTGCGATCCAGCACGTCGTCCTGTGCGAACGCGGCAAGCACCATCTCCGCCGCCGCTCGATAGGCACCCGAAATGTCCAGCGCGGACGGGGAGGAGGCCGCAGACGGGGAGGAGGCCGCAGATGGGGAAGAGGCCGCGGACGGGGAAGCCCCGAACGCTGCGGCGAAGGCGTGATGCTGCTCCGTCATATGCGCGAGCAACTCCCGCAACCGCCACCCCTCGCACGGCGTTGGCCGATCCAGATCATCGGCACCAACCCGCTCCACCAGCTCGACACTCGCGCGGACCGCGACAGCGTCCAGCGCCCGCAGATCCGGAACATTAATAAGCATTCGCATACTATCTACATCTGCCTACCATCTGTCAATCGGCTAACTTGAGGACGTGAACCGTCCCGACCTGGGCGCGATGCTGATGCGGCTCGCCCGGCAGCTGCTCGCCGTCGAGCAACCCATCCTGGAGAAGCACGACATCTCGATGTGGGGCTACGCCGTCCTCACCGGCCTGGGCGACGGGCCCGACGAGCCGATGCGCACCCAGGCGGCCCTGGCCAGGTCGATCGGCGCGGACAAGACACGCATCATCACGACCTTGGACGAGCTGCAGCGGCGCGGCCTGATCGAGCGCGAGCCCGACCCGGCCGACCGGCGCGTTCGCCTGCTGCGGCTCACGCCCGCCGGCCGGGACCTGCTCACCGCGACACAGACGGCGATCCGGGCAGCCGAAGAGACCGTTCTTGCCCAGCTGCCGCCCGCCGACCGCCGCGTGTTCCTCCAGGCGCTGCAATCTTTGAGCGACGCCGCGGGCTGAGCAACAAAGCAAGCTCAGAGGGGCGCAGCAAGCTCAGAGAGGCGCGGCAGCCGCCGCGGATCTGACAAGACCTGCTTCCGTACGGGTAAGCAGCCCCGCCCCCTCCCAAGCCCGAACCGCCTCCGAAACCCCCCGCACAAACGCCCGCCGATCCCGGAACGGAGCCTGCTCCCACAGCCTGTCGAGGAAGGTCGTGCCGGACGGATCAGCGCGGTTCTCCACCCCCGAGTCCCGCCCCGCGAACACGATCCGCGGCTCCTGACGGCGGAAATAGGCGTGGTAGGGATCGGTGTCACCGAGATAGAACGGCTCGAACGGCACGCCGCCCGCCGTGAACGTCATCGGCTCCGCGCCCGGCTCCACGACCTCCGCGAGATCACCGGAGAGCGGCAGCGACGAGTACCACGACATCGGCAGGTACTGCGTCGAAGCCGACTTCGCGACCAGCGCCACCGGCCCGTAGAGCAGCGCCTGCAGGCCCGGGTCGTCCAGGGCACGCTCGACGTGCAGCCGGTACGGGAGGCGGACCACCACCCGATCGCCGTCACGCCAGTGCCTGTCGACACCGGCGTAGCCGTCGCGGCTCACCCGTACCCCAAAGGGTTTGTCATTGACCGTGACCGCGAAGCCCGAGCGTGCCCACGACGGAACCCGCAGGCGAAGGTCGAGCCGGCCGCGACCGGAAACGGTCAGAGTGGTGGTGGACGAGCGCGGATAGTCGCCGCTCTGGGTGATCGTCAGCCCGCGCTGCTCCCAGCGCAGGGTGGACGCGATGTAGAGGTTGACGTAGAGCTTGTCGCCGCGGGCTGAGCGGAAGTAGATCGAGTCCTGGTACTTGGTGTGGTTCTCCAGGCCGGTGCCGCCGCAGCAGGTCCCGGTGTTGCCGTAACCGCGCCGCGCCCCCGCACCGACCGGAACCATGTAGGTGACGAGCGGGTTCGTCGTGCTGTCGGTGTCCTGGCGGGAGGCGAGGATCTGGTTGACCAGGGCCTTCTCGTAGTAGTCCATGAGGCGGCCGTCCGGCGCGTGCAGGAAGAGGTTCCGGGCGATCTTGAGCATGTTGTAGGCCGCGCACGACTCGGCGTTCGTCGTGGTCACGATGCTCCCGGCGATGACGTCGCGCTTGCGGAACACCTCGCCCTGGCCGGTGCCGCCGTGCACGTAGGTGCGGTGCGGCACGACCATGTCGAAGAAGTTCTCCGCGGCCGTACGGTAGTCCCGGTCCTGTCCCTGCTCGAACATCCGCAGATATCCGAGGAACTGCGGGATGTGCTGGTTGGCGTGTTTGCCGTCCAGGCTGTCGGTGCCGGCGGCGCAGTCGGCCAGCAGCGTGGTGTTGTCGAAGCAGCGGGCGGTCTCCAGGAAGGTCCGGTTGCCGGTCAGCGCGTACAGATCGGCCATCACCTCGTTCATGCCGCCGTACTCGCCGGCGATGTAGAGCGCCCACATCCGGTCGAGCTGCTCGCGGGGGAGCTTGCTGAGCCGGCTGTGCACCCACTCACCCATGCCGCGGACCACGTCGAGCGCCGCCTGGTTGCCGGCCAATGTGTGCGCGTCGAGCAGCCCTCGCATGATCTTGTGGCAGGTGTAGTAGGGCGCCCAGATCGCCGGATAGGTCGTGTACTGCTCGAGCAGGACGAACTGCGTCTCGGGGTAGGCGGCGAGGAAGCCCGCGTGGCTGGGCCCGGGTGCACCGCCGGCGCCGGTGACGACTGCCGCGTCCCAGCCCCGGCCGGAGGAGTCCGCGACAGTGGTGCCCGCCGTCTCGTCGAAGCGGTAGTGGATGAGGTTGCCGGTCAGGTCACCGGCGATCTCCCCGGCGGTCAGCGCCCGGTCGAACAGGTGGAAGTCGTCGACCACGCCGGCCAGCGTGGCGTCGCCGTACTGGGAGCGGCCGATCCAGTTGTTCTTCGGTGCGCCCAGGGCGGCCGGTGTCAGCGTCATCGCGGTGTTGGTGCCGGCCACGGCCCCGTTGACGTAGAGCGTGCCGGTCTGGCCGGTGAGGGTGACCGCCAGGTGCACCCACTCACCCACCGGCAGCGGCGCGGTGCTGGTGATCCGCTGCTCGCCGCCGCTGCCGCCGGTCGTGATGGCGAACCGGGGACCGGTGCCGTCGTGCACGGTCAGGAACATGTTCGCCGCGGTGCCGGTGCCGAAGTCGAACGCCCGCGACCAGGTGCGGTTCTCGCGCAGGTGGAGCCACATGGCGATGGTGACCTGTTCCAGGCCGTCGACCGTCGCGTCGGGCAGCCCGACGTACTGGCCGTCGCCGGTGAGCTCGAGGCCACCACCGGTCCGCCCGGTGGTCCAGGTGGCGGGCGGCGGCGGGGTGCCGGGCTGGCCGACCTTCGCGGTCCAGGCGTCCTGGCACTGCTGGAGCGCGGTGACGATGTAGTCGAGCTTCTCCTTGAAGACGGCCTCGCCGGTGTCGGCCCAGGCCTGGGCGAGCATCGACAGGAAGTGCCCGCTGTAGTGCCCGCGCAGGTTCCCGGTCGCGTCGTCCCAGCCGCCGGGCGGCTGCGCGCCGAGCGTGTCGAGTCCCGCGGCGGCCCGGAAGTTGCTCAGGATGCGGTCGGCCGGATAGGCCCGGGCGTACGCGAGGACGCGGTCGCGCTTCTCGGTGAAGATGCTCGGCCGCAGGTCGACCTGGTCGAGGGAGAACGGCACGGCTCGCCACGAGGAGGGCACCGGGAAGCCGTTGACCCGCGGCCGGGCGGGCGGGACCGCGGTGGCCGGCGCGGGGATGATGGGGGCGGCGACGGCAGCTGTTGCGGCTGCGGTTCCGTACTGGAGGAGTTGCCTGCGGGAGATCATCGCACTCCTAGATTTCGGCAGCAAAGAGTTTTGGCAGCTCAGAATGCTTCGAAAACGTTTTCGAGAACGTAACGCCCGCGCGACGGGATTGTCAAGAACGTCGATTCCCCTCAAGCCCGGCGCCGACCGGCCGATGGCGGATACGTGATGCGGTGGGCGGATTCTCAGGCGAGACAGGCGGGTCATCTGGCCCGGCAGGTACGCCTCAACCTGTGCGCCTTTGCCGCGCTGACCGTGCTGGGCCTGATCCGGGTCGAGCTGACCTGGCAGACCGCGAGCTGGGTGCCGGCGGTGCTGCTCCCGATCGTGCTGCTCATGCTGGCCGCGATGCGCCTGCCCTGGGAGACGATCCTTCAGCGCCGGTGGGCGTACGGCGCGCTGGTGTCCTGGTACGCCACCGCGCTCGGCGTGCTGATGCTCTACAACCTGGCCGACCCCGACCCGGTCGTGATGTTCCCGGTCGGCGCACTCGTGATCACCATGGCCGCCGCCACCACGATCGCCACCCGGGCCACCGTGGCGCTGGGCGCGTCCGGCGTGATCGGCTACCTCGGCCTGGTCACCGTGCGAGCTCCGGTGGACGTGGCGCTCGTCGTGTCGATGACCTGCGTGCTGGCGGTGGTCACCGGGCTGAGCGTGCTCACCGTGCACAACCGCCGGATCCAGCAGAGCCAGCGGGAGGCCGCCGAACAGCGCGCCGCCGCCCTGATGGAGAACGGCTCCGACGCCGTCCTGGCCATCGCGAACGGCGAGATCCGCTACGCGAGTTCCTCCACCGGCCGCATCCTGGGCCTCGATGCCGGCACGCTGACGATCGCCGACCTGATCGCGACAGCCCACCCGGACGAGGTGGACGCCGTCCACGCGTGGATCATCGAGCTACGCGCCTCCGAACCGGGGCACACCACCCGGATCGAGTCGCGCTGCATGCACGCCGACGGCCGCTACCTCGACACCGAGGTGACCGGCACGAACCACCTGGACAACCCGGCCATCGGCGCCATCATCCTGAGCATCCGGGACGTGACCACCCAGAACACTCTGCGCCGCGAGCTGACCCGGCAGGCGTTCGAGGACCCGGTCACCGGGCTGCCGAACCGGGCCCTGCTGCGCGACCGGATCGGCACCGCGGAGCGGCGGCACGCGCGTACCGCCGGGCGGGTGTCGTTGCTGATCATCGACCTGGACGACTTCAAGAAGGTCAACGACACCCTCGGCCACCCCGCCGGTGACGAGTTGCTGCGCCGGGTCGCCGGCCGGATGACCTCGGCGATCCGGCCCGCCGACACCCTGGCACGCCTCGGCGGCGACGAGTTCGCGGTGCTCGTCGAGGACCTGGACGACCTCGGCCTGCGTACGGTGGCGGACCGGCTGCTGGAGGCGGTGCGGGAACCGGTGCGCATCGCCAACCACGACCTGATCGTGACCGCCAGCATCGGCGTGGCCATCGTCAAGGCCGGCGAGACCCCCGGCGGCAGCGCCGTCGACGAGCTGATGCGCGACGCGGACCTGGCCATGTACTCGGCCAAGGGCGCCGGCGGCGACCGGGCCGCGTTCTTCGAGCCCTCGATGTACGCGGCCGCTGTCGCCGAGGCCGAAGCCCGCGGCGAGATGGAGGACGCCCTGGCCCGTGGTGAGTTCACCGTCGTCTACCAGCCGATCGTGGACCTGCCCGGCGCCCTGCCGATCGGGGTCGAGGCCCTGGTCCGCTGGGAGCACCCGACCCGCGGGCTGATCGGGCCCTACGAGTTCATCCCGCAGGCCGAACGGACCGGGATCATCATCTCGCTCGGCGCCTTCGTGCTGCGTACCGCGCTGCTGCAGGTCGCCGGCTGGCACCGCGACATCCCGGGCGCCGAGCGGGTCCGGGTGAGCGTGAACCTGTCGGCCCGGCAGTTCCAGGAGCCGGGCCTGGTCGAGGTGGTCCGGGACGCCCTGATCGAGTCCGGCATCGATCCGGGCCGGGTCGTTCTCGAGATCACCGAGTCGCTGCTGATGACCGACGTCGACGCCACCATCGAGATCCTGCACGCGCTGCGCGACCTCGGCGTCCGGATCGCCATCGACGACTTCGGCACCGGCTACTCGTCGCTGTCCTACCTGCGCCGCTTCCCGATCGACATCCTGAAGATCGACAAGGCGTTCATCGACGGCATCACCGTCAGCCAGGACGACGCGACACTGGTCGAGGCCGTGGTGGGACTCGGCCGCGCGCTGCGGTTGCAGACCGTCGCGGAGGGCATCGAGCAGCCGGGCCAGCACTCCATGCTCTCCGAGCTCGGCTGCACCTACGGCCAGGGCTACCTGTTCGCCAAGCCGGGTTCGGCACAGGAGATCACCGACCTGGTCCGCGCGGCGTACGGCCCCGGCGCATGAGGGCGATCGCGGACGATCACGACGCGGAGTACTGGCACCGGCAGATCCGGGTCGGCGGCTGGCTGGCCACCGGGATCACCCTGTTCGGCTGGCTGCGGATCGTCACCGCCTGGGAGCCCGGCCTGCGGTGGGCGGCCTGGCTGCTGGCCCTCGCCGCGGCCTTCCAGACGCTGCTCACCCTGCGGCCCTGGTCACGGCTCGTACGCCGGCGCGGCGTCCGCGAGGTGCTCTTCTCCTGGTGGGTGCTGGAACTACCGGTGCTGTACACCTTCTGCATGGTCGACGCCAACGGCGACGCCCTCTTCCTGCCCGGCGCCCTGCTGGTCATCACCAGCGCGGCGGCCCTCTACCCACCGCTGTGGGTGATCGGCCTGGGCGCCACGAGCGTGCTGGCCTTCCTGGCCCTGCAGGCCGGCCCGCATCCGCCGAGCCTGACGTTCACCGCGGCGATGGCGCTGCTGCTGGGCGGCGTCGCCACGCTGAGCGCGATGACCGCGGCGAACCGCTGGCGCCAGGACCGGCGCCGCCGCGCCGCCGAACGCCGGGTGGAGATCCTGCTGCGCAACTCCTCCGACGCGGTCGTCGCGGTCACCGCCGACTGGCGGATCTGCTACGCCGGTCCGTCGGTCCGCGCCCTTCTCGGGTACGAGCCGGAAGCCCTCGCCGGCCGCGGCGTCGACGAGTTCATGCAGCCCGAGGACGTGATCGACGCGCACACCTGGCTGCACGACGTCGTGCAGTCCAGCGGCGCGCGCACCGGCCGCCGGGAGCTGCCGCTGCGCCGCGCCGACGGCTCCGAGGTCTACGTCGAGGCCATCGCCGCGGCGCAGACCGAGGACCCGGCACTCGGCGTCGCCGTGCTGAGCCTGCGCGACGTCAGCGCCCGCCGCGCCCTGGAGGAGGAGCTGACCCGGCGGGCGAACACCGACCCGCTCACCGGGCTCGCCAACCGCGCCCTGTTCAACGAGCGCCTGGACGCCGCGCTGGCCGGCCGGCAGGGTTTCGCCCTGCTGGTCATCGACCTGGACGGGTTCAAACCGATCAACGACACCTGGGGGCACGGCGCCGGCGACGAGGTGCTGACCGAGACCGCCCGGCGGCTCAGCGCGCACACCCGGCCCGGCGACACCCTCGCCCGGCTCGGCGGCGACGAGTTCGCGCTGCTCGCCACCGGCCTCGACGCCGCAGAGGCCGACCGACTCGCCGCCCTCCTGACCGCCACCGGCACCGAACCCATCGCGACGGCCGGCACGGCGGTGCGCTGCGGCCTCAGCGTGGGTGCCACCGCGGTACCCGCCGGCGACTCGACAGCGACCGCCGGCGCCGTCCTGAACACCGCGGACGAGGCGATGTACGCGGTCAAGAATTCCCATCGGGGTCACGCGAACATCCCTCACGAATGGCATCATGTACGCCACTGAGGACACTGTGGACCGTGGAAGGATCCCCCGTGGCGGAGCCGTCGAGCCAGCACCTGGACACGAACACCCCACACTCCGCCAGGCTCTGGAACTACTGGCTCGGTGGCAAGGACAACTTCCAGCCCGACCGGGACGCCGGTGACGCCATCGCCGGGATGCTGCCGTCGATCGTCGCCCTGGCCAGGGAGGACCGGAAGTTCTTGCGCCGCTCCGTGGAGTACATGGTCGGCGAGGGCGGCATCCGCCAGATCCTCGACATCGGCACCGGCCTGCCGACGGCCGACAACACCCACCAGGTCGCCCAGGCCGTCGCGCCGGAGACCAAAGTCGTCTACGTCGACAACGACCCGCTGGTCCTCGTGCACGCCCGCGCCCTGCTCGCCGGCTCCGCCGAGGGCGAGACGTCGTATGTCGAGGCCGACCTCAACACCCCCGAGTCGATCCTGGCCGCGGCCCGCGACACCCTCGACTTCTCCCAGCCGATCGCACTGACCCTGCTCGGCATCGTCCACTTCCTCCGCGACGACGACGCCGCCCTGGCCGTCGTGCGTGAGCTGGTCGGCGCGCTCGCCCCCGGCAGCTACCTGGCGATCGCCCACGGCTGCCACGACATCAACACCGCCGAGGCGCACCGCATCGTCGACTTCTGGAACGAGCGCGGCACCCCGAAGATCAAATACCGCAGCGCCGCGGAGATCACCGCCTTCTTCGACGGCCTGCGCCTGCTCGAGCCGGGCGTCGTGCCCTGCAACCAGTGGCGCCCGGACGCCAAGACCGGCACCGAAGACGTCAACCAATACTGCGGCGTGGCCATCAAGGAGTAGGCGGCCGGTGGCCACCGAGGAGTGGAACGAACGGTCCCCCAGATCTGGACAAGCGCGTGATCCGGGTGCGGCACCGGGCGTGTGAGACTGCCCGGCGTGGAAATCTCGGATCGACGCAAGCGCCGCTATTACCAGCTCGGGGCGGTGTTCGCGCTGATTCTGCTCGGCAGCTTCGCCCTGGCCGGGCTGTTCCGCGAAGACGATCCGAACGCCTCACCGCAGTTCATGCCCGGCAGCACTCCGCCCGCGTCCGGCGCGGCGGCTCCGGGCACCGCCGCCTCGGGCACCGCCGCACCCGGCGCTTCCTCCAAACCGGGCACGTCGTCCAAACCGGGCACGTCTTCCAAGCCGGGCAAGACCAAGAAGCCGACGGCCGAGACGCCCTCACCGCGGATCGACGACGACAGCCGGGAGGCGGGCGTCTACTACCGCAACTGCACCGAGGCCGGCCTCGCGAACGCCACCCCACTGCGCAAGGGCGACGAGGGCTACCGCGACGAGCTCGACCCGGACGGCGACGGCACCGCCTGCCCGTAAGGCTGGCGGGCGTCGAGCACACTGGCGGGGGTGAACACGCTCGCCTGCGGCCACGTGGCGCATGCCGGTCACAGCCGCGTCTGCCCCCACCTGCTGCGGCCGGCCGAGGACGAGGACGTCGACTTCGTCCGGCTGCTGACCGGCCGGGGTCTCGACGCCGATCTGTGCTGCACCACCTGCGACCAGGCCCGCGAGAAGGGCGTGCCGGTGAGCCTCGCGGTGATCTGCGAGGGCTGCGTGGCGCTCTACGACGACGAGGACGCCGGCTGTTTCTCCGGCTGGCGGGGTGAGCCGGGCATCGGTGAGCGCCCCGAGCCGGTGGACACCACGGTCGTCACCACACCACTGCCGGTCGGCATGGGTGCCGTGCGTGACATCGCACCGCTGCCCGCCGGCTGGCTGATCCTCACCGAGACCGGCCGGCTCTTCCGGTTCGACCCCGGCTCCGGCGCCCACGAGAGGGTGGCGAAGGTGAGGCTGCCCGCCGAGACGGGCAAGCGGCTCAAGCAGCGGCTGCACACCTCACCGGACGGCCGGTTCGCCGCTGTCGTCAACGACTTCGGCCGGTACGGCCAGGTGCTCGACCTGACCACCGGCAAGGTGACCCTGAAGCTCGACGGCGGCGGCTACCACAACGAGCAGGTCCCGCTGTCGCTGGCGTTCGTGGACGACAAGGTCGTTCACCGTACGGCCTGGAACCGGCTGGACGTCAGCGAGGCGTCAACCGGCCGGCTGCTGACCGCGCGCGAAATGAACCGCGAAGTCGACAGCGGGATGGACCGTGACCGCTCGTCGGGCCTGTTCCGGGGTGAGCTGCGGGTCTCCCCGAACGGCAGGTGGATCGCCGACGACAGCTGGGCCTGGGCGCCGGCCGGTGTTCCGTACCTGTGGGATCTGCGCCGCTGGCTGGACGAGGACGTGTGGGAGTCCGACGACGGCCCCAGCCGGCGGCGGCTGTGCCAGCGGTTCTACCTCTGGAACACCCCGATGTGCTGGGTCGGTGACAACCTGCTGGCCGTCAGCGGCCTCGGCTCCGACGACGAGGACATGCTGGCCGGAGTGCGGATCTTCGACGCCGGGAGCGGGGTGGAGCTGCACACCTTCGCCGGGCCGGAGGGCGACCTGTTCAGCGCGGGCCGGCGGTTGTTCGCCGCGGCACCGGGCGGCCTGGAAATCTGGGATCCGTTCACCGGTGAACGGACCGCGCGGATCCCCGGCTTCCGGCCGACCCGGCACCACCGGGCCGCGGGTGAGCTCGCCGAGATCCGGGACGCCGGGCTGTTGCGCTGGAGAATCCATGAGCGTCTATTGGTGGGATGACCGCTGTCAGCAGACGTGAACTTCTCGCCGGCGTGGCCGGCACCACCGTGCTCGGACCGCTGGCGACCCGGGCCACCGCCGCCGGGACCAACCGGACCGGTCTCGATCAGGGCACCAACCTCGCCGTGCGGCTGTCGCCGGACGGCCGGCGGATCGCGATGGACCTGGCCGGCGTGCTGTGGGTCCTGCCCGCCTCGGGCGGGCCGGCGCGCCGCCTGACCGGCGACCTCTTCGACATCGCCCAGCCGGACTGGTCACCGGACGGTGGCACGATCGCGTTCCAGTCCTACCGGACCGGCACCTTCGACGTGTGGACGATCCGGCCGGACGGCTCCGGCCTGCGGCGGCTCACCTCCGGGCCGTACGACCACCGCGAACCCCGCTTCTCCCCCGACGGCCGCCGCATCGCCGTCTCCGCCGACATCTCCGGCAGCTACGGCATCCACCTACTCGATGTGGCATCCGGGCAGCTCACCGCGATCGCCGACAGCGCCGCCGAGGAGTACGAACCGGCCTGGTCACCGGACGGCCGGCGGATCGCCTTCGTCGTCGCGAACACCCGCATCGACGTCGTCGACGTCACCACCGGCAGCCGCAGCACCGCGATCACCGTGCCCGCCGGGCAGGTCATCCGCGGCCCGGAGTGGACACCGGACGGCGCCGGGCTGATCTACCAGCTCACCCTGGACGGGCGCAGCGAACTGTGGCTCGACGGCGCCCCCGTCGTGACCGGCGAGGAGGTGTTCCCGTTCCGGGTGACGTGGCGGTCCGGCCGCGAGATCGTCTACGCCGCTGACGGTGGCATCCGGCGGCGCACGCTCGGCTCCACGGCACCGGCCGCCCGGATCGGCTTCGCCGCACCGGTCTCGCTGACCAGGCCGCGATACCGCAAGCGCAGGCGGGACTTCGATTCGCGTACGCCCCAGCCGGTCCTCGGCGTCGGCAGCCCGGTGCTGTCGCCGGACGGCCGTTCGATCGCGTTCCGGGCGCTCAACGACATCTGGACCATGCGAATCGGGCAGCCACCCAAGCCGCTCACCCGCGACCACTGGTGGAAGTCGGATCCTGCCTGGTCACCGGACGGGCGCTCGCTGTCCTACTCCACCGACCGCGGCGGCAAGCTGGACCTCTGGATCCGGGACCTGGCCACCGGCGCCGACCGGCAGCTGACCTCGCTGCCCGGCGCGGCAGCGGTGTCCGGGAGCTGGTCCGCCGACGGATCGCACCTCGCGTTCCTGGACCAGACCGGCGCCCTCTACACGGTCGAGGTGGCCACCGGCGCGGTCCGGCAGCTGTTCGCCGCCACCTTCGAGCCGGGACGGCCGAGCTGGTCGGCGGACGGGCGGACCATCGCCCTGGCCGCTGTGGTGCCCTACTCGGCCCGGTTCCGGGAGGGGCTCAGCAAGATCCTGCTGGTCGACGTCGCCACCGGTGCGGGCCGCTACCTCGATCCGCTGCCGCACCGGTCGATCCAGACCCGTGGCGACGACGGCCCGGTCTGGTCTCCGGACGGCCGCAAGCTCGCGTTCGTGCTGGCCAGCGTGCTGTGGGTGGTGGACGTGCACCCGGACGGCAGCTATGCGGGGACACCGCGGCAGATCACTCACGAGGTGACCGACGCGCCGAGTTGGAGCGGTGACTCGGCCCGGCTGCTCTACCTGAACAAGGGGAGACTCCGGACGGTCCATCCGGATGGCGGCCGGCCGTCGACCGTACCCCTGCATTTGCATTGGGCGAATGCCGCGCCGCGCGGCCGGACCGTCATCCATGCCGGCGCGGTCTGGGACGGCACCCGGCGTGACCTGATCCGCGACATCGACATCGTGGTGGAGGGTCATCGGATCACCGCGGTCGAGCCGCACCGTCCCGGCCGGGACGGGCGGCAGGTGGACGCGCGCACCGCGGTGGTCACGCCAGGACTGATCGACATGCATCACCATCGAGAAATGCAGGGGTACGCCTACGGCGCCCGCCAGGGCCGGCTGTGGCTCTCCCTCGGCATCACCACGACCCGCTCCCCCGGCAGCCCGGCCTATCACATGGTCGAGGAACGCGAGTCGATCCAATCCGGTGCACGGATCGGCCCCCGCTATTTCGCCACCGGTGAGGCCATCGACGGCTCCCGGATCTTCTACAACTTCATGCGCCCCACCTACGATCCGCGGCAGGTCGCGCTGGAGCTCGAGCGTGCCGGTGCGCTCGACTACGACCTGATGAAGTCCTACGTCAGGTTGTCGCCGGAGCGCCAGCGCCAGGTGATCGAGTGGGCGCACCGGCACCGCATCCACGCCACCTCGCACTACCACTACCCCGCCTTCGCCTTCGGCGGCGACGGTCAGGAGCACGTCGGCGCCACCAGCCGGTTCGGCTATTCGCGTACGGTGACCGCGCTCGGCAACGTCTACTCCGACGTGGACGACGTCTTCCTGACCACGAGGGCGGCCCGGACACCGACGCTGTTTGCGGCCGTCACGCTGCTGCGCGAGGACGACAGCCTGCTCACCGACCCGCGGGTCCGCACCCTCTATCCCAGCTGGGAATACGCGAACCTGCAGACCATCGCCGCCGCCGCCCGGACCACCGACCAGACCGTGACCCGGGAGAACCTGGCCCGGCAGGTCGCCCACCTGATCCGCCTGTACCGCGGCGGCGGCACCGTCATCACCGGCACCGACTCGCCGATCGCGCCCAACGCGGTGAGCACCCACCTCAATCTGCGCGCCATGGTGGCCTACGGCATGACGCCCTACGAGGCGCTGAGCACCGCCACCCGCATTCCCGGCGAGTTCCTGGAGGAGCCGCTCGGCCTGATCGCTCCCGGACACTACGCGGACCTCGCGGTGCTGGGCGGTAACCCGCTCGCCGACATCACGCAGGCCGCCAACGTCCGCCAGGTGATGTCCGCCGGGGTGCTGCACACGGTCGACGAGCTGCTGGAACCGTTCCTGACGAGACCGGTGACGACGATGGCAGCGAGCCCGGTTCTCCCGTCACTCGCCGCCAACCCCGCCAACGACCGCTTCTGGTGGCACGACCCCGCCTACGTCGAGGAGAGCCGGCACGCCTGCTGCGCCCACTGAAGTCGAGTTTCGCCGCGGCGGGGCGGGCCTCCCGCCCCGCCACGGTCCTCTCACATCCAGCCGTTGCCGACGATGAAGCCGCAGGAGTCCGACGGGTACCAGTAATGGCTGCTCGAGATCACGGCGTGCCGCAACCAGCGCAGCCGCCCGCTTCCGTCGACGCCGTAGATGACCTCACTGTTCGAGTTGTAGCCGCCGGCCTGCACGGTCTGGAACCCGCAGTTGCCGCCGGTCCAGTTCCGGTGGATGACCTGGCCGACGCCCTGGTTGTCCCACCTGTTCAGCGCCCAGTTGTACTGGTAGAACAGCACGTCGCCGTTGGACTGGACGCCGTAGAATTTGCTCTGCGACGCCGTGGCGTACAGGAAGCCGCCCCAGCCGGCGTTGGACATCAGCCCGCTCTCCGTGAAGCCACCACCCTCGCCCGGGACCCCGGAGAAGTGGTAGTAGTACAGCTGGCCGCTGTCGGTGATGCGGTAGACCTGCGTCTCGTATCCGTAGTTGCCGCCGGAGATCAGTTTCTGGGTGCCCTGCCAGCCCTGGCCGACCAGCGTGCCGGCCGGGTTCACCCAGCGCTGCTCGTTGTGCTTCCAGTAATAGGCGTACATGTTTCCGTTCGACGTGGTGGCCAGGTACATGTTGTCGTACGAGTCGTTCACACCGACGCTGATCACCTTGACGAACGCGTTCCAGCCGTCGCCGTGGTCGTAACCCGGGCTGAAGTTGGCGGTGCCGTCGATCCAGCCGTGGTGGTAATACATGAGCAGGTCGCCCCGCGGCGTGATGATGCTGAGGTTGCCGTTCTGACCCACCAGGACCTTGTTCTTCGTGGCCGCCGCGGCGACACGCGACTGCTGGGCGCCGGCCGGTGGGCGGGCGACGGACGCGTCCGGGCCGGCCTGCTGAGCGGTGGCCGCGCCGGCCGGTGCGGTGATCGCCAGGGTGAGAGCCATCAGGAGGCCGCTGAGCCCCGAGATCACTCTGCTTCGTCGGTGCATGGTTGTTCCTCTCCGGTCGTGGGTTCGGAATTTCGGGCATGCGGGCACGGCGCATCGCCACCCTCGCGAGAGGGCGTGCGCGGTGCGTTCGGAGGCGGTGTTAGGGCGTGGGGCTGGGGTTGACGCCCTCAAGGCAGCTGCCGCAGACCGGGCGGGAAAGATCCACGGGCGGTCCCAGCAGGGCGCCGGCGAACCGCGGATCGTCAAGGGGTACCGGTACCGCGGTCAGGGCGCCGTTCACCTCGCCGGGCCCGAAGCAGCCCATCGGGTCGGCCACCCGCAGAGCCGGTTGTTCCGGGGCCGGGCGCAGGTTCCTGACCACACAGACGGCCCAGGTGTCGAGTCCACCCCAGTCCTCGAACGTGAAGGTGACTCGCGGCTCGGTGAGGGACAGGAACGACCTCGGCCCGTACGCCACGCCGCGGCCACCGGTCCGGAACGTGGCGATGGTCCAGGAGGCGCCGATGGCCACGTGGGAGCAGGCCCGCACCGTACCGCTCACCGTGAACGTGTACTGGATCGGCGACGCGGCGATGCTGTACTCGCTGAACTCGACCGGTATGCAGGCCGGGTCCGGCGGGACGGGCATCGTCGGGACGGGCCGGGGCAGAGCCGGTGCGGAATACGTCGGTATCACCGGCAGGGGCGTCGTCGGCACCGGTCGGGGCGGGAACACCGTCGGCGTGGGCTCTGGTGTCGCCGCCCACGCCGGCGTGGCGGCGGCGACGGCCATCGCCGTGACGAGCGAGGCGATCACCCGGTGGATCGACTTCATGACGCCTCCCCGGTCTCGGAGCTCTCAGTCACGGCCGGCCTGCCGGCGGCGCGGACGGCGCCGAGCGCCAGCCCGAGCTGGAAGCGGTTCTCGACACCCACCCGGTCCATCAGACCGCGCATGATGGTGGTCACCGATCGGGCGCTCAGCCGCAACCGGGTCGCCGCGCTGGCGTCGGTGTGCCCCTCGGCGAGCAGGTTGATCAGGGCTCGCTCCCGCTCGGACAGCACGATGTCGGGCATGCCGCACCTCCGTGGATCGACCGCCGAGTCCCAGCGCTGATCGAAGAGCGTGACCAGCGACCGAACCATCGCGGGATGGCTGACTTCCAGATAGCCGCGCTCGATGTCGTCCGGGTCGGCGGGGAAGAACGCCACCCGCCGGTCCACGACGACGAGCTTCATGGGCAGATCGGCCGCTTCCCGGTAGGTGCAGTGCGGCGTGTTCAGCAGGAACGGGTGAACCTGGAGGTCACCGTCGGCGGGCGGCAGGCTGAGCACCCGCAGCTGGATCCCCCGGGCCATCAGCGACCGGTCGAGCGGCGCCGCCGCGCGGGCCGACGGCGCGTCGAAGGACTGCTCGGTGTTGATGGCGAGCTGCTCGTGCCGCTCCACCGCGTTCAGGGCGGCCAGCCGGTCGCGGGCGGCGTCCCGGGAGTCCAGGTAGTGCACCCCGTCGCCGAGCTGCTCCCCCGCGCACGGCCGGACCCGCCCGCCGGTCGCGAACTCCACCGCCCGCCGGTGCGACCGGCTCTGCGTCTCCCGGTCGGCAACCCGCATCCGGCGCGCCCGGAGCCGCTCGACCACCTCGCCGGCGGGTGCGGCCATCCACACCGGCGCGCGCCCCGCACGCCGCTGGATCCCGGCGGTGACGGCACCGGCCTCGTGCAGCTCGGCCAGCGCGGCGTGCACCCGCCGGGCGGACAGCCCCAGCTGGGTGGCGAGCGCCGGCGCCGACCGCACCCCGAGCGTGACAACCGTCCGATAAACAAGATCCGCGTCCTGGGTCACTCCCCAGCGCGCCAGGGACGGAACCGCCGCACCAACCAGCAGCGGCGCCGTCCCGGCCGTTCGACCAGCCATCGTCACCCTCCCCCGTACCGATGCGGTCATAGAACCACCAACCTCGATGCGGGGAACCCCCGTGTCCGATTTATGAGTCCCGATTGCGGAAAACCGCAGTCCCGCCGTCAGCGGGGCCGGCGGAAAGCAGGCGCTCGGCGAGGACGCGGCAGCGGTCGTGCAGTTCCGGCGGCTCGATGATGTCGAAGGGGTGCCCGAGCAGGACCATGTGCATCAGAACGAAGTCCAGGCTGCCCGCACCGCTGAGCAGCTCGCACCGCCCGTCCTCGCGCGCGGTCACCACCGCCGCCGAGGCCGGGACCTGGGCGCGCACCGTCTCGGCCGGGGCGTGCACCAGGAACCGCGCCTGGAACCGGTAGACCCGGCTGGCCACGTTCTCCTGGACGTAGGCGGCGGCGTCCGGCGCCGGGCGCGGGCGGAAGCGCCAGGTCCGGGCGGACACCTCGGTCATCCGGTCGACCCGGAAGTTGCGCCAGTCGTCACGGTCCAGGTCGTACGCCAGCAGGTACCACCGCCGGTCCGAGGCGACCAGCCGGTACGGCTCGACCCGCCGCCGCCACACGCCGGAGGACCCGGACGGGTACTCGAATCCCGCCTCCACCCCGTCCCGGCACGCCCTGGCCAGCGTCATCAGCACCTCCTGGTCGACCGGGGTACGGGCTGAGGTGAACGACTCGACCGAGGACGACAATGCCCGTACCTCATGCCTCAACCGGGCCGGAAGCACCTGATCGAGTTTGGTCAGCGCGCGCAGCGCGGCGTCGTCGGCGCCCGCGCCGGCCAGCAGTGAGACCGCCGTGGCGATGGCCTCCTCGTCGTCGAGCAGCAGCGGCGGCAGGTTCTGGCCCGGTCCCAGCTGGTAGCCGCCGCCGACACCTTGGCTGGCGTGCACCGGATAGCCGAGCGTGCGCAGCCGCTCGACGTCGCGCCGCACCGTGCGGGGCGTGACACCGAGCCGGCCGGCGAGATCCGGACCGGTCCAGACCTGGCGCTGCTGCAGCAGCCCGAGCAGCTTGAGAACCCGCTCCGTGGTCTCCATGGCCGCCACTCTTCCAGAGATAGCGGACCGATCCTGTCCTCCATCTCTGCGAGGGTGGGTGCATGCAGAACTGGAACCGGACGATTCGCGACCAGTGGGAGTTCCACTGGGACAACCAGCTCAAGGCGCGGCTCGACGGCCTCACCGACGACGAGTACTTCTGGGAGCCGGTGCCGGAGGCCTGGAGTGTCCGGCCGCGCGGGAGATCCACGGCGCCGATCCAGGCCGGCAGCGGCGACTTCGTGATCGACTACGCGTTCCCGGAACCGGAACCGCCGGCCTTCACCACGATCGCCTGGCGGCTCGGCCACGTCATCGTCGGTGTGCTGGCGGCGCGCAACGCGTCCCACTTCGGCGCACCGCCCGCGTCCTACGAGAGCTGGGAATACGCGGGAACCGCGTCCGGCGCACTCGACCAGCTGGAGCAGCAGCTCGGAGTCTGGCTGGAAGGGGTGCGCGGACTCGGCGAGGATGGGCTGGGAATGCCGGCCGGCGACAAGGAGCCCTATCCGGACCTGCCGATGGCCGCCCTGATCCTGCACATCCAGCGTGAACTGATCCACCATTTGTCCGAGGTCTGCCTGCTGCGTGACCTCCACTTTCGACAAGGAGCCCTCCGATGAGCCGCGAATTCCAGGTCACCTTCGACGCCCACGACCCGCGGGCGCTGTCCGTCTTCTGGGCCGACGCGCTGGGCTACCTGATCCCCGGGCCGCCCGGCGTCGAGCTCCCCGAGGGCGCCGACCCCTTCGCCGCGTGGGAGGAGGCACTCGCCCGGTTCGGCGTACCGAAGGAGGAGTGGAACTCCCGATCGGCCATCGAGGACCCCGAGGGCAAGCGGCCGCGGATCTTCTTCCAGCGGGTGCCGGAGGGCAAGACCGCCAAGAACCGGCTGCACCTCGACGTCCGCTCGGCGCCCGGCCTCGACGGTGACGAGCGGATGGCAGCGCTGGAGGCGGAATGCGACCGGCTGGTCGGGCTGGGCGCCAAGCGGCTGCGCCGTGACGAGCCCACTCCCCCGATGAGCGCCGGTTACATCGTGATGGCCGACCCCGAGGGCAACGAGTTCTGCCTGGACTGACGGAACTGCTGCGGAGCGGTGCCCCGGACCCGCTTGAACGCGACGGTGAGGGCGAACGCGTTGGCGTACCCCACCTGCCGCGCGATCGAGCTGACCGTGGCGTCGCTGTTCCGCAGCGCCTCGGCCGCCAGGTCGAGGCGCCAGTGCGTCACGTACGTCATCGGCGGCTGACCGACCAGGTCGGTGAACCGGCGCGCGAAGGCCGCCCGCGACGACCCGGTGGCGGCAGCGAGACCGGCCACGGTCCACTGCCGCGCCGGATCGTCGTGGATGACCCGCAGCGCCGGCCCGACCAGCGGATCACCGTGCGCCCGGTACCACCCCGGCGGATCGGCCGCCGGGCGCGCGAACCAGGCCCGCAGCGTCGCGATCAGCGCCAGGTCCAGCAGCCGGTCGAGAACCACCTGCTGTCCCGGCTCGTCCCGGTCCACCTCGGTCGCGAGCAGATCCATGATTGGCGACCGGACCTGCTCGCGCGGCACGTGCACGATCCGGGGCAGCGACGCCAGCAGCCGGCCGCTGACGAAGCTGGAAACCTGATAGGTCCCGCTGGCCAGCACCGTCGAGCCGCCCGCGCTGCCGAGCCGGCTCATCACCGTCTGCCGCTTCGCATCGGTGGTGACGTCGATCCCGTCCAGGCTGATCAGCCGGTTCCCCGGCCGGACGAAGATCGACGGCCGGGTCTCCGGGCTGTCGGCAACCGTGTAGGGCTCGGGCCCCTGAACGATCGCCACGTCACCGGTCCTGATGAGAACCGGCTCGCCCTCATCGAAAATCACCCAGGCGTGGCCCCGCAACGGAATCGCCAGCGCCAGCGGTGCCTCGTCCTCGATCCGCAGCCCCCACGGCGGATCCAGCACCGCCTGGCAGAAGGCCGCGGTGTGCGCCCGCACTCCGTCGAGCAGGTCCCCCAGCGGATCCATTGCCGCAGCGTAGACGATCAGACATGCGAGCGAGCCCCACGAACATGGATCGTCTCGCTCCCTGCCGGTTCACTGGAATCAACCCCAAACAGGCAGGAGATCATCATGTACGCCATCACCGGGATCACCGGGCACGTCGGCGGAGCAGCCGCCCGGGCGCTCAGCAACGCGGGCGAGCCGGTCCGCCAGGTCCTCCGCGACCCCCGCAGGGCCGGCGACTGGTCCGAGGTGGCCGTCGCCGACCTCACCGACCGCGACGCCCTGGCCAAGGCCTTCACCGGCTGCCGCGGCGCGTTCGTGCTGCTACCCACCATCGCGACCGGCGGCGACACGGAGCACCGCGCGATGGCCGGCACGATCGCCGGCGCGGTCGCCGACAGCGGCGTCCCCCACGTGGTCATGCTCTCCTCCTATGGCGCCGACCTCGCCGACGGCACCGGCCCGATCCGCTGGCTGCACCACCTGGAGAACCTGCTGCGCGACACCGGCACCGTGGTCACCGCCATCCGGGCCCCCCACTTCCAGGAGAAGGCCGAGGAACTTCTCCCCGCGGCGACCGGCGCCGGCATCTACCCGGTCTTCGGCGACACCGCCGACGTGCCCATCCCGATGGTCGCCACCCGCGACATCGGCGAGGCCGTCGCGCTCGCCCTCCTCTCCCCACCCGCGGCGAGCGAGGTCGTCGTCCTGGACGCGCCGGCCTACACCGAGCGGCAGGTAGCCGAAACGTTGGGCGACGTGCTCGGCCGCAAGTTGGAGGTGGTCACCGTCCCGCAGCCGGCCTGGCTGGACACCCTGACCCAGACCGGCATCCCGCCCCTGCTGGCCACCGAGCTGGTCGCCCTCTACGACGCCGGCAACCGCGGCCTCCTCGAACCCCGCGGCGACCGCACCCACCCCTGCACCACCGATCTCGCCACCACCCTGCGCGCCATCGTCCACGCGCCATGAGCCTCACCGTGATCGTGACCGGCGCGACCAGCGGTCTGGGCGCGCAGGCGACGCGCGCCCTGGCCGCGGCCGGCCATAGGGTGATCATGGCGTGCCGCGATCCGGCCCGCGCACGCTCCGTCGCGTCCACCATCAAAGGCGATCTTGAGGTACGGGCAATCGACCTCGCCGACCTGAC
Organism: Actinoplanes sp. GCM10030250; assembly: GCF_042666575.1. NCBI lineage: Bacteria > Bacillati > Actinomycetota > Actinomycetes > Micromonosporales > Micromonosporaceae > Actinoplanes > Actinoplanes sp. GCM10030250. Next base: position 22,505 of record NZ_JBHTDO010000037.1, on the reverse strand, counting down.
ATCGGTACACGCCTTCGCCACCCACCTCGACGAGGAGGTGGACGTCCTGATCAACAACGCCGGCGTGATGGGCGTGCCGCGGGGCACCACCGCCGACGGCTTCGAACTGCACCTGGGCGTCAACCACCTCGGCCCGTTCGCCCTGACCGCCCTGATCATCAACCGGATCCGCGGCCGCGTGGTAACCGTCACCAGCGGCCTGCACCACCTCGGCCGCCTCCCCGCCGATCTGTCCCTGCCCCTCCGCCGCTACCACCGCTGGCCCGCCTACAGCCGTTCCAAGCTCGCCAACCTCCTGTTCGCCTACGAACTCCAGCGCCGCCTGGCCGCATCGGGCCGCCGCACCATCTCGGTGGCCGCCCACCCCGGCGTCACCGCCACCGAGGGCCAGCGCCGGGACACCTCCCTGCAGGGCAAACTCCTCGCGGGCGGCCGGGCGCAGCCTCCGGAGATGGGCGCGCTCCCCCTCCTGTACGCCGCGACAGCCCCCGACATCACCGGCGGCACCTTGATCGGCCCGGACGGCTTCCTCCAGCGCAACGGCCACCCCGCGGTGGTCCGCTCCAGTCGCCGCTCCCACGACCCCGCCCTCGCCACCCGCCTCTGGAACTTCTCGGAACACGCCACCGGCGTCCGTTACCCCCCTCTTGTCTGACAGAAGCGCGGAGATGACATGGCGACGCTGTCCACCCAGCCGGCGCTTGCGTCATGCTGAGTCCACCAGCCGAGCGCTGCCCGGAGGCCTCCGTGGAAGAACAATTCGGCACATTTCTCGCTCAACTTCTGGGCGACGCCTGCATCCGGCTCGGCGCCGACGCGTCGGCCGTCCCGGGACACCGGCTATTCGTCGACCTACTGCCTCTCAGAAAACCCGAAGTCACCATGAAACCCGCCCAGCAGTAACGCCGCCCACCAGCTGATTCCCGGTGCTGCCTCCCGCAAGCCCCACCGCCGCACCGGGAGCCGGCCCGGAAAGCGGAAGCACAATGTGCGTGCGCGCGCATAGTCGCGGCAACTGGGCCGGCTGGGCGTGAGCGGTGCCCCGCAACGCCGCAACCACCCCTCACAGCCAGCCCACCCACCCGGCTGGGCGTGAGCGGTGCCCCGCAAGACAAAAAGCACCGCTCAGAGCCAGCCCACCCAACCAGCTGGGCGTGAGCGGTGCCCCGCAAGACAAAAAGCACCGCTCAGTGCCAGCCGACCGACCGGCTGGGCGTGAGCAGCGGAACGGGAGCGGGCGGGCATTTACGAACCGCTATGTGCGGGACGACCATTCCGGAGACCGTGTCACATCCGCGGGACCGGCGGTGCTCTCCTGGTGTGAACCAACAATTACAGCTGGCCGCGCCCCTGGTGCTGCCGGCAGAGCGAGCCGAGCGGAGGGACGCGGTGGTCCGACCGGACCTGGAGCAGGTCTTCCGTACGGCGTACCCGCGCGTCGTCGCGGTCGCCGCGCGGGTTCTCGGGTCCCGGGACGAGGCCGAGGACGTCGCCCAGGAAGTGTTCCTGACGTTCGGGCGGTCGTCGGTCCCCGCCGGTGAGGCCACCGGGTGGTTGTCGGTCGCGGCGGCGCACACCGCGTTGAACCACCTGCGTACCGGCCGCCGCCGCACCTCCCGCGAGGAGGCGGCCGGTGGTCGTTCCCCGATCTCCCCGGACGTCGCCGACACCGTCGTGGCCCTCGAGGAGCGGCGCCGGGTGCGTGCGGCGCTGGCCAGGCTGCCGCGCAAGCAGGCCGTCGCGCTCGTCCTGCGGCACAGCGGTCTCAGTTATGCCGAGGTCGCCGCCGCTCTTGATCTTTCCCCCGGCAGCGTCGGCACCACCGTGCGGCGCGCCGAGTCCGCCCTACGCGAGGAGTTGAACGGTCATGCGTCATCCCACTGACGGCACGCTGCGCCGGCTGGTGGACGAGCCGGCCGGTGTCGCCGACGCCGATCGTGAGCACGTCGCCACCTGCCCGTCCTGCCTGTCCGCGCTGGCCAACGCCCAGCAGGACGCCGCAGCGGCCGGTGCGGCCCTGAACTACGAGGTCACTCCCGACGTCGACGCCGCCTGGCAGCGCCTGTCCGGCACCGTCGCCACCGCCGAGCCGGCGCGTGTCCCGGCCGCCGACCGGGTGGGGCGCTGGCGGGCCAGGCTGAGCCGGCCGGTGGTAGCGGCCGCCGCCGTGGTCGCGCTGCTGACCGGCGCCACCGCTGCCGCCGCCACGGACTGGCTGCAGGTCTTCCGGACCGAGCAGATCGCGCCGGTCACCATCTCGCAGGCGGATCTACTTCAACTTCCAGACCTTTCGGGGTACGGAGAAGTCAGCCTCACCGAGCCCGCCCGCATACGCCAGGTCCCGGATGCCGCAAAGGCTCGCGAGGCCACCGGGTTGTCCGTCCCGCGGGTGGCGCAGCTGCCGCGCGGCGTGTCCGGGGAGCCGCAGTTCCAAACCGGCGATCGGGTCAGTGCGGAGTTCACGTTCTCCGCCGAGAAGGCCGCGAAGTCGGCTTCCGCGACCGGTCACACGCTGCCCGCGATGCCCGCCGGCCTGGACGGCAGCCGCTTCCGGTTGACCGCCGGTCCGGGTGTCGCGGCGGTCTGGGCCGAGGACCGGGGCGTACCGTCCCTGATCGTCGGCCGGGCCTTCTCGCCCACCGCCTACTCCTCGGGTGTCCCGTTCGCCACGGCCCGCGACTACCTGCTCTCCCTGTCCGGCCTGCCCGAGGACGTGGCGGCTCAGCTGCGCCGGTTCTCCGGTGACGGCAAGACGCTGCCGGTGCACGTGATGGCGGAGGAGCTGACCAGTTCGACAGCCGACGTGAACGGCTCCCCCGCGACGGTGTTCGCCTCCCGCGATCAGGTTCTGGCGGCCGTGGTCTGGGTCCAGGACGGTGTGGTCACCGCGGTGGCCGGTTCGCTGAGCACCGATGAGGTCCTGACCGTGGCGCGCGGGTTGAGGTGGGACAGGTGACGGCCGTACCCGAAGAAGCCACCCGGCAAGCTCTCGCCGGCCTGCCTGCCTCACCCGCGGTGTGGTGTTCCGGCCTGCGCAAACGGTACCGGCGACGGACAGCTGTGGACGGGGTGTCGTTCACCGTCGCCCGCGGCGAGGTGATGGGCCTGCTCGGGCCGAACGGCGCCGGCAAGACCACGGTCATCAAGATGCTGCTCGGGCTGGTTCACCCGGACGCCGGTGAGGTGCTGCTGCTGGGCCGGCCGGCGAAGGACCCGCAGTCCCGGGCCCGCGTCGGCTACCTGCCGGAGCTGTTCCGCTATCAGCCGTGGCTCACTGCCGCCGAAGTGCTGAATCTGCACGTACGCCTGGCGGGCGCCACGATCCCCGACGCGGAACGGCGCGAGTGCCTGGGCCTGGTCGGCCTCGCCGATCGCGCCGGTGACCGGGTGGGCGGCTTCTCCAAGGGCATGCAGCAGCGGCTCGGCCTGGCCGTCGCCCTGGTGGCCCGCCCGGAGTTCGTCGTGCTGGACGAGCCGACGAGCGCCCTGGACCCGATCGGCCGCGCCGACGTCCGGGACCTGCTGCTGTCGCTGCGGGAGCGCGGTGTGGCGGTACTGCTCAACTCGCACCTGATCGGCGAGGTGGAACGGGTCTGCGACCGGGTGGTCATCCTCGACAAGGGCCAGGTCGCCGCGGCCGGCACCCTGCGGGAACTGCTCGGCGGCCGGGAGCTGCGGATGCGGCTCGACGGGGTGACCGGCCCGGCCCGGAGCCGGCTGGCCGCCACCGGTGAGCTGACGCAATCCGGCGACGAGTTCACGGTCGCGATTCCGGACGGGGAGGACTCCGTGGTCGTACCCGATCTGGTCGCTGATCTTGTTTCTCTCGGGGTGCGTGTGCACTCGGTGGAACCCGCGCGGGTCAGCCTCGAGGAGCGGCTCCTGAGCATCCTGCGGGCCGGACACGACACGACCGGACACGACAATGCCGGACAAGGGAGTGACGAATGACCGCGCGCGTCGTACTCACGATCGCCCATCTGACCCTGCAGGAGGCGGCACGGCGACGGGTCCTTCGGTCACTCGCGGTGCTCACCGTCGTACTCCTGGGTCTCAGTGCCTGGGGTTTCTCCCGGATCGACGCGGAGTTCGGCGGCCTGACCAGCGGTGAGGCACGCCTGGCCGCGGCCATGGTGCTGAACCTGGTGATGTTCGGCCTGAGCCTGATCGCCGCGCTGGGCACCGCGTTCCTCGCCGGGCCGACGCTGTCCGGCGAGATCGAGTCGGGCATCGCACTGGCCGTGCTGGGCCGTCCGGTACGCCGCTCGGCGATCCTGCTCGGCAAGTGGCTCGGCCTGGTCTGCTTCGGCAGCGGCTTCGTGGCGGTGGCCGGTTTCGCACTGCTGCTCATCGTGCGCGGCACCGTCGGCTACTGGCCGCCGCAACCGGTCACCGGCCTGGCGCTGCTCGCCGGGCAGGCCATCGCGCTGCTGACCCTGGGCCTGCTGCTGTCCACGGTGATCTCGCCGATGGCGTCGGGCATCGTGGCTGTCGGCCTCTTCGGCGCCACCTGGATCGCCGGTGTGGTCGGCAACGTCGGCGTCGCCCTCGGCAACGCGAGCGTGGAGCGGATCGGCACGGTCTCCCAAATTCTGCTGCCCACCGACGGGCTGTGGCGCGGTGCGATGCGGGCGTTCCAGGATCCGACGCTGTTCGCACAATTCGAGAACGCTTTCCAGGCGCACCCGTTCCTGAGCATCTCGTCGCTGACCGGGGCCTATCTGTCCTGGGCGGGCGTGTGGGTCCTGCTCGTGCTCGGGCTGGCCGCGGTGGCCTTCCAGCGCCGGGACCTGTAGCCGCGGTTCAGGCCGCCGCGCGGTGCAACGCCACCCGGCGAACGTTCCAATCGAAGGTGCCCTCGCACACGACGGTCCCGGCCTCGCTCGTCACACACGCGGACGTCCTGAAACGGACCCGTTGCTCCTCGCCGCCGCAGACGGCGGTGAGGAGCCGCCGGGCATCCTCGGTCAGCTCGCAGGTGGCGAGCAGCCGCCCCCGGGCCGGCGCGAGGAAGCGCAGCGCGGCCGCGGTACCCAGCGGGACGAGCCCGTCGAAGGATCCCTCGCCGGGACAGGCCGAGACGATGGCGGCCAGTCCCGCCGCGTCGATCAGGGTGATCAGGCCGCTGGAGTGCAGCGCGCCGATGACGTTGCCGAACCGCAGCGGCACCTGCACGGCCACCTCACCGACCCCGTCGGCGGACCATACGACGTCGAGACCGAGCGACTGATGTGCCGGGATGGAGCCGAGCAACGAGCGGGCCAGGCCGGTCGCGTCCATCCGGCGAGTGTGACCGGGGCGGATGAACAGCACCTGGCCAGGACAAGTTGCCCGGCTGAAACCTGGAGGCCGGGTGCCGTCGGGGCTCACCTTGTAACGACACACCATGGTTGCCGTTCCCGGTCTGCGGCAGCGTTGAGGCATGAGAAAAGTGACGACATCGCCGATGCCCGACCTGACCGGCCGCCTCGCCCTGGTGACCGGTGCCGGCGGCGGGCTGGGCCTGGGCCTCGCGACCCGGCTGGCCGCCGCCGGCGCCGAGGTGCTGCTCGCCGTGCGTGACGAGGCCAAGGGCGAGGCCGCGGCCCGCCGCATTCGCGACGAGGTGCCGGGCGCCTCGGTCGCGCCGCGGAGCCTGGACCTGGCCTCACTCGCCTCGGTCGCCGCGCTGGCGGACAGCCTGACCGGCGAGGGCCGGCCGATCAACATCCTGGTCAACAATGCCGGCGTGATGGCGCCGGCCACCCGGCACGCCACCGCCGACGGTCTGGAACTGCAATTCGGTACGAACCACGTCGGCCACTTCGCCCTCACCACCCGGCTGCTGCCGCTTCTGCGGGACGGGCGGGCACGGGTGACGACCGTGACCAGCAGCGCTGCCCGGCAGGCGAAGCTCAACCGCACCGGCCCTTATTCGGCGGTTCGCGCGTACGGGCAGTCGAAGCTGGCGAATCTGCTGTTCGCCCTCGAGCTGGACCGCCGCGAGCCGGCCATCGTCAGCAACGCGGCCCACCCCGGCACCACGCTGACCGGCCTCTATGCCGCCGGCCCGAACCTGGGACGCGAACGGCCCGCACCGCACGAGGCGATCATGACGCGGCTGGCCAGATGGGGCGTGCTCGTGCACAGCATCGATCAGGGACTACAACCTATTTTGTACGCGGCAACCAGCCCCGCCGCCGGAGGTGGCAAGCTTTACGGGCCGGACGGATTCGGGCAGTTCACCGGCGGGCCGGCCGAGCTGACGGTCTACCGCTCCGCATCCGATCTCGATCAGGCGGCCCGGCTGTGGGACCAGTCCCTGGAGTTGATGCATGGATCGCGCTCGCTTCGCTGAGTTTCTGCGCACCCGCCGGGAGGCGCTCCAGCCCGAGGATGCCGGACTCCCTCGCGGGCAGCGCCGCCGCACCCGCGGCCTGCGCCGGGAGGAGGTCGCCGTGCTCAGCGACATGTCGATCGACTACTACACCCGGCTGGAACAACCGCGCGGCCCGCACCCCTCCGAACAGATGCTCTCGGCGCTCGCCCGGGGCCTGCGCCTGTCCCTGGAGGAGCGTGGCCACCTGTTCCAGCTCGCCGGGTACGCGACACCGCGCCGCTCGGCGGACTCCGGCCACGTCAACCCGGGCATGCTCCGCATCTTCGACGGCCTGCGGGACGCCGCCGCCCAGGTGGTGTCCCCGCTCGGCGAGACCCTGCTGCAGACGAGGCTGTCGGTGGCGCTGATCGGTGACGAGAGCGTCCACACCGGCCTGGCGCGCAGCCTGCATCACCGGTGGTTCACCGAGCCGGCGACCCGCCTGATCCATCCCGAGCAGGATCGGGCGGAGCAGAGCAGGGTCATCGTGGCGGACCTGCTCGGGTCGTACACCCGGGACGGCCCCGGCTCCCGCGCCGGCGCCATCGTCGACGCGCTGCTCGCGGCCAGTCCGGAGTTCGCGGAGCTCTGGCACGAGCATCCGGTGCCGGGCCCGTACTGCGCGGCGAAACGTTTCGTGCACCCGCAGGTCGGTGTGCTGGAGCTGAACTGCCAGCGGCTCATCGATCCGGATCAGTCACAGCAGCTGGTGGTCTACACGGCCACGCCCGGCAGCTCCAGCCACGCCCGCCTCGAGCTGCTGTCCGTCCTCGGCCCGGTCACCGATTCCTGGGCCGCCCAGTCCTGACCTACTTCGGCCCTTCGCGGCTCGGGTCAGGCTGACCGGGTCGGGCTGACTGGGTCAGGCTGACTGGGTCAGGCTGACCGGGTCAGGCTGACCGGGTCAGGCTGACCGGCTCAGGCTGACCGGGTCAGGCTGACCGGGTCAGGCTGACCGGCTCAGGCTGACCGGGTCAGGCTGACCGGGTCAGGCTGACCGGGTCAGGCTGACCGGCTCAGGCTGACCGGCTCAGGTCAGGCTTACCGTCGCCAGGGCCGCGGTCACCAGCAGGCCCAGGCCGTTGGTGGCCCAGTGCAGAGCGGCTGCCGCGAGGAGGCTCCCGCTGCGGCGGCGCAGTTCGCAGAGCAGCATGCCGGCCACAGCGGTGAAGGCGACGGCCCCGAGCACGGTGAGGATCTGCCCGGCGGCGTCGGTGCCCAGCGCCGACCCGACCGCCTTGTTGGCCTCGGCCAGGCGCAGGGACGGCAGGATGTGCCACAGCCCGAACAGCACCGACGACACGACGCTCGCCCAGGCGGCACCGCGGTGCCGATTGACAAGACCGAGGAGTACGCCCCGGAAGGCCACCTCCTCGAGCAGCACCGTGCCGAGCGGCACCACCACGAACGCGGTCACCAGCGCGGCGCTCAGGTGCAGGTGATAGCGCACGTCCTGAAAAGCCGGCCGGGTAGCCGGGATAGCGGCACCGATCGCGTAGACCACTGCCACCGCAAGGACGGCACCGAGCGCGTACTTCAGACCCGGCACCAGCGTCCGCCTGGACAGCCCGAGGTCGTGCCAGCTCAGACCGGCCCGCCTGCCGAGCAGCACGAGCCCCAGCGCCACGAGCGGCCCGGCCACCAGCCCGGTGTGCGGCGGACCGAACTTGTTGGCCACATTCACCGCCGCCAAGATCACCAGAACCGCGCCGAACACGAGAACCAGCCGCCGGCGGGAAAGCTGGCCGGGCGGGAGAACGAGGGCAAACGTACGGTCGGACACGGGAAACAGACAGTACCCGCGGATCCGCCAAGATAACGTCAAAGGTGACTTCCTGTGACGCTCAACTCGTCACCCTCCCGAGCACCCCGCCCCCGCGCCGGCCCCTCGCCGCCGCGCCCGCCCCTCGCCGCCGCGCCCGCCCCTCGCCGCCGCGCCGGCACCTCGGCCCCGCTCCGGCGCCCTCGTCCGCCTTCCGGGGCCCACACCCCCGGATTCGTCAAGAACAGTGCACTGGCAACTTCCTGTTAAATTGCTGAAGACATCGACCTCCGCAATATCCAAAAGCGGCGGATCGATACTGTAGTAAGTCAGTCGAAATTCTTGTAAACTGCGGCGCAACACGCCAGCGGAGGCCCTCTCAGCGCTTCCGCCATGCTTTGTCGTGCTCGTAAATTCGAGAAATCCCCCGACTGCGCAGGTAAGGACGATGTTCAATCGCACCGTCATGTTCGCCAAGCAGAACACACCCGATTCCCTCAGGGTCGTCGCCCGCCGCACACTGCAGCAGACACACAACGCGCGTCTTCGCCTCACGGTTCCGGTGACCGAGCGCTGTGAATACACAAACATCTATCATTGCGCAGTGCGCAAAACTGCGAGCCAGTGGATTAAGGAGTTGTTCAGCGACCCCATCGTCTACAAGCACTCCGGCCTGCTGACCTACGACCCCCGGTTCTACAACTGGAGCCACCCACGGGTCTGCCCTCCCCAGCGCGTCGCACTCTCCCTCTTCTTCCCCCGCAAGCGCTTCGACAAGATCGAGAAGCCGGAGAAGCACCGCGCCTTCTTCGTCTACCGGGATCCCCGGGACCTGCTCGTCTCGAGCTATTTCTCCACCCGCAATTCGCACGCACCCATGGGCGACGTGCTCGAGGTCCGCAAGGTCCTTCTGGAGAAGCCGAAGAAGGAGGGGATGATCTACCTGGTGGAGCATCTCACGAAGAAGGGGACTTTCAAGGCAATCCGCTCATGGGCGGCAGCTCCGGAGTCGGAAAACATCCGCCTTTTCCGCTATGAGGACCTGACCGGCGAGCACCAGACCGAGCAGGTGGACCGACTGATGCGGCATTGCGGCATCATCATTCCGCCACCCGAGCTGGAGACGCTGCTGTCAAAATACAGTTTCTCCAAAATGAACGACCGCAAAAGCGCCGGCTCGATCTCGCATTACCGCAAGGGCGAACCCGGCGACTGGAAGAACCATTTCGACGACGACATAGCCGAGGCTTTCGACAACTCGACCGGCAACCTCATCGAGCTCCTCGGCTACCCGTCCACCGCCGGTGTCCGCAACGGCTGACGTCCGGAGCGGGTGACGTCCGGAGCGGGTGACGTCCGGAGCGGGTGACGTCAGCGCCTCGCGATGCCGCTCCAACGCTCCTTGTGCCACTCCACGCTCCTTGTGCCACAACGCTCCTAGGTGCCACAACGCTCCTAGGTGCCACAACGCTCCTAGGTGCCACAACGCTCCTAGGTGCCACAACGCTCCTTGGTGCCACCTCAGCGCTCCTGCGGTGGCACCTCACCGTTCCCGCGGTGCCACTGCCTCAACACGGTCCGTCCGCGGTGCATCCGGCGGCGGAGTGTCGTGCCGCATAGTCGGAGAGGCCGGTGGCCAGGTGAGCCGCGCTGCCGGAGAACTGAGCGAGCAGCTCGGCGAAGATTGGTGTGGCCTCGCCGTCACCGCGCGGGCCGGGTCTGCTCCGGCCGGGGACGCCGAGCATGTTGCCGGCCCCGCGGATCCGGCCCGCCATCGACTCGAGCAGCACGAGGTCCAACTGGGCGCGATCGGCCATGATGTTTCCCCCTCACCGGTCACCGTTGTCCCTATATACACGTGACGGGGCCCACCGGTTCAGTGTGGATCATAAAAATGTCTACTCACCGCTGTCGCAGCGTCACTCACACACGACACCCCACCACGCACAGTGATGATCGAGAGCGCCCACTCACCCAACGCTTCCACCCAGGTGAACCTGCCCCGAAAAAGATCAGCCGCAGCTCAGGCCATCCGCGGCACCCGCACCTGGACCCCGCGGACACCGCTCTCACAGCAAGCCCCACCCCATCCAGATCGTTCTCGGACCGTTACCACTCCCCGTGCCGCCTCAACCCGCTCGAGACAGGCTCGAGACGGCACCCACAACTAGCCCAGCCCATCGAGCATCCAATGAGGAAAGTACTTGCCAACCGGGAAAGTGACGGTTACTTTCCTAGCAGGAAAGTACATGCTCGAGGAGGAAGTGATGACCACACCGCACATCCCGCCCGTCGACGCCGAGATCGCTCTGGCCGAGATGCAGGCCCGCCGCGCCCAGGTAGTCGACACCAACCTCGTCCCGCCCTGGTTCTGGTACAGCATCGGCGGCCTCATGGTGCTCTTCGTCGCCGCCGTCGAGAGCGAGATCAACTGGCTCGTCGCCGCCGGCAGCGTCGTCTACGCGCTCGGCCTGGGCGCCCTGATCTTCGCCGTGGTCCGTAAAGCTCGCGTCCAGGTCCGACCGGAATTGATCGGCGTCCGCGGCGCGCTCGCGATCACCGCGTTCACCGTCGTGCTCGTCGCCACGGGTGTCGCGCTCGGCTTCACGCTGGAGGCCCTGGGCGTACCCCTGCCGGCCACCCTCGGCTGTCTCCCGGTCGCGGTGGGCCTGGCCCTCGGCGGGCCGCGCCTGATGGCGTATCTTCGCCGGGTGATGCTGTCCCGGCCGCTCGGCGGCTCCCGGTGAGCGGCACGCCCCGGTTCGACGAGCTGATCCACGCGCCGACCCGGCTCTCCCTCGTCAGCCTGCTGGCCGCCACCGAGTGGGCCGACTTCCGGTTCCTCCGTGACACCCTCGGCCTCTCCGACTCGGCGCTCTCCAAGCAGCTCACCACCCTCGAAGAGGCCGGCTACGTCGAGATCCGCAAGGGTTTCGTCGGCAAGCGCGCGCGTACGTCGGCCCAGCTCACCCCGCAGGGACAGCGGGCGTTCACCGACCACGTCGCCGCACTGCAGAAGATCGTCGCGCAAGCCGGCCTGGCCGTTCTGCCCGACCAGCTGACTCATTGATCCCACCAAGAAGCGATCCGGCCGAAAAGCGCAGCCGGCGAATACCCGGCCGGCCAAAGGCTAGGACCGCAGCGACAGGCAGACGAACGGCCCCCGTACCCCAGCACTGAACCGCTCCGCCGCCCGCAGCGCGAGCCGTACCCGAGCCCGGGGTTTCATCCCCCGCCCCGCCGTCGCGAACAACGCGCCCAGCGCCACCTGATCACCGCAGCCCACCGCCGCGAACCCGTCAGCGGCCTTGCCCACCTGGTAGTCGTCGTGGATCACGAAGAGCCGGCCACGCACCCCGACCAGGAACGTCCCGCCCATCTCCTGCTCCTCCTCCTTACGCGCGTACCCGCCGCTCTTGAGACAGTCCCGCAGCGCGTCGACGAACGTGGTGGTCATGAACCGATCGAGGTCACCTTTCGGGGCGGATGGCGCCAGTGAGTACCGGATCAGCTGGCCCATCCGGAACGAGGTGGTGAACCCGAAGAGGTAGGCGCCGTTGCGGAACACCTTGGTGTCGGCGCGGACGGACAGGTTCATGCCGCTCACACCGGCGCTGTCGCCACCGATGTAGACGGCGCCCTTGCGCAGCAGGCCCACGATCGCAGTCATAGGTTCAGCGGACATCGCCAATCAGCGATCCGTCAACCAGCGATCCGTCAACCGCGAGGCGTCCGCTTCGGCACGGACCGCGGCGTGGATCTGCCGGGTCCGGACCACCGGCCCGAACCCGGGTGGACCACCGGCCAGGACCCCGGCGGACCGCCGGCCCGGACCCGGCGGACCGCCGGCCCGGACCCGGGCACGGGCGCCGTGAAGATCATGCCGGGCCCGGGGATTTCCGCCTGACGCAAACGCCCTTTCGGTGCCGCGCGTACCGGCTGCGAGGACGCTACCAGCGGGATCGACCGCTGATGAGTTTCTATTCGTAACCCGTTGCACATCTTGCCGAAAACGTTTTCGTAGGGGAACCTGACTTCCACAGGGGACAGATGGACGGAGTCCTCGCCCGGGTCACCTCGCGAACCAGGGGCACCCGGCGGCCGGGCACGGCCGCCCGGGAAATGGCCGCGAGCCGGCACCCGGCGATCACAGCTGCGCAATTCACACGGGGGTGCACCACTGTCAAAGGAATAGATGCACGTCTATGTCATGGAGGTTCCATGAGAACACGACCGGTGCGAGCCCTCCTCACGGCGATCATCGCCGTCCTGGTGGGCGCGAGCCTCATCCCGGCCGCCGCGCACGCCGCTCCCCCCACCTGGAGCCCGCCGTCCAACCTGGTCACGCCGCTCAACCAGGTTTGGCAGCACCAGGAGCAGACCTACAACAACGGCAATCTGTACGGGTTCCGCAACTACGGCTGGGACCAGGTCATGGCCAACCGCGGCTACATCAACTACTGCGTTCGCTGGGACTCCTCGGCGACCGTGACCGCGGCACAGCGCGACCAGATCCACGCCGCCGTGGCCCGGCAGTACAAGAAGTGGACCGATGAGTTGGTCGGGCACAACGCCTGGCCGTACTCCAGCGTTCCGGTCCGGGTCGTCGGCTGGGCTGTCCGCAACCGCTCCCAGCTGCAGTGGAGCGACAACTCGGTGGACATCTACGTCAACGACATCCGGGAGAACGCGCCGCAGTGCGCGGCACCGTGCGGCCGGTTCTTCAACCAGAACGGGCAGTACAACAACTGTCCCGGTGGTGCCGCCCGGCACTACGACCAGTCGCTGTGGCTGACCGACGGCTTCGGCGGCGGCGCGGGTGGCGACTGGGGCCAGCGGGTGGGCCGCGAGTACTTCATGAACAACATCAACGCCAACAACATGCACATCCTGCTGCACGAGATCGGCCATACCTGGGGTCTTGACGACTTCTACGACTGGACCCCGAGCGGTGTCAGCAACTTCATCATGCGGGCCGGCAGTTCCACGCAGATCACCGAGTTCGACGCGTGGATGTTCCGCGACTGGTGGCGGCACCTGAAGAGCCGCTACGGCTACTGATTCCCACGCCCCGGCCGGATCCGATCCGGCCGGGGCGCCCGACGAAAGGTGCCACCCATGCCCTCCCGTCGTTCCGTACTGATCGCCGGCGCCGCAGCCGCGGGCGCCTCCGGCGGCCTGCTGTCGACAACCGCCGCCGAAGCGCGCCCGGACAACGGCGTCTCGGCGTACGCGTTCCCGCTCACCGCCGTCCGCCTGCTGCCCGGCCCGTTCGCCGACAACGCAGCCCGCACACACACCTACCTGAAGTTCCTCAACGCCGACCGGCTGCTGCACATGTTCCGGGTGACCGCCGGCCTCTCGTCGTCGGCAACCCCGTGCGGCGGCTGGGAATCACCCACCACCGAACTGCGCGGACACTCGATCGGCCACGTGCTGACCGCATTGGCCCAGGCGTACGCGAGCACCGGCGACACCGCGTACAAGACAAAGGGCGACTACCTGGTCGCGCAACTGGCCCTCTGCCAGCGCTCCAACGGCTATCTGTCGGCCTATCCGGAGAGCTTCATCGACCGGGTGGAGACCGGCCAGCAGGTATGGGCGCCGTACTACACGCTCCACAAGATCGTGCAGGGCCTGCTCGATCAGCACCAGCTGGCCGGAAATGCCCAGGCCCTCACGGTCCTTGCGCGCAAGGCGGCCTGGGTCCAGGCTCGCAACAGCCGTCTGACGTACGCCCAGCGGCAGCAGATGCTGCGTGTCGAGTTCGGCGGCATCGGCGAGACCCTGTTCAACCTCTATCAGCAGAGTGAGAACACCGCGCACCTGACCACCGCCCAGTACTTCGACCACGCCCAGGTGCTCGACCCCCTGGCGAACAACACCGACGCACTCGCCGGTTTCCACGCCAACACCCAGATCCCGAAGGCGCTCGCCGCCATCCGCGGTTTCCACGCCACCGGCACGACCCGGTACCGCGACATCGCCGTCAACTTCTGGAACTTCGTGGTGCGACAGCATTCGTACGCGATCGGCGGCAACTCCAACGGCGAGTACTTCCAGGCTCCGAACCGGATCGCGAGCGAGCTCTCGGACACGACCTGCGAGTGCTGCAACTCGTACAACATGCTCAAACTGACCCGGCAGCTGTTCTTCACCGACCCGGGCCGGGCCGCCGAGCTGATGGACTTCTACGAGAAGGCGCTCTACAACCACCTGCTCGGTGCGCAGAACCCGAACTCGGCGAACGGGCACCACTGCTACTACGTGCCGCTGCGGGCCGGCGGGATCAAGACGTACAGCAACGACTACGACAACTTCACCTGCTGCCACGGCACGGGCATGGAGACGAACACCAAGTTCGGCGACAGCATCTATTTCAACAACGGGACCACGCTGTACGTGAACCTGTTCGTCGCCTCCACGCTGACCTGGCCGGGGCGCGGCATCACGATCCGGCAGGACACCACCTACCCGGAGACCTCCACGTCGCGGCTCACGATCACCGGTTCCGGGGCGATCGATCTGCGCCTGCGCATCCCGTCCTGGACCAGCGGCGCCCAGGTCCATGTCAACGGCACCCTCACCGGCTCACCCGTGCCCGGCTCGTACCTGGCGATCAACCGGACCTGGGCGAGCGGCGACACCGTGGACATCAGCTTGCCGATGGCCCTCACCCTCGAACCCACCCCGGACAACCCGGCGGTCCGCGCGGTGAAGCACGGGCCGATCGTGCTGGCCGGGCAGTTCGGCAGCACGAACCTCGGCTCGCTGCCCACGCTCAGCCAGGGCAGCCTCACGCCCACCGGCACCCCGCTCGAGTACACCGCGGGGTCGGTGCTGCTCCGCCCGTTCTACAAGACGCACGGCCAGCGGTATTCGGTCTACTGGAGCGTCGCCGCGGGCGCCCGGGAAGCGCACTATCCCTTCGACGAGACGTCCGGCACCACAGCGGTCGACGCCACCGGCAACGGCTGGAACGGCACGCTGAACGGCGGCACGACCCGCACGACGGGACGCAGCGGCAACGCGGTCCTTCTGAACGGCGGCAACGCGTACATCAGCCTCCCGGCCGGAATCCTGGCCGGCGCCGCCTCGTTCTCGATCGCCGCGTGGGTGCGCCTCGACGCCGCCGCGACCTGGACCCGGCTGTTCGACTTCGGCAGCGGGACCGGCGCCTACCTGTTCCTCACGCCCCGCAGCAGCGCGGGAACCGCGCGGTATGCGATCTCCGCCGGCGGCGCCGGGGGCGAGCAGCGCATCGACGCACCGGCCGCGCTGCCCACCGGAACGTGGACGCACGTGGCCGTCACCCACACCGGCAACCTCGGCGTGCTCTACGTCAACGGCGCCGAGGTGGCCCGCAACAGCGCGCTGACGGTACGCCCGTCCGCGCTCGGTTCCACCACCCAGAACTGGATCGGCCGCTCGCAGTACGCCGGCGATCCCTACCTGACCGCGGCCGTCGACGGATTCCGGATCTCCAGCCGGGCCCTGTCCGCGTCCGAGGTTTCTCAACTGCACGCCACCGGTCAGTGAAGAGGAGTCAGATGTCCAGGAGGAGATGGCCGGCCGCTCTGTGCGCGCTGGTCACCGCTGTCGCCGCGGTAGCGGTCGCCACCCCGGCCCAGGCCGCCAACCCCATCATCACCAATATCTACACCGCCGATCCAGCACCGCTGGTCGTCGGCAACACCATGTACATCTACGCGGGCCGCGACGAGGCGGCCAGCGGCAACAACAACTTCGTGATGCGCGAGTGGCACGTGCTGTCCTCGACCGACGCGGCGAACTGGACCGACAACGGCGCCCGCGCGAACATCGGCACCTTCCCGTGGGCCGGCGCCGACGCGTGGGCCGGTGAGGTCGAGCCGCGCAACGGCAAGTACTACTGGTACACCTCGATCAACGGCAACGGCGCGGGCTGGATGAACATCGGCGTCGCGGTCGGTGACACTCCGCTCGGCCCGTTCACCGACGCCAAGGGCGGCCCGCTGATCAGCGACAGCACTCCCAACTCGTCCGGGCTCAACATCGACCCGACGGTTTTCGTCGACGACGACGGCCAGGCGTACATGTACTGGGGCGGCTATTGGGGCGTGCGTGCGGTCAAGCTGGCCAGCAACATGATCGACACGGTCGGTTCGGTGGTAACGCCGGCGGGACTCACCAATTACTGGGAGGCCCCGTGGATGTTCAAGCGCAACGGCCTCTACTACATGATGTACGCCGCCAACGACACAAGCGGCTGCGTCACCAACTCCAGTTACGCCTGCCAGCGCTACGCGACGGCGACCAGCCCGCTCGGGCCGTGGACGCACCGCGGCATCGTGCTCGGCCAGACGTCGTCGACCACCAACCACGCGGGGATCGTCGAGTTCAACGGCCAGTGGTACATCGTCTACCACAACGCGAACGCGCCCGGCGGTGGCAACTTCCGCAGGTCGGTGGCGGTGGACCGGCTGTACTTCAACGCTGACGGCACCATCCAGCAGGTCACACAGACCACAGCCGGCCCGCCGCCGAACCCGGGTGGCGGCGGTGGTGGCAGCGGCACCAACATCGCACCGTCGGCGACCGCGTCGACGTCCTATGTGTCCTCGTGGGAGAGCCTCGCGGCGATCAACAACGGCGGGACGCCGGCGAACTCGCAGGATCGGTCGAGTCTCGCCTACGGCAACTGGCCCGAGCAGGGCAACCAGTGGATCGAGTACCAGTGGCCGGCGGCCCGCTCGATCAACCGCAGCTCGGTCTACTGGTTCGACGACAACCAGGGCATCGATCTGCCCGCTTCATGCCGAATCCAGTACTGGAACGGCAGTGCATATGTTGACGCACCCGGCCAGTCAACATGTGGAACCGCAGGCAATGTTGAGAACGTCATCACGTTCAATCCAGTCAACTCAACACGTCTTCGCTTGCTGATCACTTCACGCACCGGTCTCTCCACAGGAGTCCTCGAGTGGAAGGCGTTCCAGTCGTGAGGCGCCGGCTCTCCGCGTACGCGATGACTTTGATCTTGATTGGTGCCGGTCTGACCACTCAGGCCACGCCGGCGCAGGCCGCCCAGCCCATCGGTTATCCCACCTTCACCGGCGCCGGTTCGATCCCGGCGCCGCCGGTCGGCTATTCGACCGGCGACACCATGCGCGCGATCTACGACGCGGAGGCGGGCGGCACCGATTTCTGGATGGATCGGCTGCTCGCCCGCACCGGTAACGACCCGGCCGGGCCCTGGCTGATGACCCGCGGGCGCGCGGCGTTCATGTACACGCACAACCCCGCAGTGATCGGTTTCGGCGGTAACGCCGCCTACTGGGACAACATCAGCAGCCAGAACGCCTACGCGATCACGGCCTCGCCGGGAACGTTCACCGAGCAGCCGGCCCAGCGCCGGCAGACGCCGAGCCACTGGCGCAGCGTGCACACCGGCGGCTCGGTCCGGCTCGACGTCACCAAGTTCATCACCAACAACAACGTGCTGGTCACCAACGTCGCGGTGGTCAACACGGGCAGCGCCTCGGCGACCGTGCAGCTGAACGCCACGTCGCCCTACGCGACAACGGTCAGCGGCACCGAACTGACCGGCACGCGGGCGGTGAAGAACAACCTCACCACGCTCTACCCGCGGTTCTCCGGTGACGGCTTCACGCCCTCGGGCAGCGCCCTGAGCCGATCAGTAACGGTCGCGGCCGGGCAGACGGTCACGGTCAAGGTGCAACTGGGCCTGGTCGCCAACGAGATCCCCCAATCCCGTACGGAGTACGACGCCTACCGGGCTCTGACGGCCCCGAACGCGTTCGCCACCCATGTGCGGGACTACAACCGGTGGTGGGCGGACAACGTGCCCTACATCGACGTGCCGGACGCGGCGATCAAGAAGAACATCTACTACCGCTGGTGGCTGATGCGCTTCAACCACCTCGACGCGGACATCCCCGGGCAGGACTTCCAGTTCCCGCAGTCGATCGAGGGTGTGACCGGCTACAACAACGCGATCGCGCTGACCCAGCCGATGCACATCGACGACTTGAAGTACCTGCGTAACGCCGAGTACTCGTACGGTCCCTACCTGGCGGTCGGGCAGTACTCGGCGAACGGCCGGTTCATGGACAATCCGGGTGACCCGGAGAACTGGTCGAACTCGTACACCCAGTACATCGCCGAGGCGGCGTGGCGGGCCTACCAGATCCACGGCGGACAGCCGGCGATGCTGAACAACTTCGCCCGCTACGCCGAGGGTGACGCCAAGGGTCAGCTGGCGACCTACGACACCAACAACAACGGCGTCATCGAGTACGACTGGGGCGCGATGACCGGCAACGACGCCGATGCGGTGTCGTTCCACTGGCGGTCCGGCAACCTGGACCGGGCCGAGACCGCGTACGTGTGGTCGGCGGCCAACGCGGCCCGCGACGCCTACACGCTGATGGGTAACACCGCCAAGGCGACCGAGATGCAGACGCTCGCCGACCGGATCCGCAACGGCGTGGTGAACACCCTGTGGAACCCGGCCCGGCAGCTGCTCGAGCACAAGCACGTCTCGACGAACACGCACGTGCCGTGGAAGGAGATCAACAACTACTACCCGTACTCGGTGGGGCTGATGCCGAACACCGCCCAGTACCGGGAGGCGCTGCGGCTCTTCGGCGACCAGGCCGAATACCCGATCTTCCCGTTCTACACCGCCAACCAGAAGGACAAGGCGGCGGCAGCGGCGGCCGGCAACCCGGGCAGCAACAACTTCTCCACGATCAACTCGACGGTGCAGTTCCGGCTCTACTCGTCGGTGCTGCGCAACTACCCCAACTCGTGGATGAACAACGAGGACTACAAGAAGCTGCTCTACTGGAACGCCTACGCGCAGTACGTCGACGGCAACACGGCCTGGCCGGACGCCAACGAGTTCTGGGCCGACTGGAACGGCAACTCCATCACGTACCGGTCGTGGATCCACCACAACATCCTCGGCAGCAGCAACTGGACGATCATCGAGGACGTGGCCGGGCTGCGGCCGCGCAACGACGCCCAGATCGAGCTGTCGCCGATCAACATCGGGTGGACGCACTTCGCGGTCAACAACCTGCGCTACCGCAACGCCAACCTGTCCGTGGTCTGGGACGACCCGGCGGACGGCGTGACCCGGTACACCGGCGTACCGCAGGGCTACTCGATCTTCCTCAACGGGACCCGGGTCGCCACTGTGGACCGGCTCGTGCCGTTCGTCTACAACCCGGCCACCGGGGCGGTCACCTTCCCGGGCGCCACCGGCACGGTGTCGTACAACGCGGCCTTCTCCGGGATGCAGGCACCGCAGAACGTGGTGCAGAGCAGCGCGCGGGTGGTCGACATCTTCGCCAAGGCGGGCGTCGACCTCACCTCCACGCGTCCCAACCTGGCCGCGGGGGCGGCGGCTTCGGCGTCGTACACCACCTCCGGCACCTCGCCGGCGGCGGCCATCGACGGCCTGCCCACCAACTCACCGCTGTGGGGAAGTTACGGCAGCGCCAACGCGTCCGACTGGTTCGAGCTCAACTTCGGGGCCAATCGTACGGTCGACGAGGCCTGGATCTACTTCCGCAACGACCGGGCCACCAACCGGTACCGGCCGCCGTCCGCCTACAACGTCCAGTACTGGAACGGCTCGGCCTGGGTCGACGCGGCCTCGCAGGTCAAAACCCCCGGTACGCCACAGTCCAACTACAACAGGGTGACCTTCACGCCGGTCAGCACCGCGCGGCTGCGCATCCAGTTCACCCAGCCGTCCGGCAGCGCCAAGGCCGGCCTCACCGAGGTCAAGCTCTACGGCCAGGGCACCGTCCCGTCCAACCCGAACCTCGCCGCCTCGGCGACGCCGAGCGCCTCCTACACCTCGTCGTGGGAGAACGTCGCGGCCATCAACGACGGCATCGACCCGCCGTCCTCCAACGACACGGTCAACCCGCGCTGGGGGACGTGGCCCAACACGGGCCAGCAGTGGGCGGAACTGACCTGGCCCGCGGCGCAGACCCTGCGCTCGGCCCAGATCTACTTCTTCGACGACGGCCAGGGCATCGACCTGCCCGCCTCGTGGAAACTGCAGTACTGGAACGGAAGCGCCTACGTCGACGTCCCCTCACCGAGCGGTTATCCGGCTGTGGGTAACCAGTACAACCAGGTGTCGTTCGGTCAGATCAGCACGACCCGGTTGCGGGTGGCGCTGACCAGCGGAGCGTCGTCGGTCGGCCTCCTGGAGGTCAAGGCGTACGCCTGACGCGGTTTGCGGGCCCGCATCCCCTTGCGGGCCCGCAAGCTTGGCCGGCGCACAGCCGTTCGCGGGCGGTCGCCGGTCTGATCCGCACCCCCGACCCAGCTGTGACGCCCGGTGGTCGGCCGGGGTGCGGGCCTTTGTGACGCCCGGTAGTCGGCCGGGGTGCGGGCCTTTTGTGACGCCCGGTAGTCGGCCGGGGTGCGGGCCTTTTGTGACGCTCGGTGGTCGGCTGGGTCACGCGCGGGGCTTGCGTTGTGGGTTTGCGGAACCTCGTGGTGGTCAGCACCGCTCCGCGGTTCCGCACAACGGCGAAACGGCCTCAGACCCGCTCACCGTGAGTGCTTGATGGCCCGAGTCACGCGTCCCGCCCACCGCGCTTGCCGGTGGGCGCTGAGCGGGTGGCGTGCAACGTCGCCAGCAAATGCAGGCGGTCGGCGTCGGCGGTGCCGGGTTCGGCGGTGTAGACGAGCATGACCGGGCCGGGGCTGCCGGGCAGGGGGTAGGTGTCCCAGTCCAGGACGATGTCGCCGACCTCGGGGATCCGGAAGGTCTTGGAGCCGCTGACCGATTCGCGGACGTCGTGCCGGGCCCAGAGCCGCCGGAACTCGGCGCTGCGGATGCTCAGCTCGCCGACGATCGCTGTGGCGCGGGGATGGGTGGGGTCGGTGGCGACGGCGGCGCGCATCATGCCGATGTAGTCGAGGGCCTGCCGCTCCCAGTCTGAGCAGGTTCGGCCGCTGGTCAGCATGTCGTCGAACATCAGCAGGAGCATGTTGAGGCGATCGGGCGGGAGACCGTACGGGTCGCCGAGCAGGGCTTCCGCCATCGGGTTCCAGTCGAGCAGGTCCAAGTGCCGGCTGAGGACGACCGCCGGGGTGTCCATCACCCGCAGCAGCCGCCGTGTGCTGTCCGGCACCCGCTCCGGCTCGCGGTTCACCCGGGCGGGCACCGGGCGGCGGGCGGCGTGGGCCAGCGTGAACAGGTGCCGGCGTTCCTCGTCGTCGAGGCTCAGCGCTGCGGCGAGCGATTCCAGGACGTCGTCGGACGGGCGTACCTCACGGCCCTGTTCCATCCGCTGGTAGTAGTCCGTGCTCAACCCGGCCAGCAGGGCCAGCTCCTCACGCCGCAGCCCGGCGACCTTGCGACGGCCGCCCGGCTCCAGGCCCACATCGTGCGGACGCAGCCGGCTGCGACGGGCCCTCAGAAAGTCGCCGAGCTCACGAGCGTACGGATGGTGGCTGCTCATGCCGCAAGTCTGCCGCGGCCCGGACCACCGAAGGTAGGTCCCGCGGACCTAGGCAACCGAGAACGACGGAGGCGCCCCGGATCGCCCCTAACGTCGGCGCTTCAGCACACCGACACCCAGTCGGTGCCTCAGTACACCGACACCCCCAGTCGGTGCCTCAGCACACCAACTCCCGAGGAGCCGCAGATGACCGGATGGACCGCCGACCGCATCCCCGACCAGCACGGCAAAGTCGCCGTCGTGACCGGCGCGAACTCGGGCCTCGGCCTGGTCACTGCCACCGAGCTGGCCCGGCACGGCGCGCACGTCGTGCTCGCCGTGCGCAACACCGCGGCCGGCCAGGAGGCCGCCCGCCGGATCGGCGGCGATGTCGAGGTGCGTGAGCTGGATCTGGCGTCGCTCGATGCGGTACGCGGGTTCGCCTCGAAACTGGCCGCCGACCACCCGGTCATCGACCTGCTGGTCAACAACGCCGGTGTGGTGCTGCTGGGCCCGCGCCGCACCTCCGCCGACGGCTTCGAGCTGCAGTTCGCCACCAACATGCTGGGCCACTTCGCGCTGACCGGACTGCTGCTCGGCAACCTGGCCGCGGCGCGTCGGGCCCGCGTGGTCAGCCTCAGCTCGATCACCCACAAGAACGCGCACCTCGACTTCGACGACCTGATGTTCGAGCGCGACTACCGGGCCGCCTCCGCCTACGGTCGGTCCAAGCTCGCCACCACGATCTTCGGCCTCGAACTGGACCGCCGCCTGCGCGCCGCGGGCTCGCCGATCGTCAGCGCGCTGGCCCATCCCGGCCTCACCCGCACCAACCTAATGGGAGCTACCGGGTCAGCCGCTGGCAGACTCGGTGCCTGGTAGCCGCGAGTGGGTGAGCACTCTCGCCGCC